>SECS01000193.1 GCA_004211435.1 Novosphingobium sp. | reverse complement strand
TCTCGCGGCGATCGGGCCGCTGCTCGCGCGCGACGTCGTGCTCGTCGCGGGGACCGACAGCGCGGTGATTTCGGGGCGGCAGGCGCAGCTCAAGTCGTGGAAGCACGAATTCGCCGCGCGCGACCGCACGATCTACACGCGCACGCCCGAGCGGATCGAGGCCTCGGCGGTCGCGCCGCTCGCCTTCGAGCATGGACAATGGCGCGGCGTCAGCCTCTCCGGGCGCCAACTCGCGTCGGGCAGCTACAGCGCCAAGTGGCGCCGGCTCGGTGCCGACTGGGTGCTCGAGGCCGAGATTTTCCTCACGCTCGCCTGAACGGCCGCGCGCGGCCCGCGCTCAATCCTCGAGTTCGCGCATGCGCAGCCGTGCCAGGGCGGCGGGGGCCGAGGCCGGGTCGCTGCGCGCCTGTTCGGCGAGGCGCCGGCGGCGGCCTTCGCGGCGGCGCAGCTCGCGCCGGTCCTCGACGTCGAGCGTGAACCAAGCCGCCCACGACTGCCGCACGGGCGAGGCCAGGCGGCTCGCGGCGACGATCATGTCTTCGGCGACGGCCTGGAGATCGACCCGGCCGTGGATCACCACGTCGGTCATGCCCGCGGCGGCATCGACCAGCCCGCGCGACTGGCGCCGCGCGATCGAGGCCGCGAGCGTGCGAGCCATACGGTCTGATCGCATGTTCGGGGGTCAGCGCCAGGTGCTGAGCAGGCCGAGGCCGATGGCCAGGGCCAGAACCGCGAGCGGGGGCAGCCATTTCCACTGCCACCAGCGCCGGCCACCACCACGCGGATCGCGCGGTGGCCGCGGCCCCCCGGTCTGAGCGCCGGTCTGGCCACGGAACTGGCCGCGATTCTTCGGCGGACGCTTGAACTTGTGCACAGTACCCATGGCGGCGCTTATCGTTCGCCGCCGGGGATCGGGCAAGAGCGGTTCAGCCGCGACCGGCTCAGAACTCGCTCCAGTCCTCGCTCAGCGCGGTATTGCCCGCCACCGCGTGCGGACGCGACGGCATAGGCTGGCGGATGAGCGCAACGTTCGACTTCGTGGACTGGCTGGCCGGGGCCGCGGTGACCTGGCGCGCGCCGCCCGAAAGCGTGAAGCGGGCGACCAGGCTCGACAGCTCGCCCGCCTCGCTGGCGAGGCTGCGCGAAGCGGCGCTCGACTGCTCGACCATGGCGGCGTTGTGCTGGGTCATCTGGTCCATGTCGCGGACCGCGGCGTTGACCTGCGCGAGATTGACCGCCTGGGTCTGCGCGAGGCCGGCGATCGTCGTCGCGAGCTTGTCGACATCGCCGACGCGCGCGGCGATTGCCTCGAAGGCCGTGCCCGACTTGTCGACGAGCTGCGCGCCGAGGCTGACCTGTTCGACGCTGGTGTTGATCAGCGCCTTGATCGAATTGGCGGCATCGGCCGAGCGCTGCGCGAGCAGACGGACCTCGTTGGCGACGACCGCGAAGCCCTTGCCCGCCTCGCCCGCACGCGCGGCTTCGACACCGGCGTTGAGCGCGAGCAGGTTGGTCTGGAAGGCGATGCCGTCGATGACGTCGATGATCGTCGATATCTCGGCCGAGCTCTTCTGGATGCGGTCCATGGCCGCGACCGCCTGGCCGACGACCTGGCCGCCGGTGTGCGCTTCGCTGTTGGCTTCGCCCGCGACCTTGGTCATGTTCATCGCGCCGTCGGCCGCTTCGCGCACGCCGACCGTCAGCTTTTCCATGGCCGTCGCGGTTTCCTCGAGCGAGGCCGCCTGGCGTTCGGTGCGCTGGGCCAGGTCTTCGGAGGCCTGGCGGATTTCGCTCGACCCGGTGTTGATCCGCCCGGCGCCGTCGGCGACCGCGGTCAGCGCGCCGTCGATGCCTTCGCGCATCGCCTCGAAATCCCGCTCGATCTGCTTGTAGGCCTCGGGCAGGCCAGTCAGTTTGGCCGAGAAATTGCCATTGGCGACCTCGGCGAGCGCCTGGCCGAGTTGGTCGATCACCGCGAGACGCGATTGTTCCTCGGCTTTGAAATAGGCCGACAGCGCGATGTCCATGTCGACGAGCGCAACCTTGACCAGGGTGGCGACGGTGGCACCGGCGGTGCCGCCAATCAGGCCGCCGCAGATCTGTTTGATCACGCGCTCGAGCACGCTCGCATAGCCACCGATATACCAGGTCGGTTCCAGGCCGATACGCGCGTGGACCATGCCGATCTGTTCGGCATTCGCATGATATTCAGGGCCCATCCGCCCGGCGAACAGGCCAGCCCAGTGGGCGATCTGCTTGCTCTTGGCATGTTCGATCACATGATCGGACGTGAAGAAATGAGCGACTTCAGGCGTCTGCTTGATCTTCTTGTAGAGATCGTCGAGCGCCTTGGTAACGACCTTGTCGATCTGCTTGGCGAGCTTGGGAAATTTACCATAGTCTGCTTCGGAGATGCCGAAGAAGTCGAGTCTGGTAGATGCCGAATTAGCTTGGTTTACGCTGTTCATCACTTGCCACCTTCGCGACCGATTTGACCGGTTTCTACGAAGTCATGGTAAATCCCGGGGTAAGTTAACCCTTGACGTTTCTACTTACGACCAATGTCTAAGCCGGTTCGCGCTAACGCGCCATGGCAGCAAATTCACTCGCGATCCTCGCCGCGTAGGCGAACTGCAACACCGAGCGAACCTTGCCCGCCGCGTCGAATTCCCAGAAGTCGAACAGCATCGTCTCGAAGGATGGACGTCCGGCGATCGGCACCGTCACCCTGCGCGAGAGCGCCGTATTTGCCGCGCCATGGAAACCCGGCGCATCGGTCCTATCTTGAGGGCGGGGCGAAATCGAAGGAGCCAAGATGCGTACCGAGTCCGAAGTCGCCGCCATGTCGTGCCCCGTATGCCGCGTCCCGCTCGCGATGAGCGAGCGTTCGGGGATCGAGATCGACTATTGCCCGCAATGCCGCGGGGTCTGGCTCGACCGCGGCGAACTCGACAAGATCATCGAGCGCAGCGCGCCAGAGCCGCAGGCTGCCGCCCCGGCGGCTGCGCCGCAACCGTCGGCACCGCTGCACCAGTCCGGCGGCAGCGATCCCTGGGCGCCGCGCGGATACGATCACGGCGGCTATGGGCATGGCAGTCACGGGCGAGACGATTACGGGAAGGGCCAGCACAAGCCCTACAAGAAGCGCAAGCACTGGCTGTCAGACCTGTTCGACGATTGATCCGCTAACTGCGACACCAAGCCCGCCGATGGCCGCGCCAGGGCTCGGCCAGGCCTTCGGCCGTGAGCATCGCCCCCAGGCTCTCGCCGTCGCGCGTGGCAACGAGCAGGCGGCGGCCATAGGCGTCTTCGACGCGGTCGGCCGGCCGCAGGGTGAAGCCGCCGGCGTTGAGCAGGTCCGCCAGCGGCCGGGGCGGCCGGACTGGTCGATGGCGCAGTCCCCACGAGGACCAGAGCGAGCGTTGCGATGGCGGCCTTCATGCCACCACCCTGCACCGCTGATCGCCGGCCCGCGGCTGGTATTTCCCTCCGAAACGGCGCGATAAGCCGCGCGTTTCCGCGAAGAACCCTAGACGAACAGGCTCTCGGGATTGGGCATCGGCTTGCGCTTCTGCGCATTTACCAGCGACAGCACGCAGCGCACCAGGACCAGAACGCCAACCGCCAGCAACAGCAGGAAGCCGATCGCAACGATCATCAGCACGACGCTGATCACGCTGCCGATCAGGCCGATCCAGAAGGTGCGGATCAGGTATTGGTAGTGCGAGGCCTCCCAGGCCTCGTGCGCCTCACCCTTCCAGACATAGGCGAGCACGATGCCGACGATGGCGGTCACCCCGACCACCATCGAGGCGAGATAGAGCAGGCTGATGATCGTCGGATGATTGAATTCGAAACCGCCGGTCACCGTAGGATCGGAGGCCGGAGCCGCTGGCCCCTGACCGAGGTCGGCCCGCGGGGCGGGCTGGGCGGAAGGATCGTTATCGCTCATGCGCCGGTCTCCTTTGAAGGGGACCAGTCTAACCGCGACGAACCGCGGTGTCACGCAGGACGGAAAGAGCGGTTCAGGCGGCGGTGATGACCGGCTCCGAGCGGCAGAGCCGGATCAGCGCCTCGAGCCCGGCGTTGTGCAGCGGGCGGGCGAAGCGCAGGCCGACCACGCCTTCGCGCAGCCAGCGCACTTGGCTCTCGATCGGGTCGGCACCGCTGATACGCAGCACGATCGGCTCGTCGAGCGCAAAGCTGTCTGTCTTGGAAGCGTGGCTGATGCGGCATCCGTCGAGCGAGAGTTCGATCAGCAAACCGTCGACGCCGCGACGCCCGGACTTGCCGAGCCTTATCTTGCGACAGACCGCGAAACGCTTGTGGGCACGAATAGTAAATACCGTCACGATGCGAGCCTACCCCCCGGAAAAACTCGACAGATCACTGTCATGATGTGTCACACGAAGGTTAACAATGTCCTGATAGTGTCACGCAGGGGGAGTTGGGGGATTTTCGCGACGAGTTTGCCCGGGCCTATCCTTCGAGCGATTCGACCGCCTGCTTGGCTTCGGCAAGCCCGAGCCCGGTGGCGTCGCGCATCAACTTTATCGCATTGATCTTGTTGCCCTGCGCAAGCTCGTCACGGATCTCGGCGAGCCTGTCGGGCGGAAGATCTGCCGGGAAACGGGTGGCAGCGACGGGCCGCGCCGGAACCCCGAGCCTCGGCGGTGGGCCCGACAGGTCGCGCGCGCCACGCGCAGCCGAAAGCCGTCCCAGCCAGAACACCAGGGCCGACCAGGCCGCCAGCCCGGCGATCGCCGTCGAATCGAGGATCACGCTCATGCCCCGGTCTACCACGATCGGCCCGCCCACGAAAAAGCCCCGCCGGATCGCTCCGGCGGGGCCTGTTCTTGTAGCGAGGCGAAAGGCTTATTCGGCCTCGTCGCCCTTCAGCAGGTAGTCGCCGGCATCGGCGTCGGTGCCGTGGGTCTCGCCTTCCATGCTCGCCAGCGGATCGTCGCCGATCGCCGCTTCGGGGCCCTGGGCGAGCTCGGCCGCATGCTCTTCAGCCGCGGTTGCGGGCGCGATCAGGTGCTCCTGCAGCTTGCGATACTGCGCGCGCAGCGCGGCATCGCGGCTCGAGGCGGCGACACGCAGACGGTTCATGCCCGCGCCGGTACCGGCGGGGATGAGACGGCCGACGATCACGTTCTCCTTGAGGCCGATCAGCGAGTCCTTCTTGCCTTCGACCGCCGCCTGCGTGAGCACGCGGGTGGTTTCCTGGAACGAAGCGGCCGAGATGAACGAGCGCGTCTGCAGCGAAGCCTTGGTGATGCCGAGCAGCACCGGCTTGCCTTCGGCCGGGCGGAGGCCCGTCTCGAGCTTGCCGTTGTATTCGAGCATTTCCTCGTAATCGACCTGCTCGCCCGGCAGCAGCGTGGTGTCGCCGCCGTCGGTGATCTCGACCTTCTGCAGCATCTGGCGAACGATCACCTCGATGTGCTTGTCGTTGATCTTAACGCCCTGCAAGCGATAGACTTCCTGGATTTCCGCAACCAGGTATTCGGCCAGCGCTTCGACGCCGAGCACTTCCAGGATGTCGTGCGGATCGGGCGAGCCCGAGATCAGGTTGTCGCCCTTCTTGACCCAGTCACCTTCCTGAACGTCGATCACCTTCGACTTGGGGATCAGGTATTCCACCGGATCGCCTTCCTCGGGGATGATCGCGATCTTGCGCTTCGCCTTGTAGTCGCGGACGAATTCGATCCGACCCGAGATCTTGGCGATGATCGCGTTGTCCTTCGGCTTGCGCGCCTCGAACAGCTCGGCAACGCGCGGCAGACCGCCGGTGATGTCGCGCGTCTTGGCGGCTTCGCGCGAGGCACGGGCGAGCACGTCGCCGGCCTCGACCATCTGACCGTCCTCGACCGACAGCGTCGTGTTCGGCGCCATCATGTAGCGCGCGGCTTCGCCCGAGGCCTCGTCGAGCAGGGTGATCCGGGGACGCAGGTCCTCCTTCTTACCCCGGCCGGCGGCGCGGTTCTCGGTGACGACGCGGCTGGTCATGCCGGTGGCTTCGTCGGTCTGCTCGGTCAGCGTGCGGCCATCGATCAGGTCCTGGTACTTCACGATACCCGGCTTCTCGGTGATGACCGGGGTGGTGAACGGATCCCACTCGGCCAGACGCTCGCCTTCCTTCACCGTCGCACCGTCGGTGTGCAGCAGGTGGGTACCGTAAGGCACCTTGTGGATCGCGCGCTCGCGGCCCTCGGTGTCGAACACCACGATCTCACCGTTACGGGCAAGGCTGAGGCGACGGTTGCGCTTGTCGACGATCGTCGGGATGTCGCGGTACTGAACCGTGCCGTCCGCGATCGATTCCAAGTGCGAGGTCTCGTTGACCTGCGCCGCGCCACCGATGTGGAACGTACGCATGGTCAGCTGGGTACCCGGCTCACCGATCGACTGGGCGGCGATGACGCCCACGGCCTCACCGATGTTGACCGGCGTACCGCGCGCGAGATCGCGGCCGTAGCACTTGCCGCAGACACCCTGCGTCGCTTCGCAGATCAGCGGCGAACGAATGCGCGCGGCCTGGAGGCCGGTCGCTTCGATCTTCGCCGTGGTCGGCTCGTCGAGCAGCGTGCCGTTGGGCACGATCACGTTGCCTTCCTTGTCGACGATATCCTCGGCCAGAGTACGGCCCAGGATACGCTCGCCGAGCGAGGCGATGGTCGAACCGCCCTGGACGATCGAACGCATCTCGAGCGCGCGCTCGGTGCCGCAGTCGTCGATCACGACGACGCAGTCCTGCGACACGTCGACCAGACGACGGGTCAGGTAACCCGAGTTCGCCGTCTTGAGCGCGGTATCGGCCAGACCCTTACGGGCACCGTGGGTCGAGTTGAAGTATTCAAGGACGGTCAGGCCTTCCTTGAAGTTCGAGATGATCGGCGTCTCGATGATCTCGCCCGACGGCTTGGCCATGAGGCCGCGCATACCGGCGAGCTGCTTCATCTGGGTCGGCGAACCACGAGCGCCCGAGTGCGACATCATGTAGATCGAGTTGATCGGTGCCATGCGGCCCGTTTCCGGGTCGATCGGCATCGCCTTGATCTCTTCCATCATGGCGTTCGCGACCTGGTCGCCGCAACGGCTCCAGGCGTCGATCACCTTGTTGTACTTTTCCTGCTGGGTGATCAGACCGTCCTGGTACTGCTGCTCGTAGTCAGCCACCAGCGCCTTGGTCTCGTCGACCAACGCATCCTTGGTGTCCGGGATGATCATGTCGTCCTTGCCGAACGAGATGCCCGCCTTGAAGGCGTTGCGGAAGCCCAAGGTCATGATCGCGTCGGCGAACAGCACCGTGTCCTTCTGACCGGTGTGACGATAGACCTCGTCGATCACGTCGCCCACGTCCTTCTTGGTGAGGAGGCGGTTGACGATCTCGAAGGGCACCTTGTGGCTGCGCGGCAGGCACTCGCCGATCAGCATGCGGCCCGGCGTGGTCTCGAAGCGCTTCAGGTATTCCTTGCCGCTCTCGTCGGTCTGCGGAACGCGCGCGATGATCTTCGAGTGCAGGGTCACGGCCTTGACCTCGAGCGCCTGATGCACTTCGGCCATGTCGGCCAGCAGCATGCCCTCGCCCGGTTCGCCGGCGCGGTCCATCGACAGGTAGTAGAGACCCAGGACCATGTCCTGCGACGGCACGATGATCGGCTTGCCGTTCGCAGGACTCAGGATGTTGTTGGTCGACATCATGAGCACGCGCGCTTCGAGCTGGGCTTCCAGCGAGAGCGGCACGTGGACGGCCATCTGGTCACCGTCGAAGTCGGCGTTGAAGGCCGAGCAGACGAGCGGGTGCAGCTGGATCGCCTTGCCTTCGATCAGCACGGGCTCGAACGCCTGGATGCCCAGACGGTGCAGCGTCGGCGCGCGGTTGAGCATGACCGGGTGTTCGCGAATCACCTCGTCCAGGATGTCCCAGACTTCCTTGCGCTCCTTCTCGACCCACTTCTTCGCCTGCTTGAGGGTCATCGACAGACCCTTGGCATCGAGACGCGCGTAGATGAACGGCTTGAACAGCTCGAGCGCCATCTTCTTGGGCAGGCCGCACTGGTGCAGCTTGAGCTCGGGACCGGTCACGATGACCGAACGGCCCGAATAGTCGACGCGCTTGCC
>SECS01000060.1 GCA_004211435.1 Novosphingobium sp. | reverse complement strand
GCGCGTGCGGTCGAGAATCAGTGCTACGTCGTCACCTCGGGGGTGGTCGGCAATATCCCCAATGTCGAGAACATGGACGTCCACTATGCCGAGAGCGCGATTCTGACGCCGTCGGACTTCGCCTTCGCGCGCGACGGCGTGGCCGCGGACACCGCGCCCAACACCGAGACGATCGCGATCGCCGACCTCAGCCTCGACGACTTGCTGACCAGCCGCCGCTCTGGCGTGGTGCAGAACCTCCACGATCGGCGGTTCGATCTCTACCGGGTCACCTGGCGCGAGAAATAGGAGCGCTTCGACTCGCCTGGCCGCAATTTCGATTCGCCTCGTCGCTGCCCCGTTGCGGCAGCGCGGGTAACTGTCTGTTAACCATAATGGGTGCAGGCAGGCCTCACGAATAGGTCCAAGGCAGACTGCCTGGGTACGGAGGCAAGCACGATGGTGCGCAACACTTCTCTCTGGCCGACGGTCATCAGCATCGCATCGGCTTTCGCAATGACGGCGTCGCCCGTGGCGGCACAGATTCGCTCTGTCGATCCCGATGCGATCGATGGCGATCTATCAGCCCCGCGGAGCGCGCCGGCAGCGCCCGTGGCGGCTCCGACGGTGCCGACGATTGCAGCCGATCCGGTCTACAACGCGCCGCTGAGCAATCCGGGCGTTCCGGGCGCGGCGCCGACGCTGCCGCCTGTGGCGATCCCGACCAATGGCGGCAACACCTTCCACAAGGACGACCTGATCGGCGCTGCCGAAGGCGTCTTCGGCAAGGGCGCGCAAGGGCTCGCGCAGATGATCGAGGACGTGCTCAAGAAGCAGGGCGAGCCGAACGGCTACATCATCGGCCGCGAGGGCGGTGGCGCTTTCGTCGTCGGTCTGCGCTACGGCTCGGGCACACTTCACCACAAGGTCGAAGGCCAGCGTCCGGTCTACTGGACCGGCCCGTCGATCGGCTTCGACGCCGGCGCCAATGCGGGCAACGCCTTCGTCCTCGTCTACAACCTCTACGACACGCAGGATCTCTACAAGCGCTACGGCGCGGGCGAGGGCCAGGCCTATCTCGTCGGCGGCTTCAACGTCTCCTATCTGCGCCGCGGAAACGTCGTGCTTGTCCCGGTGCGCATGGGCGCGGGGCTGCGGCTCGGCATCAACGCCGGCTACATGAAGTTTTCCGACAAACAGAAGTGGCTGCCGTTCTGAGCCATCACGGCGGGGCCAGGCGGCGTAAGATTACGGCGAATTCATAAATGTAACATTGTCACATGAGCTGTGCCGGCGTAACGGCGATTCATGGCGACGATATATTATCACACCGATTCGCGGCTTCGGCGTTCCCTTCTGGGTGCCGGGGCTGCTTTGTCCGTTCTGCTGGTCCCCGTGGCCGCGCTGGCGCAGGATGCCGCGCCGCCGCCGGGCGATGCCGACCAGGCCGGCGAACCCGCCTTCCATCGCGAGAAGAGCACCGAGATCGTCGTTACCGGCGGGCTGCGTAACGCCCGGCAGGACATGCTCTCCGGTGTCGCCGTGGTCCAGGCCGAGGCGCTGACCCAGGCGCTGCGCCCGTCGATCGGCGAGACCCTGGCCCATACGCCCGGCGCTTCCGCGACCTCGTTCGGGCCGACCGCCTCGCGTCCCGTGCTGCGTGGCCTCCAGGGCGAGCGCGTGCGGCTGCTGACCGACGGGCTCGGCGCGATCGACGTGTCGAACACCTCGGCCGACCACGCGGCCGTGGTCAATCCGCTGCTGGCCGAGCGCATCGAGGTCCTGCGCGGACCGCAGTCGCTGCTATATGGCTCCTCGGCGATCGGCGGCGTGGTCAACGTCATCGACCGGCGTATTCCCGTGACCGTGCCCGACGAGGCGATTCATGCCGGCGCGCTCGCGACCTACGGTTCGGCGGCGAACGAGCGCTCGGTGGCGGGCGCGGTCGACGTGCCCGTGGCGGGGCGCTGGGTGATCCATGTCGACGGCAGCTACACCAAGACCGACGATCTCAAGATCGGCGACTATGTGCTGTCGCCGGCGCTGCGGGCCGAGGCGCTGGCCTCGGGCTTTGCCGACAACGCCGCCGTGCGCGGCAAGCTCCCCAACAGCGCCAGCGAGACCTGGGCCGCGGGTGCCGGCGCCGCTTATATCGACGAGGGTGGCAGCATCGGCATATCCTATGGCCACTACGACAGCCTCTATGGCATTCCCGTGCGCTATGCGACGCAGCCGGGGCAGGAGCAGGAAGCGCCGCGGATCAGCCTCAGGCAGGACCGCGTCGATGCGCGTGCCGAGATCAACGCCGGCGGCGACGTCATCGACAAGATCGCGCTGCGGCTCGGTTATGCCGACTATAGCCATTTCGAGCTCGAGGAAGACGGTGCGATCGGCACGGCCTTCTACAACAAGGGCCTCGAAGGCCGGCTCGAGCTGACCCAGGCCAAGCGCGGGGCCTGGCGCGGCGTCACCGGTGCGCAGTTCTTTGCGCGCGATTTCGACGTGGTTGGCGACGAAGCCTTTCTGCCGAAGAACAAGACCCAGCAGCTCGGCCTCTTCACCCTGCAGCAGCTCGACTATGGTGCGCTCAAGGTCGAGGCCGGCGCGCGGTTCGAGCATTCGACGGTCAGTGCCGCGCCCGGCGCGGACCAGCCGCAGTTCTTCACCGGCGAGCGGCGCTTCGATGCCTTTTCGGGATCGTTTGGTGCCTCTTATGCGCTCGCGCCGGGCTGGCGCTTTGGCGTCAATGCCTCGCGCACCGAGCGCGCGCCTTCGGCCGAGGAACTCTTCGCCAACGGTCCGCACGCGGGCACCGAAGCCTTCGAGATCGGCGATCCCGGGTTCAAGAGCGAGCGCGCCTGGAGCGTCGAGGCGATCCTGCGCGGCAGCGGCGACAATTACACCTTCGAGGCCTCGGCCTACCACTCGTGGTTCTCGAACTTCATCTACCAGGACCTGACCGGCGCGATCGAGGACGGCCTGCCCGTCTACCAGTTCCGCCAGGCCGACGCGCGCTACTACGGCTTCGAGGCGCAGGCCTCGCTCGTCCTTGCGCGGATCGGCGATGCCAAGCTCGGCGTCGATGCCCTGGCCGACTATGTCCACGCGACGATCGAGGGTTCGGGGCCGGCGCCGCGCATCCCGCCGCTGCGCGTGCTCGGCGGGGTCTCGTACAAGGCGCGGATATTCGACCTGCGCGGCGAGGTCGAACACGTCACCGCGCAGAACCGCGTCTCGCCCTTCGAGACGCGCACGCCCGGCTTCACCCTGGTCAATGCCGAGCTCAACGTGCGGCCTTGGGGGCTCGATCACCCGCTGACCCTGGCGCTGTCGGCGAACAACATTTTCAACGTCGATGCGCGCCGCCACGCTTCGGTGCTCAAGGACTACGCGCCGCTTGCCGGCCGCGACATCCGTGTCACGGCGCGGGTGAATTTCTGAATAGGCGGCCAAAGCCCTTGCCCCCGGCCGCTCCCGGGGGTTAAGGGCGCGCCGTTATGCTTACGAACCTCCAGCAACAGCCCGCCGACGCGCTTCTCGCGCTGATCAAGCTCCACAACGCGGATCCGCGCGCTGACAAGATCGATCTCGGCGTCGGCGTCTACAAGACGGGGCAGGGCGACACGCCCGTCTTCGCCTCGATCAAGGCCGCCGAGAAGAAGCTCGTCGAGAGCCAGGAGACCAAGGCCTACCTCGGCCCCGAGGGCGACATGGGCTTCGTCGAGAAGCTGATGCCCTATGTCTTCGGCAAGGACGATCCGTCGCTGGGCGGCCGTATAGAGGGCATGCAGACCCCGGGCGGCACCGGCTCGCTTCGCCTGGCGCTGGCGGTGGTGCACAAGGCCAAGGTGAAGCGGATCTGGATGGGCACGCCCTCCTGGCCGAACCACGCGCAGATCTGCGCGGACCTGGGCCTCGAGCTCAAGACCTTCAACCACGCGACGCCCGAAGGCACCGCCGACATCGAGGCGATCCGCGCGGCGATCGCTGAGGCCGACGAAGGCGACGCCTTCCTGCTGCAGTCGTGCTGCCACAACCCCACGGGCATCGACTATACCAATGCCCATTGGGACGAGATCGCCGGTCTGCTGGCCGGCAAGAAGATCCTGCCCGTGCTCGACCTCGCCTACCAGGGTCTGGGCCAGGGCATGGAAGAGGACGCTTATGGCATGCGCCGCGTGCTCGTCTCGGTGCCCGAGGCGCTGATCGCCTATTCGTGCGATAAGAACTTTGGTCTCTACCGCGATCGCGTCGGCGCGCTCTACATCATGGCGGCGGAAGCTTCGCAGCTCGGCGTGCCGATCTCGAACGCCTATGCCCTCGCGCGCGCCAACTGGTCGCAGCCGCCCGATCACGGGGCCGCCGCGGTCCGCCTGATCCTCGAGGACGAGGCGCTGACCAAGTCCTGGCTCGACGAGCTCGATACGATGCGTGAACGCATGCGCCAGGTCCGGGCCAAGCTCGCCGCGGCGGGCAAGGTTGGCGGTGTCGATCTGACCCCGGTTGGCGGCCAGAACGGCCTGTTCTCGATCATCCCCTTCACCCCTGAACAGGTGCAGGCGATGCGCGAGAAGCACGGCATCTACTTCGCGGGCTCGGGTCGCATCAACGTGGCCGGCCTGACCCTCGGCAACATCGACAAGTTTATCGCCGCCACCGCGGACGTGACGTCCTAAATGGACCGGCAGCCGGTCCTCGAAGGGGATCGGCTGCTGCTCCGTCCCCTGCGCCCCGACGATTGGTCGGCGCTCTACGCGGTCGCTTCGGATTCGCTGATCTGGCAAGTCCACCCGCAGCACGATCGCTGGCAGGAGCCGGTGTTCCGCGCCTTCTTCGATCAGGCGCTCGCCGGCGGCGGCGCCATTGCGGTGATCGACAAAAGCACGGGCGCGATCGTCGGCTCGTCGCGCTGGGAGGGCTTCGATCCTGCCGACGGAGGTTCGGTCGAGATCGGCTGGACCTTCCTCGCACGCAGCCACTGGTCTGGTGCCTATAATCCTGAATTAAAACGACTCATGCTCGATCACGCGCTGCGCTTCGTCGCACGCGCGCGGTTTCGTGTGGGCGAAGACAATGTGCGCTCGCGCCGCGCGATGGAGAAGATCGGCGGGCGGCTGACCGACGGATCGAGTGTGGTCGAGACCGCCAGCGGTCTCGTTCGGCATGTCGTTTATGAAATCGACCGCGAGAGTTTTGCGCGAGGTCCGTTAAACGCTTAGCCGCGCAAGCTCTGCATCCGCTGGAGATAACGCGCCAGCACATCGATCTCGAGATTGACCTGGCTGCCCGCCGCCAGCGCGCCGAGCGTCGTGACTTCGGCGGTGTGCGGGATGATGTTGACCGAGAAGTGGCAGGTGCCGTCGGGCTGGTCGCTGACCTCGTTGACCGTCAGCGAGACGCCGTCGATCGTGATCGAGCCTTTGGCAGCAAGATAGGGCGCGAGCTCGGCCGCGATCTTGAAGTCGATCCGCCGCGAATCGCCGTCGGGGGTCACGCTCAGCACTTCGCCGACGCCATCGACATGGCCGGTGACGATATGGCCGCCGAGTTCGTCGCCGAGCTTGAGTGCGGGTTCGAGGTTGAGTTGCCGGCCTTGTTCCCACCGCCCAGGCACAGTGCGCGCGACGCTTTCGGCCGAGATGTCGACTGCGAACCAGGAATCGCCTTCTATGCCGCCTTTGTCGACCACGGTCAGGCAGGTGCCCGAGCAGGCGATCGACGCGCCCATCGCGATTCCCGCGGGATCGAAAGGGCTGGTGATCACCGCGCGCAGGTCGCCCTGCTGGCGGGCTTCGCGGATCGTGCCGACGGCGGTGACTATTCCGGTGAACATGCGGCGTTCTCGTATACTTCCAGAGTGTCGCTGCCAAGCTGGCGGCGGTCGATGAGGTGCCAGCGGTCGTGTGCCTCGGCGAGCGAGCCCAGGCCGATGTCGCCGACCCCTGGCTTGCCACCGCCGATCACGATCGGTGCGCGGTAGATCACGAGGCGATCGACCAAGTCCGTGGTGAGAAAGGCGGCCGCTGTCTGGGCGCCGCCCTCTACGAAGAGGTATTGCACGTTTACCATGCCGGCGATCGCCTGCGGCGAGGGCAGCGCCTGCCAGCCCTCGGGCGCGGCGCCGCGCGTCAGCACCCAGCGTTGCGGGCTGCGCGCTTCGAGCCCGGGCAGTCGAACGTCGAGCCGCGGCGCGTCAGCACGCAAAGTGCCGCCGCCGACGAGGATGGCATCGGCGCGCGCGCGCAGGACATGGCTATGTGCGCGCGCGGCCGGTCCGGTGATCCACTGGCTCTCGCCGCTGGCCAGGGCGATGCCGCCGTCAAGCGAAGTGGCTAGTTTCAAAGTTACATGTGGCCGGCTCTTCGTGCGTTGCGTGAGATAGCCGGCCAGGCTCTCGGTCACTTCAGGCGAGGGGTGAAGTTCGGCGCCTATCCCGGCAGCACGAATCCGCGCGAGGCCCGCGCCGGCGGTACGCGGATCGGGATCCTGACAGCCGACCACGATGCGCGCCAGGCCCGCCGCGGCGACGAGATCTGCGCAGGCCGGGCCGCGCGGGCTGGCATGAGCGCAAGGTTCGAGCGTGACGTAAAGCGTCGCGCCGTGCGCGGAATCGCCGGCCATCTCGAGTGCCATGGCCTCGGCGTGCGGGCGCCCGCCAGCCTGGGTCCAACCGCGCCCGACGACGCGGCCGTCGCGAACGAGAATCGCGCCGACCGAAGGGTTGGGCCGGCTCAGCGGCAGTCCGCGCGCGGCCAGGCTCGCGGCCGCGGCCATCCAGCGCGCATCATCGCTCACTGTTTCGGCGTGTCCTTGGGGAGGTTGAGCTTGGCGCGCTCGCGCGCGGCTTCGGCGGCCTGGTCGGCCTTGGCCTGCTTCTCGATCGCGTCGACGTCCATGCCGCTGGCGCGGCCGATCGTCTTGTACATCTGGCGCACGTCCTCGTCGCGTTTGGCCTGCTCGGCGGCGAGACGCTCCTTGCGGCGCTGGTTGGCGATGTTCGATGCCACGATCTCGGCCTCGGTGCGGTGCGGGTCCCAGACCGTGATGTAGGTGACCTTGGGCGGCTTGGGCAGACCGCGCCCGCCCTCGTTCCACATGACCGAGAAGATGGCGACCGTGCAGATCGCTGCGGCGACGCCGATGCGCCAGCGGTTGCTGCCTGCCTGGCGGAACACCTCGGCGAAATCGGCGATCATGCCGCGCGGCGAGGAAACCTGGCTGAGGAAGCTGCGTGACCGAATGAGACCCATGGGGGGCTAGATAGGCGCTAGCGCTGCGGAGCGCTAGCCAAACGCGGCGTAGAGCTTGCGGCCTTCTCGCTTGAGCCAGGCATTGGCTTCGTCGATCGAGCCCTCGAACAATTCGTCGAGCAGCGCATGGAACCGCGGGCTATGGTCGAAGTGGACGAGATGCGCGACCTCGTGCGCGACGACCGAGCGCCGTACGAAATCAGGCGCCATGATCAGCCGCCAGTTGATCCGGATCGCCCCGTCAGGTCCGCAAGAGCCCCAGCGCCGCTGTGCGCTCGTGAGCGCGAGCTTGCGCACGGGCTTGCCGGCCAGCGCGCAGTAATGCGTAAGGTCCTCGGTCATGACGGCGCGCGCTTCACCCTCGAGCCAGCGCTTGAGCCGCGCAGGCAGAGATTCGGCGGGGCCGCCGATGATGATCGTGCGCTCGGCGAGTTCGGGCTTGCGGCGGCGGGCGGGATCGTGCGCGATCCGAAGTACGGCGCCGCGATAGGTGAGCGTGCCGTCGGGCGCTGGCGCCTGGGCGCGCGGTAGCGCAGCGAGCTGGCTCTCGAGCCAGTCGCGGCGCGCGCGCGCGAAAGCCACTGCTTCGGCGGTGCGGCCCCAGCGCGGGATCGACAGGCGCACTTCGCTGCCGTCAGGCGCGAGGCGTAGGGTCATGCGCCTGGCCTGTGCTAGCCGGCGCACGACGATCGGCAGGACCTGCCCGGCAATCTCGATGGACGGCGTTTCGCGCGGGCTGCGCATCAGCCAGTCAAGCATTGTCATCTTCGTCGTCGGGCCAGACGATGTGGTTCTCGAGCGGCCCGGCGACCTCTTCGCTCACCACTTTGCCGACGATCGAGGCGCCTGCGCTGTGCACCGCCTGGCGATCGCCGCTGACGAGGTAATGCCAGGGCGGCAGCGGCTCGCCATCGGCGCGCAGGCGATAGGCGCAGGTGTCGGGCAGCCAGTCGAGCTTGCCTGCCAGGCGCGGCGTCAGCCGCAGGCAGTCGGGCACGAAGGCGCGGCGGTGCTTGTAGTCCTTGCACTGCGCGGTGCCGAGATCGAGCAGCTTGCAGGCGACGTTGGTCGGATAGACCTCGCCCGTGTCCTCGTCCTCGACCTTGTGCAGGCAGCACTTGCCGCAGCCATCGCAGAGCGCCTCCCATTCGGTGCGTGAGAGCGAAGCGAGCGGGCGTTCCCAGAACTTTGCGGGCTTTACTTCACCCATTTCGCCAATTCCGCGGCGACGTCCTTCGGGGCCTTGTCGACCGGCAGCATGGCGATCGCCTCGCCCTTGCGCCCCATCAGATAGGCCGTGCGGCTGTGATCCATAAGGTAGCCGCCAGGGGTTTCCTTGCCCTTGGCGTGATAGATCGCGAAGCTCTTGGCCGCCGCGTCGATCTGCGCCTGGGTCCCCGTCAGGCCGAGCAGCCGCGGCGAGAAGGCGGCGGCGAATTCGCCGACGATCTCGGGCGTATCGCGCGCGGGATCGATCGTCACGAAGATCGGCTGGACCTGCGCTGCGAGTTGCGGCTGCGCCTTCTCGAACAGCGCGAAGCCCTGCATCATCTTCTGCACGTCGACCGGGCAGGCATCGGGGCAGAAGCTGTAGCCGAAGTAGATGATCCGGTACTTACCGTCGAAGTCGCTCCACGACACGGCCCTGCCGGTCTTGTCGACGAGCGTGAAAGGCCCGCCGATCGCGGCCCCTTCGAGCGGCGGGCGCTGGGCGGTCTGCTGGGGGGAACCGCCGCCGCTGCAGGCGCCCAGGGCGAGGGGCAGCGCGAGCGGCAGGAAAAGCGCGGTGAGTCCGCGAAATGTCTTGATCATGGCGTGGCGGTTCATGCTCTGCTAAACCGTGCTTCGCAAGGACGAGTTGGCGCGATCGGGAAGCTGCACGCGCCGCTCAGCAGGAGATAACAGGGTGATCAAGGCAGGCAAGTGGCGGGGACGGATGCTCGGCGTCCTGGTGCCGCTGCTCGCGGGGGCGCTGGTGGCAAGCCCCGCACAGGCGCAGTTCTCGGCGGGCTTCAAGTTCCTCGAGGCCGTCCGCAAGAAGGACGGCACCAAGGTCGAGGAGGCGATCAATGAGCCCGGCTCGACGATCGTCAACACGCGCGATGTCACCAGCGGACAGACTGCGCTGCACATCGTCACCCAGCGCCGCGATCTCACCTGGATGAATTTCCTGATCGGCAAGGGCGCCAACGTCAACGCGCGCGACGCGCGCGGCGTGACGCCGCTGCAACTCGCGACGAGCCTGGGCTTCGTCGAGGGCATCGACGTGCTGGTCGCGAGCAAGGCGCGGGTGGACGAGCCCAACGATGCCGGCGAGACGCCGCTGATCTCGGCGGTGCACCGCCGCGACATCGGTATGATGCGGATCCTGCTCAAGGCCGGCGCCAATCCCGATCGCAAGGATAATTCGGGCCGTTCGGCGCGCGACTATGCCACGATCGAGGGACGTACCGGCCCCATGATCGCGGAGATCGAGGCGAATACCAAGCCGGGCGCGCAGCGCGCCGCCTCGGGCCGTGTCTATGGCCCCTCGTTCTGACGATGACCCTTGCCGATGACCTGACCGTCGACGAACTGCGGCTCGCGCTGGCGCCGTGGATCGCCCAGGCTGCGGTGTTCGACGGCTGGAGCGCCGAGGCCGTCGCCGGCGCGGCGGCGCAGGCCGGCGTCGATCCCGACGTTGCCGCCTATGCCTTTCCCGACGGACCGATGGACCTGATCTCGGCCTGGATCGCCTCGGTCGACGCAGCGATGTTCGCGAAGTTTCCGCCCGAATCCCTCGCCGAACTGCCCGTGCACAAGCGCGTGCGACAGCTTCTGGTGTTCAGGCTCGAGGCGATTACCGGCATGGAAGAGGCGCTGCGCCGCGCGCTGGCAATCATGGCCATGCCGCAGAACGCGGCACGTTCGCTCAAGCTCGGCTGGGAAAGCGCCGATGCCATGTGGCGGCTCGCGGGCGACACCGCGACCGATTACAACCACTATACCAAGCGTGCGACGCTCGGTGCGGTCTACACCACGACGCTCGCGGTCTTCGTCGACGACAAGAGCGAGGGCAAGACGGAGACGCTGGCCTTCCTCGATCGCCGGCTCGCCGGAATCGGTCGTTTCGAGAAGTTCAAGACACAGATTCTGCGCCCCGAGGTCGAGCACTTCAGCGTGGCGCGGTTCCTCGGAAGGCTGCGCTATCCGGCGCGCTGAGCGGACACAATTTGTCATATTGCGAACCAGTTGCAAAAACGCATGCAATCTGGCAGCGACCCTCGAATGAGCGAAAGCAACACCTTGGATCTGCTCCCGGTCGGCCGGCGAGCCCGCATCGTCGCGGTCGACTGGTCGCAACTGGTCGATGAGGAAGCGCAGCGCCTGCGCGCACTGGGAATCGACGAAGGCGCGCGCGTCGCGGTCTCGCATCGCGGTGTATTCGGCGGGGCCGATCCGCTCGCGATCATGGTCGGCCGCATGACGGTGGCGCTGCGCCGCGTCCATGCCCAGGCCATGCGCGTGGAGGTGCTCGAGCAGTGAACGTCCATGCAGTGACCCGGCATCGCAGTGCCGCGCTCGTCGGCAATCCCAATGCCGGCAAGAGCGCCTTGTTCAACGCCCTTACCGGCGCGCGCCAGAAGATCGCCAACTATCCGGGCGTCACCGTCGAGCGCAAGTCGGGCCGCCTCGTGCTGCCCGGCGGCCAGCCGATCGAACTGACCGATCTGCCGGGCTCCTACGGTCTCCATGCCACGAGCCCCGACGAGGAGGTGACCGCCAAGGTCATCCTCGGCAAGCACGAGGGCGAGGCCTCGCCCGACGTGCTGGTCATCGTGCTCGACGCCTCGAACCTCGAACAGCATCTCGTCTTCGCGCAAGAGGTGATCGCGCTGGGCAAACCCACCGTGGTCGCGCTCAACATGATCGACCTGGCCGAGCGCGACGGGCTGGTGATCGATCCCAGGGCGCTCGAACAGGCGCTGCGGGTGCCGGTGATCCCGACCGTCGCTGTGCGCCGTCGCGGTCTAGCTGAACTCTCCGCGGCGATCGAGGCGGCGCCTGAGCGTGTGCCCGAGCCTCAGCACGCGCACATCACGCAGACCGAGCGGCGCGTTACCGCCCATGCCATCGCCGACGCGGCGATCGTCTCGGAAACCGCGACCCACGCGCTGCATGCCCGGCTCGACCGGGTGCTGCTGAATCCTTGGTGCGGCCCGGCAATCTTCCTCGCCCTGATGTTCGTCGTGTTCCAGGCGGTCTTCGCCTGGGCCGATCCCTTCGTCGGCGCGCTCGAGGACACGGCTGCGGCGATGGGTAATGCAGTGCAGGGCGCTCTGCCCGAGAGCCTGCTGCGCGATTTCCTGGTCGACGGGGTGATCAACGGCGTCGGCTCGGTCGTGGTCTTCCTGCCGCAGATCATCATCCTGTTCTTCTTCATCCTGGTGATGGAAGCCTCGGGCTACATGGCGCGCGCGGCCTTCATCATGGATCGGCTCATGGCCTTCGTCGGGCTGTCGGGCCGCAGCTTCATCCCGCTGCTGTCGAGCTTCGCCTGCGCGATCCCAGGCATCATGGCGACGCGCTCGATCACCGATCCCAAGGACCGGCTGACGACGATCCTGATCGCCCCGCTGATGACCTGTTCGGCGCGCCTGCCGGTCTATGCCGTGATCATCGCCGCCTTCATTCCCAACCGCACGGTCGGACCAGGCATCGGTCTGCAGGGGCTGGTGCTGTTCGCGCTGTTCCTGGCCGGAATCGTCGGCGCAATGGTCGTCGCGCTGATCCTCCGCCGCTCGGTGACCAAGGGCAAGGCCAGCGGTTTCATCATGGAAATGCCCAAGTATCAGCTACCGCGGATCAAGGATCTGGCGATCGGGCTGATGCAGCGCGCCTGGATATTCCTGCGCCGCGCGGGCACGATCATCTTCACGATCACCGTGGTGCTCTGGGTGCTGCTGAGCTTCCCGCGCGCCGGCGAAGGGCAGAGCCAGCTCGAGGTCTCGATCGCCGGGCGGATCGCCAGCGGGCTCGAGGTCGTGGTGCGGCCTATCGGCTTCAATCACGAAATGGCGCTGGCGATCATACCGGCGATGGCCGCACGCGAAGTCGCGGTCTCGGCGCTGGCGACGACCTATGCGGTCGGGGCGACCGACGAGGACGCGCAGGCGATGGAACTCGGCGATCGGCTCAAGTCGCGCTGGACTCTGCCTATGGCGCTGGCCTTCCTCGCCTGGTTCGTCTTCGCGCCGCAGTGCCTCTCGACGATCGCCGTCGCGCGGCGCGAGACCAACGGCTGGAAATGGCCGGTGTTCATGTTGGCCTACCTCTTCGCCATGGCCTACGTCGCGGCGGGGGTGACCTACTGGACCGCGGTATGGGCGGGGCTGTAGCTCGTCGGTGAAAAGCGCACCGCGCGGTCTAGCAGCCGCCCGGCGCAGGTATTACCTCCGAGCCTCGAAATTCAAAGGACAGTGATTCGATGGCAGGCAGCGTCAACAAGGTCATCCTGATCGGCAATCTGGGTGCCGATCCTGAGGTGAAGTCGTTCCAGAACGGCGGGCGCATCGCCAATCTGCGCATCGCCACCTCGGAAAACTGGAAGGACAAGAACACCGGCGAGCGCAAGGAGCGCACCGAGTGGCATTCGGTCGTCCTCCAGTCCGAAGGTCTGGTCGGCGTCGCCGAGCGCTTCCTCAAGAAGGGCAGCAAAATCTACATCGAGGGCCAGCTGCGCACGCGCAAGTGGCAGGACCAGTCGGGCAACGACCGCTACACGACCGAGATTTCGGTCGGCATGAACGGCGTACTGACGATGCTCGACGGCGCCCCGGGTGCTGGCGGTGGCGGCGGTGGCGGTCGCAGCGGCGGCTTCGATGACAGCGGCATGGGCGGCGGTGGCCGGTCCTCGGGCGGCGGCTACGGCGGCGGGCGGTCCGGCGGCGGTGGCGGCGACTGGGGTGGCGGCTCTTCGGGCGGTTCCTCGGGTGGTGGCTCGCGCGGCGGCGCCGGTGGCTTCGCCGACGATCTCGACGACGACATTCCGTTCTGAGGGCATTGCGTCGTCCCCGCGCAAGCGGGGATGACGGTCAATCCTTACCCAGCTTCAAACCCTTGAGCGCCGCGAACGGGCTCACATCCTCGTCCTTTAGCAGCGCGCGCGCGGCATCGGCCTCGGGGCCGGTCAGGAACGGATCGATCGCCAGAGCGACGCTCTGCGCCACGGCTTCGCCGAGATCGACCGTCGTGCCGCTGAACTCGATCTCGTCGAGCTCGTCTTCATCCAATTCGACTTCCTCATCGGGCGCATGTCCAGCGCCGGCCGGCACGAAGCGGAAGGCCAGCGGTTCGCGGATCGCGACGGGCAGGTCCTCGGCCGAAACCGCACAGGCCTGGACGATGTCGGCCTCCAGCGTGCCTTTGGCATTCAAGGCCTCTCCGTCGCGCTCGAGCACGACTTCGGCCTCGATCCGATCGATCCGCACGATGTCGAAGCGTTTGGCCAAGGCCTGGCGCTCCGGGGCGTCGGCGACGAGCTTGACGGCGCGGTGATCGAGCTGGCGCACGTCGAACGGGCGGGCGAACTCGCTCATCGTTCGGCGATCCGGCCGGCCAGAAGGTCTTCGGTCGACGTCGCGTTGAGCGCCACCTGGAGCGCGCGCGCGGCCACCGCGACGCGGATCGGTTTCGCGCCCTCGATCAGGGTCATGTTGCGCGCGAGCATTTCGGCCACGGCCGCGTCGCCCTGCGGCAGCACCTCGCGCAGCGCGCCCATGCGCCCGCCGAGCGTGCCCATCAGCTTGCCGATGTGCTTGCCGACGAAGATGTCGCCGATGCCGGTCTGGCGCAGTTGTCCGTCCATGTCGTCGACGAACAGCTCGGTCAGTCGCACCGAAGGCTCCATCAGTTCGGACTCACGCTCCATGCGCAACAGGACGAGCGCCAGGACCAGGGTGATCGTGTCGAAGCGGCCCGGTACGGTGTCGGCCATGCCATGCTCGGCATACCAGGCCTTTTCGCGCGCGATTTCCACCACGCGGTGCCACAGCGGACGCAGCGGCGTCAGCGCATCCTGTCGGTTGCTGAAGAGGCGGGAGAGCAGGTTCACGAGAGCAGCCTTTCGTTCAGCGGCAATTCAAGCGGATAAAGCCAGTGCCCCGGGGCAACGCCATTGCGGTGGCGAGCGCGGCAGCCTAAGGCTGCGCCGTTACACGGGGCTACGGGCATATGGCAATCAGATGTCGTGCTCGCCAGCCCCAGGGCCATCTAGGCCACCAGATCGGAGTTTCTCAATGCGCGTGAACGGTCGGATGGTGATGCTCGGAGCCGCGACACTCGGACTGGCAGTGCTGGCCGGCGGTTGCTCGTCGATCCGAGATCACCGCGGCTATCTGGTCGACACCGCTCTGGTCGATTCGATCCAGCCGAAGGTCGACAACCGCACCTCGGTGGAAAAGACGCTCGGCCGTCCGACCTGGGTCAGCCAGTTCGGCGCGCAGGACTGGTACTACGTTTCGGTCGATACCAAGCAGGCGGCGTTCAAGCGCCCCAAGACCTATCAGCAGACCGTGCTCCGCGTGCGTTTCGATCCGACGGGCAACGTCGCTGCGATCGATCGCGCCGGCATGGAGAAGGTGGCGCGCCTGAGCCCCGACGGCAAGGTCACGCCGACCTTGGGCCGCGAGCGTAGCTTCATCGAGGATCTGTTCGGCAATATTGGCGCGGTCGGCGTTCCCGGCGCGGGCGGCGGTGCCGGTCCGGCGGGCCCCGGCCCCAACGGAAGCTGATCCGGACGGCAGCTGATTTCCTGCGTCTCTTGACGCCCATTCTCAGCGCCCCATATCCGGCCTCATGGACAATAGCGGGGCGAGCCACGGCCTGATCCAGTGGCACGGGACGACGATCATCGGCGTCAAGAAAAATGGCAGGACCGTCATCGCGGGTGACGGTCAGGTCTCGATGGGCAATACCGTCATGAAGCCGAACGCACGTAAAGTTCGGCGGATCGGTGAGGGCGGAAACGTGATCGCCGGCTTCGCGGGCGCGACGGCCGATGCCTTCACCCTTTTTGAACGGCTCGAACGCAAGCTCGAACAGTATCGCGGCCAGTTGATGCGAGCCGCGGTCGAACTCGCCAAGGACTGGCGGACCGACAAATACCTGCGCAATCTCGAAGCGCTGATGATCGTCGCCGACAAGGAGACCTTGCTGGTGCTTACGGGCAACGGCGACGTGCTCGAGCCCGAGGGCGGCATCACCGCGATCGGTTCGGGCGGCAACTACGCGCTGTCCGCCGCGCGTGCGCTCGACGACTATGAAGACGATGCCGAGAAGATCGCGCGCCGGGCCATGGCCGTGGCGGCGGAAGTCTGCGTCTTCACCAACGACCGCGTGACGGTCGAGACCATCGATTCCTGATCAGGACATTCCCTTGAAAGACTCACTCACTCCCAAGGCGATCGTCGCCGCGCTCGACGAGCACATCATCGGCCAGACCGATGCCAAACGCGCGGTCGCCGTGGCGCTGCGCAACCGCTGGCGCCGCCAGCGCCTGGGCGCCGACCTGCGCGACGAGGTCACGCCCAAGAACATCCTGATGATCGGCCCAACGGGTTGCGGCAAGACCGAGATCAGCCGCCGTCTGGCCAAGCTGGCCGACGCGCCGTTCGTCAAGGTCGAGGCGACCAAGTTCACCGAGGTCGGCTATGTCGGCCGCGACGTCGAACAGATCGCGCGCGACCTCGTAGAAGAGGCGATCCGGCTTGAGAAGGAGCGCCGCCGCGAGGCCGTGCGCGAGGCTGCCTCGCACGCTGCGATGGAGCGGCTGCTCAACGCGCTCGTGGGCGAGGGCGCCTCGGAAGCGACGCGCCAGTCGTTCCGCCAGCGTGTGACCGAGAACGCGATGAACGACACCGAGGTCGAGATCGAGGTCGAGGACGCGCCGAACATGCCGATGGAGATCCCCGGCATGGGCGGCTCGATCGGCATGATCAACCTGTCGGATATGATGGGCAAGGCTTTCGGCGGTCAGAAGCTCAAGCGCCGCAAGCTCAAGGTGCCCGACGCCTGGGACAAGCTGGTCGACGAAGAGGCAGAAAAGCGCATGGACCAGGACGACGTCGCGCGCGTCGCCTTGGCCAACGCCGAGACCAACGGCATCGTCTTCCTCGACGAGATCGACAAGATTGCCGTCAGCGACGTGCGTGGCGGTTCGGTCTCCCGCGAAGGCGTTCAGCGCGATCTGCTGCCCTTGATCGAGGGCACCACGGTTTCGACCAAGTATGGGCCGATGAAGACCGACCACGTGCTTTTCATTGCCAGCGGGGCCTTCCACCTCGCCAAGCCCAGCGACATGCTGCCCGAACTCCAGGGTCGCCTGCCGATCCGCGTCGAGCTCAAGGCGCTGAGCGAGGAGGACTTCGTGCGGATCCTATCGGAGACGCGCGCCAACCTGATCGCCCAGTACAAGGCGTTGCTCGCCACCGAGCAGGTGACCCTGGACTTCACCGAGGACGCGATCCGCGAGGTCGCGACGATTGCCGCGCAGGTCAACGAAAGCGTCGAGAACATTGGCGCCCGTCGCCTGCAGACTGTGATGGAACGCCTGCTGGAGGAACTGAGCTTCGAGGCCGAGGACCGCACGGGCGAAACCGTCAAGATCGACGCTGCCTATGTCCGCGGCAAGCTCGAGGACCTTGCCAAGGATAGCGACCTGTCGAAGTATATTCTGTGATCATTCCTCCCCGGGCTCTGCTCGGGGAGAAATTGAAAGAACTCCATGTCCATTCCTCCCGACGACAAGCCGATCTACCGCCTGCTCACCGGCAAAGACGATCGTGCCTTCTGCGATCGCGTGTCCGAGGCGCTCGAACAGGGCTGGCGGCTTTACGGCTCGCCGGCGATGAGCTTCGATTCGCTCAACGGCGAAATGAAGGTCGCACAGGCGGTGGTCTGGCATGACGCCGACGTCGTCAAATAGACGAGACTACTCCGCGGCCTCGCCCAATTCCTCGATTTCGCTCGCCTGCCGGTTCCACATTTCTGCGTAGAGCCCATCCGCGCGCAGCAGTTCGTTATGCGTGCCTGCCTCGGCCAGCTTGCCCTCGTTGAGCACGAAGATCCGATCTGCGTCGGCGATCGTCGACAGACGGTGTGCGATCGACAGGCTCGTGCGGTTCTCCGAAACCTCGTGCAAGGTCGCCAGGATGTCCTGCTCGGTACGCGTATCGAGCGCCGAGGTGGCTTCGTCGAGAAGCAGGATCGGCGGATTCTTGACCAGGGTCCGCGCGATCGCGACGCGTTGCTTCTCGCCGCCCGACAGCTTGAGCCCGCGCTCGCCCACTTCGGTTTCGAACCGCTTGGGCAGGCGGTCGATCAGGCCGCTGAGCGCGGCGCCGCGTGCGGCCTTCTCAATGTCCGCGATCGTCGCGCCGTCGCGGCCGTAGCCGATATTGTAGCCGATCGTGTCGTTGAACAGCACCGAATCCTGAGGGACGATGCCGATCGCGCAGCGCAGGCTCGCCTGCGTCACCTCGCGGATGTCCTGTCCGTCGATTAGGATGCGGCCCGACCACGGATCGTAGAAGCGGAACAGCAGCCGCGCGATCGTTGACTTGCCCGCGCCCGAAGGGCCGACGATCGCCACGTCCTGTCCCGCGGGCACTTCGAAGCTGAGGCCGTGGAGGATCGTGCGGTCGGGCTCGTAGCCGAACACGACGTTGTCGAAGACCACGGTCGGCCGCTTGATCACCAGCGCCGGTGCGCTCGGGACGTCAGCGACCTCGACCGGGGTGTCGATCAGGCGGAACATCTCGGCCATGTCGATCAGACCCTGGCGGATCGTGCGATAGACCATGCCGAGCATGTCGAGCGGGCGGAATAGCTGGACCAGGTAGGTGTTGACGAAGACCAGGTCGCCGACGGTGAATTTGCCCTGCGACCAGCCCCAGACGGTATAGGCCATGGCCCCGCCCATCAGCAGATTGACCACGAGCGCTTGCGCGATGTTGAGCAGGCCGACCGAGTTCTCGCTCTTCACCGCGGCGTCCGAATAGGCGCGCGTCGCCTGGCTGTAGCGTTCGAGCTCGCGATGTTCGGCGCTGAAGTATTTCACCGTCTCGTAGTTGAGCAGCGAATCGACTGCGCGGCTCATCGCCTGGCCGTCGAGCCGGTTCATCTTCTCGCGCAGCACCGAGCGCCATTCGGTGATCCAGCGCGTGATCGCGGCATAGGCGAGCACGGCTATGCCCGTCGCGGCGACGAGACCCCAACCGAAGTGGAAATAGAAGATCGCCGCGACGACGATCAGCTCGAGCACGGTCGGTGCGACGTTGAACAGCAGGAAGTAGAGCATCACGTCGATGCTCTTGGTCCCGCGCTCGATCACCTTGGTGACCTCGCCGGTCCGCCGTGCGAGGTGGAAGCGCAGCGACAGGTTGTGCAGCCGGGCGAAAACGTTCTCGGCCAGCGCCCGCGTCGCATCCTGGCCGACACGTTCGAACACGATGTTGCGCAGGTTCTCGAACAGCACCGAAGCGAAGCGGCCGAGCGCATAGGCGAGCACGAAGGCGAGGGCGAGGCCCAGCGCCGGGCCGAGGGCGGGATCCGGTCTGATCGTCATCAGATCGACCGCGCGCTTGTAGAAGAACGGCAGACCGAGGGTCACCGCTTTGCCTGCGAGGATCATCACGATGGCCGCGACGATTCGCCAGCGCAATGCGCGGTTATCTACCGGCCACAGATAGGGCAGGAAGCGGCGCAGCGTGCGCCAGCCATCGTGGCGCGCGTTCTCGCCGGAGGTCGGATTGTCGGGTGGCATCGCAGGCTATGTAGAGAGCGTGCGCGAAAACTAAAGACCACACGGTTCAAAACCTCCGGCCTTGAACCCCCAAGCCTAAAATCCGCTGGGCAGATCGAACATGACCTTGCGCGTCGAGAAGTCGATCGCGACGCGCTTGAACAGTCTGAGCTCGCGCATGCCCAACATCAGCGCTGGCCGTCGCGTCAGCCCCAGCGCGTCGAAGGCCGGGCTGTCGGTATAGGCGATGACCAGATTCTTGATGTTGACGTCACCGACTGCGAGTTCGCGCGCATAGCCCATGTCGGCCGTGGCCTCCTGCCCGGTCACGCTCGTCAGCACGGCTGTGCCCAGCGCCCCGCGTCGGCCGAGTGCGCGCTGGAGCGCGCGATTGCCGATCGAGGTGTCGGATCCGGTGTCGATGATGACGTCGGTCTTGATGCCGTCGATGGCGGCCTGGGCCATGATCAGCTGGCCCAGGCGACGCCGCGCGGTGACGACGATATCGTAGCCCGAATTGCCGCCGAGGGTCTTGGCGTCGCCCACTGCCATGCGGCTTTGCGCGAAGTCGAGCAGCACGCGCTGGCTCTGCAGGCTGTCGAGCCCGACGATGCCGTCGGCGCCCATATGCTCGCTCTGGAACAGCAGGACGGTCAGCCCGTAGAACGAGCGGCGGCCGAGCGCGAGTTCGTCGACCACCGCGGTATCGGTGATCTGCGCGCCCGAGACGCCTACGATGCGCAGCTTGTCGTGAGCGGGCAGGGCGAGGCGAAGGGCGAGGTCGGTCGACAGCGCGGTCTTCTGCGATCCGGTGTCGATGAGGAAACG
>SECS01000192.1 GCA_004211435.1 Novosphingobium sp. | reverse complement strand
GCCGCATTGTCGTCGAACGCGTGGTTGATCAGGACGCGGCCGAGCCGCGGCCCGGTAGCGCACCAGGGGCGCAGCAGTTCGCCGCCGCTTTCGATATGCTCGTCGGCGTCGATGATCAGGTGCCAGTCGGCATCGGCCAGCTCGATCGCGCGGTTGCGCGCCACCGAGAAGTCGTCGGGCCAGGCGAAATGCTGGACCTCGGCGCCGGCCTGGCGCGCGATGTCGGGGGTGCCATCGGTCGAGCCCGTGTCGAGCACGAAGAGGCTATCGACGAAAGGCCGCACGCTGTCGAGGCAGCGCGCGATGCAGCGCGCCTCGTTGCGGGCGATGAGCGTGGCGGCGATCGTCATCGGATCAGTCTATCACGATCTCACGCGGCATTTCGCCCGCCTTGTGGCGGCGGTGCGCCTCGGCAAAGGCCGCTTCGAGATGGCGGGCATAGCCGGCGCTGTCGAACAGCGGCGAGGTCGCGCGCTGGGCGGCGAGGCGCGCGCGCAGATCGGCCAGCCGCGCGGGATCGGTCGCGAGCGCCAGGATCAGCGCTTCGTAGGCTTCGGTGCTTTCGGTCACGAGCTCGGGCAGGTCCACCGCGTTCAGCAGGCTGGCGCCGACGCGCGCCGAGAACTGGCGGCCGGCGAGGGTGACCACGGGCAGGCCGCTCCAGAGCGCGTCGGACGCGGTGGTGTGTGCGGTGTAGTTGAAGCTGTCGAGGAACAGGTCGGCGTGCGTGTGGCGTGCAAGGTGATCGGCCTGAGCCAGCTTGGGTGCGAAGACCAGCCGCTCGGGGGCGATGCCGTGCTTTGCCGCTTCGGCGCGCAGCGCCTGGTCAGCCCAGGCGTTCGACTGGAACAGCCAGAGCACGCTGCCCTCGACCTCGCCCAGCAACCGCATCCAGATCGCCCATTCGCGCGGGCCGATCTTGTAGCTCTGGTTGAAGCAGCAGAACACGAAGCCCTGTTCGGGCAGGCCGTGATCGGCGCGGGTGCCGGCGGTGTCGGCGATGACGCGCTGGTCGTCGTTGCACTGGTAGGAGCCGGGCAGCAGCATCAGCGCCTCGCTGAAGCTGTCGGCCTCGCTGGCGGGAACGACCACGCGGTCGGCGACGGCATAGTCGATGAAGTCGGCGCCGCTGGTCCCCGGATAGCCGAGGAAGGCGACCTGGACCGGCGCGAGCCGCTCGACGAAGAGCTGCATGCGGCCGCCCTGGGTATAGCCCTTGAGGTCGACCGCGATGTCGAGCTGATGCCCGCGTGCGAGCGCGACGACTTCGGCATCCGTCATGTCCTGAACGTCGGTGAAGCTGTCGGTGCAGGCGGCGATCTGCGCGCGCACGGCTTCGTCGACGACGGTGCCGTAGGAATAGGCGTGGATCTCGAACTGGCTGCGGTCATGCTCGCGCAGCAGGCCGGCCATCAGGTGCATCGTGGCGTGGGCATGGAAATCGGCGGAGAAGTAGCCGATCCGGATGCGGCCGTCGGCGGCGGGCTGCGGCTGGGGCAGGGCGGCCTTTCCGAACCTGGTGTTCGACTGGCCGAACGTGTGCTTGGCCCAGGCGCGCGAGCGGCGCAGCTGCGCCTGCGGATCGTCCTCGATCGCGAGCGCGGCCCATGGCGAGATCGCCGTGTCGGCGCGGTCGCGCCAGGCCGGCCAGTCGGCCAGGCCCGACCAGTCGCCCATGTGCAACTGGTAGAACAGCCGGTGCGCGGCGGCGCCGGTATGGCCCGGGTCGCTGGCGAGAGCCTCGTCGAACAGCGTGATCGCCGCATCGAGATGGCCTGCGAGCGCCTGGGCCTTGCCCTGTTCGGCCGAGGCTTCGGCATAGTTGGGGCGCGCGGCCTTGGCGCGCTGATAGGCGGCGCTGGCCTCCTGCGTGCGACCCTGACGCTTGAGCAGGTTGCCCAGGTTGAGCAGGGCTTCGGCGTAGTCGGGCCGGATCGTCAGCGCGCGCTGGTAGAAGCTGTGGGCGCCGGCGTGATCGCCGCGGCTCGCGAGCAGGTTGCCGAGGTTGTTGCAGGCGGCAGCGTGGTTCGGCTCGAGCGAGAGGACCTGGCGATAGGCGGTCTCGGCTTCGGCAATGCGGCCGAGCTTGTCGAGCAGCACGGCCAGGTTGTTGCTGGCGTCGGCATAGTCGTGGCGTAGCGCGAGTGCCTGGCCATAGGCGGCGAGCGCCTCGTCGTCGCGGCCGCATTCCTTGAGCGCATTGCCCAGGTTGTTGCGGGCGATGGCATAGGACGGATCGAGCGCTGCGGCCTCTTCGTAGAAGGCGATCGCCTCTTCGTGGCGGCCCTGGTTGGCAAGCGCCATGCCCAGGTTGTTGCAGATCGCCGGATGGCGCACGCCGCGGGTGTGGGCCTCGCGCAATGCGGCTTCCGCGCGGTCGAACGCGCCCAGGGTCAGGTGCGCGGCGCCGAGCAGGTTGTGGACGATCGTCGAACGCGGATAGGTCGCGAGCAGGCCCTCGGCCAAGGCCACGACCTGTGCGAAACGGCCGTGTTCATAGGCGGCCGAAAGCGCATCGATCTCGGCCTGCGAGGGGGCATCGGCGCGCATCATCGCCATCGCGCGGGTCTTGAACATCTGGTCCATGCCCTTGCGCGCGCGGGTGTTGCCGGGAAACTTCTGCAGGATCGAGCCGTAAACGCGCTCGGCTTCAGCGAAATCGCCGCGCTTTTCCGCGCCGCGGGCCTTGATCATCGCGGTTTCGAGGCTGCTCATGATGGTCGTTCGTCCCTTCGCGACGGCCGGGCGGCCGAAGAATTAAGGGACGTGGTAAACGACGATTAATCATGTCTGGTAACTACGAGCCTAGGGGTTTTCCCTTATGCCCTCAGCCGCGTCGGCGATCGCCTGGCCCAGTGTCGCGAGATCGGCCTCGTCGATGCAATAGGGCGGCATGAGGTAGACCGTGTTGCCCAGCGGGCGGAGCAGCACCGGCGCCCCGCGAAAGCTCTCGCGCAGCCGCGGCGCGATCGTCGAGAGATAGCCCGTGCCCGCCGGATCGACCACGTCGAGCGCGATGATCGTTCCCGCCTGGCGCGGATTGGCAACGTTGGGCAGCGCTGCGAGATCGGCCAGCATGGCCGCCTGGCGCGCGGCAAGGGTATCGATCCGTTGCTGCACGGGCTCGTCGCGCCAGATCGCCAGGTTGGCATTGGCGGCGGCGCAGGCGATCGGGTTCGCGGTATAGCTCGACGAGTGGAAGAACTGCTTGGCCGGATCGGTCGACCAGTGCGCCTCGAAGATCGCGGGAGTCGCCAGGGTCACGGCCAGCGGCAGCGAGCCGCCGGTGATGCCCTTGGCCAGGCAAAGGATGTCGGGGACCACCCCGGCCTGTTCGCAGGCGAGCAGGGTGCCGGTGCGGCCCCAACCGGTCATGACCTCGTCGGCAATGAACAACACGCCGTGGTGCGCGCAGATATCGCGCATCGCGCGCAGGGTTTCGGGCCGATAGATCAGCATGCCGCCCGCACCCAAAACTAGCGGCTCTACGATGAAGGCGGCGATATCCTGCGTGCGGCAGGCCTGGTCGAGCGCATCAAGCGTCGCCTGTTCGGTGCCGGCGGCGGGGAAGGGCACCGTGCCGACGTCGAAAAGCAGCTTTTCATAGGCGCGGTTGAACACGCCGCGCGCGCCGACCGACATCGTCCCGATCGTGTCGCCGTGGTAGCTATGCTCCATCACGAGGATGCGATGCCGCGCCTCGCCGCGGTTATGCCAGAAGCCCAGCGCCATCTTCAGCGCGACCTCGACCGCGGTCGATCCCGAGTCCGAAAAGAACACGTGGGCCAGCGGGGAGGGCATCAGTGCGATCAGGTTTTCCGCAAGCGTTTCAGCGGGTTCGTGCGTCCAGCCGGCGAAGATCACCTGGTCGAGCTTGCTCGCCTGATCGGCAATGGCGGCGGCGATCCGCGGATGACTGTGGCCATGCGTCGTCACCCACCACGACGAGATTCCGTCGACCAGCCGGCGCCCGTCGGCCAGATGAATCGCCGCCCCCTCGGCACGCTCGACCAGCGGGATCGGCTCTTGCAACCCGTGCTGGGTAAACGGATGCCAGACCGGACTCACAGAAGATCGACCCGGATATTGCCCGCGACGGCCTCGGCCAAAGTGGCGGGATTCAGCGGGTCGAGCCGGGGCAGGCGGCCGAGGTGGCGGACCTGGCCGAACTTGACGATCGCCGCCTCGCTGGCGGAATTTTCGTTGCCCGAGAAGACGATGCCGCCAACCGCGACATTGCGGCTGCGCAGCGCTTCGAGCGAGAGCAGGCTGTGGTTGATCGTGCCGAGCTCGGTCCGCGCGACGAGGATCACCGGCAGGCCCCAGAGCGCGAAGAGATCGGCGTAGAGTGTCTCGTCGTTGACCGGCACGAGCACGCCGCCCGCGCCCTCGACGATCAGCGGGCGGTCGCCCGCGGGCAGGACCAACGCCGCGGGATCGATCCGCACGCCGTCGATCCGCGCGGCCTCGTGCGGGGAACAGGGGGTCTGGAGCCGCCACGCTTCGGGCAGGACTTCGGCGCGGCCTTCGGTCAGGCGGCGCACGACCTCGCTGTCGCTCTCCTCGTCGAGCCCGGCCTGGACCGGCTTCCAGTAGCGCGCGCGTAGGTGCCCCGCGAGGCCGGCGGCAACGAGGGTCTTGCCGATGCCGGTGTCGGTGCCGGTGACGACGTAACGGCTCATGCCTTGACGGTGGCTTCCGCGAGCACTGCGGCGAGGCGTTCGATGTCCGTGAGCGAGGCGTTGTTGGTGATCGAGATGCGCAGCCGCGCGGTGCCCTGCGGCACGGTCGGTGGGCGGATGCCGCGGACGTCGTAGCCGGCGGCCTGGAGCGCGCCGG
>SECS01000191.1 GCA_004211435.1 Novosphingobium sp. | reverse complement strand
ATCGCGCGCTTCGTGCTGTCGCGCGGCTATCGCCATCCGCACCTCGTCACCGCCGACGGCACCCGCGCGCGGCTCCGACGCGACGGTTTCGTCGAGGAATGGCAGGCGCAGGGTGGGGGCGCCCTGACCGAGACCACGGTTGCGATCCCTTCGACCTTCGGCCAGGCGCGCCGCGTCTTCTCCGAGATGCGCCGGCTCGACCAGCAGCCCGACATCGTCGTTTGCGGTTCGGACTCGCTGGCCCAGGGCATCATCGTCGAGGCCCAGGCTGCCGGCCTGCGCGTCCCCGACCAGCTTGCCGTCATGGGCTTCGGCAACAGCGCGATCGCCGGCGAGATGCGCCCGACGATCACCACGGTCGACATCGACGGTGCGCGTATCGCCCGCGAGGCGATCGCCGCGATCCGCAGCCATTCCGCCGGAGTCGCAAGCGAACACCGCTCGATCGACGTCGGTTTCCGCCTCATCGCCCGCGAAAGCGCCTGACCATGCCCATCGACCTTGCCCAGATCAAAGCCATCGACGTCCACGTCCACGCCGAGGTCTCGTGCCACGATCCCGAGGATCCGGTGATGGGCAAGTTCTTCGACGCGGCCTCGTCCTACTTCAAGGTCCCCCGCGAGCGGCCCAAGCTGCCCGAGATCGTCGAGATCTACCGCGCGCAGCAGATCGCCTTCTGCCTGTTCACCGTCGACTGCGAGAGCGGCATCGGCGCCAGGCGCGTGTCGAACTACGAGATCGCCGACTTCGCCGCGCAGCATGACGACATCTGCATCCCCTTCGCCTCGATCGACCCGCACAAGGGCAAGCTCGGCGCGCGCGAGGCGCGTGACCTGATCGAGAACCACGGCGTTCGCGGCTTCAAGTTCCACCACATCATGCAGGACATCGAGCCGGCCGCGCGGGTCGGCTACCCGATCTACGAGGTGATCGCCGAATATGGGCTGCCGGCGATCTTCCACACGGGCCATTCGGGCATCGGTACGGGGCTGCGCGGCGGCGGGGGCATCCGTCTCAAGTATGGTCAGCCGATGCTGGTCGACGACGTCGCGGTCGATTTTCCCGACATCAAGATCATCCTCGCGCACCCGTCGTGGCCGTGGGTCGACGAGAGCCTGTCGATGGCGCTGCACAAGGAGAACGTGTTCATCGACCTGTCGGGCTGGAGCCCCAAATACTTCCAGCCGCAGATCATCCAGTATGCCAACACCCAGCTGCGTCACAAGATGCTGTTCGGCAGCGACTTCCCGCTCATCCGGCCCGACAAGTGGCTCGAAGCGGCCAAGCAGGTCGGCTTCCGCGACGACGTGCTGCCGGGGATCATGAAGGACAATGCCGCGCGGCTGCTCGGGCTGGGGTGATGAGCGGCGGGTGACCGCGCTTGCATGACAGCTTTGTTATACCTAGCAGCATAAGCCGATTCTCGCGGATAGGACGCGACGGGCAGGGGTTTGGATTGCCATGAAGATTTGCATTGCCGGTGCCGGGATCACCGGTTGCACCGCCGCCATGCTCTTGGCCGAGGCTGGCCACGACGTCACCGTCTACGAGGCCGTGACCGAGGTCCAGCAGCTTGGCGTCGGCATCAACCTGCTGCCGCATGCCGTAGCGATCCTCGATCGGCTCGGCCTGGCGGACAGGCTCGAGGATCGCGGCATCGCTACCAGCGAACTCGTCTACTACAACCGTCACGGCCAGCGCATCTGGGGCGAGCCGCGCGGGCGCTATGCCGGCTATCCGGTGCCGCAAATCTCGATCCACCGCGGCGCCCTGCAGGTCACCCTGTTCGAGGCGGCGCGCGAGCGGCTCGGCGCCGATCGGGTGGTGACCGGCCATCGCTTCGTTTCGGTCAGCGACGACGAGCGGCCGATCGCGATGTTCGAGCGCGCCGACGGCACCCGCACCGCGGTCGAGGCCGACATCCTGATCAGCGCCGAGGGCATTCATTCGGCGCTGCGCCGCCAGCGCTATCCCGACGAAGGCCTGCCGCGTTACGGCGGCCGCATCCTCTGGCGTGCGGTGACGCGAGCGAAAGGCTATCTGACCGGTGCCACGATGATCATGGCCGGGCACCAGGATCTCAAGTTCGTCTGCTATCCGATCGACAAGCCCGATGCCGAGGGCCTGCAGACGATCAACTGGATCGCCGAACTGACAGTACCGATGATGACCGAGCGCGAGAACTGGAACAAGGAAGGCGACAAGGCCGATTTCGCCGACCAGTTCACCGGCTGGGACTTCGGCTGGCTCGATGTTGCGGGGCTGATCGACGGTGCAGCGCAGGTGTTCGAGTTCCCGCTGGTCGATCGCGACCCGCTGCCGACCTGGACCTTCGGCGCGACGACCCTGCTCGGCGATGCCGCCCATCCGATGTACCCGATCGGCTCGAACGGCGCCTCGCAGGGCATTCTCGACGCCGATGCGCTGGTGCGCGCACTGACGGATCATGCCGATCCGGTCGAAGCCTTGCGCGCCTATGAGGCCGAGCGCCTGCCGGCGACGGCGAAGATCGTCCTCGCCAACCGCGGCAATGGCCCCGAAGTCTGCATGCAGCTCTGCGAGGAGCGCGCGCCCGAGGGCTTCGCCGAGATCGCCGAGGTCTTCGTCGAGGGCGAGCTCGAAGCCATAGCCGCGCGCTACAAGGCCGTGGCGGGATTCTCCAAGGAAGCCGTCCGGGCCAGGACGCCAGGGCTTCCGGCATGACCCCGTTCGGTCAGGAGCCGCTGTTCCGCCTCGAAGTCGAGGTGCGCGCGCCAGAGCCGCTCGATCCCGCGAGCGGCGGGCCGGTGCGGCTGGTCTCGATCACCGGCGGGCGCGTACTTGGCGGTTTGCAGGGCGTGATTCTGCCCGGCGGGACCGACTGGCAGACCCTGCGCGCCGACGGCGCATTGGAGATCGAGGCACGTTACATGCTCGAACTGACCGACGGCGCGCGGATCGAGCTGCAGTCGCGCGGACTGCGCGCGGCGGGGGCGAGCGGGTTCTGGTCGTCGATGTGGCTGCGCTGCGAGGCCGAGGCCTATGCCGGGCTGAACGCCACGCAGTTCCTCGCGAGCGGGCGCAAGCTCGAACCTCACGTCGCGATCGACGTCTTCGCGCTGCCGGGGGTTGCGGGGTAGGGCTTCCAGTTCCTCCCCTTGCAGGGGAGGAGCGAAGGCTCACCCGATCAACGCCTGCAGCGCCGGCACGAAGTGATCGCGGTGCTCGTCCGGAATCCGCGCGAGCAGGTCGGCCTCGAACGTCTCGGTGATCCGCCGCACGTCGATCAGCCGTTTGCGGCCCTCGTCGGTGAGCACGATCGCCTGCGACTTGCGGTCGATCGGTTCGCGCCGGATCAGGCCGCTCGCTTCGAGCCGGTTGAGCAGCGGCACCATGTTGGCGCGCTGGATGTCGAGCATCTTGCCGATCTCGCTCGAGGTCATGTCCGCGCGGTCGGCGACCAGCAGCAGCACGGTCGCGTCGGAAATCCGCAGGTCCACCTTGCCCAGGCGCTCGGCGAGTTCGGCCATCATCGCATTGGCGGCGCGGCGCAGGACATAGCCGGGCAGGCCCGCCAGCGGATCGGTATCGACGGTAACCAGGGAGGCGGTCTCGGCCAAGGGATTCTCCAAAACGCTATTGACTATAGCAATCGTGTCGCTATGCAGGATAACAAACTAGATGACACCGTGGAGGTTTGCCATGTCTGATCGTGCAGAAGAAGATACCGTCGCCGTTACCGTCGAAAATCGTATCGCCTGGGTTTCCTTCAATCGCCCCGAAAAGCGCAACTGCATGAGCCCCAAGCTCAACCGCCAGATGCTGCGCGTGCTCGAGGAGCTCGAGTTCCGCGAGGACGTCGGCGTCGTCGTGCTGACGGGCGAGGGCACCTCGTGGTCGGCCGGCATGGATCTCAAGGAATATTTCCGCGAGAACGAGGCCAAGGGCCTCGGCGCCACCCGCGGCGCGCAGCGCGAGGCCTATGGCTGGTGGGAGCGCCTGCGCTGGTTCGAGAAGCCGACGATCGCCATGGTCAACGGCTGGTGCTTCGGCGGCGCCTATGGCCCGCTGTTCGCCTGCGACCTGGCGGTCACCGCCGAGGACGCGCAGTTCGGCCTGTCCGAGATCAACTGGGGCATCCTGCCCGGCGGCGGCGCGAGCAAGATCATCGTCGAGCTCACCGGCTTCCGCAATGCCATGTACCATGCGATGATGGGCGAGAACGTCGACGGCAAGAAGGCCGCCGAATGGGGCCTGGTCAACGAGGCCGTGCCCGCCGACCAGCTCAAGACGCGCGTCACGGCGATCGCCGAAGTGCTGCTGGGCAAGAACGCCCACGCGCTGCGCGCCACCAAGTGGGCGATCCGCCGCGTGCGCGAGATGACCTATGACAACGCGCAGGATTACCTGATCCGCACGCAGGAGGCGGCGAACTACTTCGACAGCGAGGGCCGCAAGGAGGCCACGCGCCAGTTCATCGACGACAAGACCTTCAAGCCCGGTCTTGGCGCCTACGACCTGGGCAAGCAGCGCGACTGATTGAGCGTCCCCAAGGGAGAAGGATAAGATGCTCGACCATACCAAGATCGCCCGCCTGCTGCGCCCCAAGTCGGTCGCGGTGGTCGGTGCCAGCGACAAGCCCGGGGCGCTCGGCGCCTCGGTGCTCGGCAACCTCGACCGCAACGGCTTTGCCGGGGCGGTCTACCCGATCAACCCGAACCGCGAGACGATCGGCGCGCGGGCATGCCTGCCGTCGGTCGATGCGCTGCCCGAGGGCGTCGACGTCGCCGTGCTGGCGATCCCGCGCGCGGGCGTGCTCGATGCGGTGAAGGGCCTGGCCGCGCGCAAGGCCGGCGCGGCGATCATCTTCTCCGCGGGCTT
>SECS01000059.1 GCA_004211435.1 Novosphingobium sp. | reverse complement strand
CCGCCCAGGTCTACCGCCTTCAGCGTGAACGAACCGTCGGTCTCGCCGATGCCAAAGCTCTTGATGCGCACCAGCACCTGGCCGTTGCCACGTGCGGTGAAGTTCAGCTTTTCGGTGCCGGTCGTGCCGCTGTCCTGCGACTTGATCTCGGTGAAGCCGGCATCGGCGCTGCTGCCGCCGTCCTCGGGCTCGACCGGGTTGGGCACGCCGATCGCGACCACGCCGTCGTATTCGGCGGTCAGCTCGAGCCGGTAGCTCTTCCCCGCCACGACCGGGAGCGCATAGACCACCACCGCATCGCCATCGGCGAGCTTGCCCGAAACCGCAGCGCCTGCACGCAGCGCGATCGGCGGCGGCGGCGGCTTGGGAGCGGTCGTCGGCTCGAGCGAGAGTTCGAACTCGCCCGGTTCGTCGGACAACGAATCGACCTGGACGTAATAGGTGCCCGTGCTCGGCAGCTTGCGGCGGATCACCGGGTTCAGTCCATCGCTGTCGTCGTTCTCGGCCACGACGGCATAGTTGCCCTCGCGATCGGGTGCGGCGAGCCGCAGCAGCGTGTCCTTCTCCGAGGTCGACTTGAGTTCGACCCACTGGCCGGCGCTGCCGGAGAAGGAGAAGACCATCGGCGTCCCCGACGAGGTGATGCCCTTCTGCGCGCGGCCCAGGCTTGCCGAGACGACCGGCTGCGCGATCATCCCGCCTTCGCGGCGGCGCACGAGAATCTCACGGGCATCGCCGCTGGCGGCGACCGAAACGAGATAGGTCCCGGCAGCGGTCGCATAGAAGCGCAGGCGCTGGCCGTCTTCGGTATTGGTCAGACTGCCGCCCTTGACGAAGACTTCGCCCGGCTGCGGCGCGAGCACGTTGCCCTTGGCATCACAGAGGCGGATGGTCTGGACCACGGGCGTCGCGGCAGCATCGCCATGATCGTGCTCGTCCTCGTCATCGCCCGCGGTGGCCTTCGCCGCGAGCGAGGCGATGTCGACGATCACCCCTTCGCGCACGCCGAGCTCCAGCGTGAAATTGCGCGCCGGCCCCGGTTCGACCCGTGCGACCGTTCCCACGGTCAGGGGCTTTGCGCCGGCCGTGCCGCACGTCGCGGCCTGCGCCTGCGCCAGAGGTGCGAGAGCGGCGGCGGCGAGGAACAGCGCGCCGCGCGTGAGGCGAATGGAATTCATGGCAGGAAGGTCTCCCGAGACAGGATGATGGGTGCGCCCGTTTGTCTGGAAGATAAGCACATGCGCTGCGACGCGCCTATGAGAAAAAGGTCCAAAAAAAGAGGGAGGGGACTCGCGTCCCCTCCCTCCGTTTTTCGTGGTTCGCGCGTGGCTTAGAAGCTGATGCGCGCGCCGATACGGATCGAGTAGAGCGACGAACCGTTGGTGGTGACGAGTTCGTCGGCCAGCACGGTATCGGTGCTCGGCGCCGAGTAACGGTACTGTGCGCAGGCGTTGGTTCCCGCAGCGACACAGTCCGCACGCGCGACGATCTTGCGATACGGGAAGCTGTTGCGCAGCTGCTGGCCCCACTTGCTGTTGAGGAAGTTGGTGAAGTTTTCGATGTCACCGAAGATCGAGAACTTCGCGCCGAGCGGAAGCGGCAGTTCCTGCTCGAGGTGGAGATCGACGCGCGTGAAGGCCTTCGAGCGGAAGGCGTTACGCGGCGCGATCTGACCGCGATAGTCCTTCAACCCCGAACCCTCGATGATCGTGTTGATGCGCTCCGCGGTGGCAGCGCTGTCGTAGACGACCTTCGAGTCGTTGATCCCGGTCGGTACGTAGAACAGGTAGCGCGAGTTCGAACCGGCGGTGCCGAACACGTTCGAACGCGTGCTGTTGATGTCCTGCATCACGTAGCTGTACGGCGACCCCGCGCGGGTCGTGCCGAACAGGTCGAGACGGGTCTTGTACTCGCCGAAGAAGGCGCGCTCGAACGACAGGTTGTAGCGGAACGCCCAGCGGACTTCGTCGTTCGAGTGGCCGGGGCCACCGAAGTTCGCGTCCAGGTTCGCACCGTTGCCGTAGATCGAGCCGGCCTGCGACGAGGTCAGCGCGCCCGCGTCACGCACGTCCTGGTAGGTGAAGGCACCGCCCAGCGTCAGACCGAAGTCCCAGCTCTTCTCGGCGCGTGCAACGCCGATCCAGCCACGACCGTAGTCGGTGTTGGTCAGCAGCAGATCCTGCCCCGAGTCGTTGAGCGGCAGGCCGTTCGTGCCCAGAATCTTGTTCTGGTAACGCTGGCGACCGTCGGGCGTGAACGAACCCGCGATGGGGATCGAACGCAGGTCGGTGACGATCACCTGGCTGCGGACCTTCGAATACAGCACGTCCGCACCGAACCGCCAATTGTCGCCGAGCGGGCCGAGGTTGGCATCGTAGTCGACCGACAGGGTGGCGCGGAACTGGTTCGCCATCTTGAAGTTCGGATCGATCGCATTGATCGAGGTCGGGATGTTCGGATTGGCCGTCAGGCCTGCGGCCTGCGCCTGGAGCGCCGTGTTGGCCGCACCGGGGAGCGTGGTGAACGACGGATTGGTGAGGATCGAAACCGCCGTGGGGTTCGACGTCGTTCCTGCGCTGTTGAGCTGGAAGATGCCGCCGTCTGTCTGACGCGCCGAGATCGAGGTGTTGATCACGCCGGTGTTCGAGAACGAGTTGCCGATGTAGACGTCGGGCGAACCGCCGCCGAAGATGCCACCGCCACCGCGGACGGTGAGGCGCGGCGTGGCCTTCCAGGTGAAGCCGAAGCGCGGCTGGAAAAGGCCGATGCCCGAGATCGACGAGTTGTTGCCGAAGCCGTAGCGGTTGACGAAGTTCGGGTTCAGCGCGGGATTGTCGCTCGAACCGAACAGGTCGTAGCGAACGCCGGCGGTCACCGTCAGCTGATCGTTGACGCGCCAATCGTCCTGCAGACCGAAGGTGAAGGCATCGTACTGGAAGTTGACCGCAGCATCATCGGGATTGAGCGAACCGGCGTTGTTGTAGCTGAACGACTGCGCAACACCGTTCTGGAAGTCCTGGATGCTGTCGAAGTAGTAGGTACCCGCCGACGGATTGACGAACAGATTGAACGACTTGGTGTGGTTCCACTCCGCGAGAGCGCGGAAGTTGTGGTTGCCCGCCTTCAGCTTGGCCGAGACCGAGCCGCCCCACGAACGGATGCGCAGGACGTTCGACTGGCTGGGACCGCCCGCGCCGAGAACGAACTGCGGCGTGCCGGTGCCGGTGCCGCAGACGGTGCTGGTGGTCGTCGTGACGGCACCGCCGGTGCGCGGAGCCGAGACCGGATCGGCGCAGACCGAGAACTGAGCCGTGCGGCCCATCAGCGGGAACTGGCCGCTGTCGTAGGTCTTGTAGAGCGCGCGCGCTTCGGTCGAGAAGGTTTCCGACCAGTCGGAGTTCCAGTTGAGGATACCGGCCTTGAGCGTGTTCGGCTTGCGGTAGGCGTTCGATTCCAGGCCGAGGTCGCGCGTGCCCGAGGTCGTGCTGACGTTGAGCTGGTCCTTGGTGTAAAGACCGGTCAGCGAGACGCGCTGCGTTTCCGAAAGGTTGGCGTCGAGCTTGGCGACCACGCGGTCGTCCTTGTCACCGTCGCTGCGCAGGATGCCGCCCGGATCGAAGCCGTAGCGATTCTTGGCAATGTCGGTGATCTGCTGAAGCTGGGCATTGGTCGCGCCGATGACCGGCGTACCCGCGTTGTCTTCCTGCGTGCCGAAGGCCACCGGACGCGCGGCGCGGACGCGCTCTGCCGCGATCATGAAGAACAGCTTGTCCTTGATGATCGGACCCGAGAGCTGCGCACCGAAATCCTTCGAAGTGAAGTTCGGCTGGACGATGCGACCGGTGGTGTTGAGGATGTAAGGCTTGGTCCGCTTGCCGGTCAGTTCGTCCGAACTGAAGGTGAAGAACGCCGTACCCTGCCACTCGTTGGTGCCCGACTTGAGGATCGCGTTCGAGACGCCACCCTGGAAGAAGCCTTCGCGGATGTCGTAAGGCGCGACCTTGGTCTCGAACTGGCCGATGGCATCGAGCGGAACCGGGCCGCGACGCGAGGGGAGCGCGTCGGGGTTGAGGCCGAAGCTGTCGGTGATCGGCACGCCGTCGACCGTGAAGCGGTTGAAGCGCGGGTTCTGGCCGGCGAAGGATACCTGGCGGCCCGTGGTCTGGCTGGTGTCGAGCACGGCGAAGGGATCGCGCGCGGCGATGTCGCGGATGTCGCGATTGACCGAAGCGATCTTCGAGATGGCCGCGGCGTCGAGCACGTTGACCGGACCGGCCGAAAGGTTGCCGGCACCGCGGATGCGCGTGGCCTGGACGACGATTTCCTGCTCACCGCCGGCGAGCTCTTCCGACGAGAGGTTGATCGGCAGGTCGAAGGTCTGGCCGACGACGGTGTAGATGTCGGTCACCGTGGTAACCTTGCCGTCCGTACCCGTGACCTTGACGCTGTAGGGACCACCCGGACGCAGACCGCTGGCCGAGAAGCTGCCGTCGTTGCCCGTCGTCGCCGATGAGGTCGTGCCGCTGGCAACGTGCTCGATCGAGACCGAAGCACCGACGACCGGGCTTCCCGCGCTCGTTACCGAACCACGAATCGACGAAGTCGTTTCCTGCGCCGCAACCGGCGTCGCGAGCGCGACCGCAAGCGTCAAGCTGGCCGCAGTGGCGGCAAGGAAATGTCTGAAATGCATAGCGAAACTGTCCCCTGTCGTGGCGCCGCCCCTCGCCCGGGCGCGGCAACAAATTTGGACCTAGAGCACCCCTCCCGGCGCTTCCCCGCACGCATTAAGATTGCGTTCACAGGTCTGTAGCCGCCCTAGACACGCGATATGTGACAATTTGCTGACAAGCTAGAAGGTAAGGCCACCTGTTCCGCAGCGCAGCGTCGGCCGCGCGAAGAATCTTTCGCACTGCGGCAAAAGCGCCACAGTCCTGACGTCACGCGCCCGCCGATTGCCGCTGCGGGTAGCATATGCAAAAACGCCCCATGGGCGCGGCGCACGATCATCACCATCACGCCGGGCATGGCCATGGCCACGGGCATTCCCACGGTCACGGCCATGCGCACGGCACGCCGGGCGGCGCGAGCTTCGCGATCGCCGTCGGGCTCAATCTCGTCTTCGTCGTGGCGGAGGTCGCGGCTGGCCTGATCAGCGGCTCTATGGCGCTGATCGCCGATGCCGGACACAATCTGTCCGACGTGCTCTCGCTGTTGCTCGCCTGGGGCGCGAGCGTGCTTTCAGCGCGGCCGCCGTCCGAACGCTTCACCTATGGGCTCAAGAGTTCGTCGATCCTCGCGGCAATCGCCAATGCCGCGCTGCTCTGGGTCGCGCTGGGCGCGATCCTGGTCGAGACCTTGCGGCGCTTCACCGATCCCGCACCGATCGAAGGCGGCACGATGATCATCGTCGCGGCAATCGGCATCCTCATCAACGGCGCCAGCGCGCTGCTGTTCGCCGCGGGCAGCAAGACCGACCTCAACCTGCGCGCGGCCTTCCTTCACCTGCTGGCCGACGCCGCGGTCTCGGCGGGCGTCGTCGTCGCGGGGATCGGCATCATGCTGACCGGCGCGGGCTGGATCGATCCGGTGACCTCGTTGGTGATCACCCTCGTGATCGCCTGGGGTTCCTGGGGGCTGCTGCGCGAGGCCGTGCGGATGGGCCTTCTGGCCGTGCCCGAGGGCATCGATCAGGCCAAGGTCCGCCTGTTCCTCGAAAGCCAGCCCGGCGTTACCGCGGTCCACGACCTACACATCTGGCCGATGAGCACGACCGAGAACGCGATCACCGCGCATCTCGTCATGCCCGGCGGCTTTCCGGGCGACCGCTTCCTCCACGACCTCGCGCACCGGCTCGAGCACGACTTCGGCATCGGCCACCCGACCTTTCAGGTCGAGACGCTGTCCGACACCGGTTGCGCGCTGGAAAGCGAAGCCGTGGTCTAGAGCTCGCTCAGCCCGGCACGAACTCGTGCCGCGCGCCGAGGAAGTCATCGGGCTCGATCGCGAAGCCGGGCGAAACGCAGCCCTCGCCCGTCTGGCGCAGCTTGAGCTTATCGAAATGCGCGCGCGCGTGCGCCTCCTCGGCCACCTGCCAGACAAGTGCATAGATGCCATTCTGGGTCTTGCCCAGGAAGGCGCCGAGCGGCCCGCCCCCCACATCGTCGGGCTGGATGAAAGCGACACGCGCATCCCCGATCTGGAGCAGCACGCGCCGCGCCGGCTGCGGCAGTTCGGTGCGCGCGTCGGAGAGGACCTCACCGTCGACCACTTCGGTGAAGAAGCGCACGGCCTTGTCGATCTCCTGCGTGACGCAGGCGATGTGATCGAGCCGCAGGACGCCGCTGGCGTGACCGGTGCCGACCTGCTCGCCCCAGCCGCCGATACGATCGTAGGGATCGTTGGGCATCGCCGTCTCGCAAACCTCGAGCAGCACGCCGCCGGTCGATTCGGGCTTCACGAAGAAGAACACGCCATAGTCGCTGGCGACGGTCGCGCCGGCATCGCGAAAGGCCTGGCTGGCCGCCTTGCCGTCCTCGACCTTGAGTTCGAACGAGTGGAACGCCTGGCCGATCTTGCTGGCCATGCGCGCATAGGGCTTGCTCATGTCCTCGGGGTTACGCGGCGCCATCGGCTGCAAACAAAATGCCGCCCGCCAAACGGCGGACGGCATCCTGAATTTCCGTGAAAGGGTGGCTGGCTTAGGCCGCCTCTTCCTTGCCCTTGAGCACGCGGATCGGTTCCTTGGTGCCGGCGACCACGTCCTTGTCGACGACGACTTCGGCAATGCCGTCCTCGGTCGGCAGGTCGAACATCGTGTCGAGCAGGATGCCCTCGACGATCGAGCGCAGGCCGCGCGCACCGGTCTTGCGCTCGATCGCCTTGTTGGCGATCGCCTCGAGCGCGTCGTCGGTGAAGGTCAGCGACACGTCCTCGAGCTCGAAGAGCTTCTGGTACTGCTTGACCAGCGCGTTCTTCGGTTCGCGCAGGATCTTGACCAGCGCCTCGATGTCGAGATCTTCCAGGGTCGCGATAACCGGCAGACGACCGACGAATTCGGGGATCAGGCCGAACTTGAGCAGATCCTCGGGCTCCGACTTCTGGAGCAGTTCGCCAACACGACGCTTGTCGGGATCGGCGACATGGGCGCCAAAGCCGATCGAACGCTTCTGCAGACGATCCGAGATAATCTTGTCGAGACCTGCAAAGGCGCCGCCGCAGATGAACAGGATGTTGGTCGTGTCGACCTGCAGGAATTCCTGCTGGGGATGCTTGCGGCCGCCCTGCGGCGGGACCGAGGCGGTGGTGCCTTCCATCAGCTTGAGCAGCGCCTGCTGCACGCCCTCGCCCGAAACGTCGCGCGTGATCGACGGGTTTTCGGCCTTGCGGCTGATCTTGTCGATCTCGTCGATGTAGACGATGCCGTGCTGCGCCTTCTCGACGTTGTAGTCCGAGGCCTGGAGCAGCTTGAGGATGATGTTCTCGACGTCCTCACCCACGTAACCGGCTTCGGTCAGCGTCGTGGCGTCGGCCATCGTGAAGGGCACGTCGAAGGTCTTGGCGAGCGTCTGCGCGAGCAGGGTCTTGCCCGAACCGGTCGGGCCGACGAGCAGGATGTTCGACTTCGACAGCTCGACGTCGCCGCCCTTGCCGCTGTGCTTGAGACGCTTGTAGTGGTTGTGCACGGCGACCGAGAGCACGCGCTTGGCGCGGTCCTGGCCGATCACATAATCGTTGAGAGTCTCGAAGATGTCGCGCGGCGACGGTACGCCGCCGTCCTTCTTGCCGGCGATGCCAGCCTTCGTTTCCTCACGGATGATGTCATTGCACAGCTCGACGCATTCATCGCAGATGAACACGGTGGGGCCGGCGATCAGCTTGCGCACTTCGTGCTGCGACTTCCCGCAGAAGCTGCAGTAGAGAGTGCTTTTTGCGTCGGATCCGCTCAGTTTCGTCATGCTTTATCCCACAGTCCCACCGATAGATTTCGGGGGGACGGACTCACCAAATTTAGCCCCATGGGCCGAATAATCAATCCTGCCCTATAACAGGCAAAGCTTGCCCGGGGCTGAAACGCCAGGGTTAAACCTTTCGTCCAGCCCCGAACGCATTAGTCCTTGGCACCGTTCCCGGCGGGTTCACCGCCTTCGGGGCGAGTCTCGAACACCTTGTCGACGAGGCCGAACGCCCTGGCTTCTTCGGCTTCGAGGAAGGTGTCGCGATCCATCGCCTTCTCGATCTCCTCTAGGGTCCGACCGGTATACTTCTCGTAAAGCGCGTTGAGGCGCTTGCGGATACGCAGGATCTCGCGCGCCTGGATCTCGATGTCAGAGGCCATGCCGCGGGCACCGCCCGAGGGCTGGTGCACCATGATGCGCGCGTTCGGCAGCGCGATGCGCATGCCCGGCTCGCCGGCGGCGAGGAGGAACGACCCCATCGAGGCGGCCTGGCCGATGCAGACGGTCGAGACGCGCGGCTTGATGTACTGCATGGTGTCGTGGATCGCCATGCCGGCGGTCACCACGCCGCCCGGCGAGTTGATGTACATCGAGATGTCCTTCGACGGATTTTCCGATTCGAGGAACAGCAGCTGGGCGACGATCAGCGAGGCCATGCCGTCCTCGACCTCGCCGGTTACGAAGACGATGCGCTCGCGCAGCAGGCGGCTGAAGATGTCGAAGCTGCGCTCACCGCGGCTGGTCTGCTCGACCACCATCGGCACGAGCGCGCCGGTCACGGGGTCGTGGCTGAATTTTCCTTGGGCGCTATTGTGGCCGAACAGGTCGATCATGGAAGTCCTCATTGCTTTGGCTCGCCTATGTCGCGTGCCACGGCGCGATGTTCAAGGGCGTTAACGGATCGATCGGTAGAGCGACGCGGCGTTGCTCAATCCCTTGGAAATGGACGAGAGCGCCGCGGTCACTTTTGGACACATACCGGACATGATTCCGTACCGCCAGCGCCACGGAAGCTCCATCGAAGCGCAACAGGCCGCTCCTACACCCCCGCTCGCTGCACTGCACAACGACATGGGGGTATTTCGTGCGCCATTCCAAGATCATCTATCTGCTTGCTTCGACGGCATTCCTGGCCCAGCCGGCCTTTGCTGACGAAGTCGCCGCCGACGCCGCCACCGAGGCCGAGTCGGGCGACATAGTGGTGTTCGGCCAAGGCGAGACCCGCCAGGTCCAGCAGGTCGACGCCAAGCAGATCCAGATCCTCACCCCAGGTTCGAGCCCGATCCGCGCGATCGAGAAGCTGCCCAGCGTCAACATCCAGGCCTCGGACCCCTTCGGCACCTATGAATGGTCGACCCGCGTCACCATCCGCAGCTTCACGCAGGACAAGCTCGGCTTCAATCTCGACGGCATCCCGCTCGGCGACATGCAGTACGGCAACCACAACGGCCTCCACGTCAGCCGCGCGATCAGCTCGGAGAACATCGGCTCGACCCGCGTCGCGCAGGGCGCCGGCGCGATCGACACCCAGGCGACCAACAACCTGGGCGGCACGGTCGAATACTTCTCGATGGATCCGCTCGATCACTTCGCGGTCGACTCCAGCCTCACCTATGGCACGACCGAGACCTTTCGCGCCTTCGCTCGCGTCAATGTCGGCAGCACCGACGGCTTCCGCGGCTACGTGTCCTACGGCTTCGCCACGACCGACAAGTACAAGGGTGATGGCCGCCAGAAGCAGCACATCGTCAATGCGAAGGCGGTGATGCCGGTCGGCGACGGCCAGATCGACGGCTGGTTCTCCTATTCGGACCGCCGCGAGCAGGACTATCAGGACATGTCGCTCGATATGCTCGCGCGGCTCGGCTACGATTTCGACAACGTCTCGGACAATTACGCGCTCGCGGTCCAGCTCGCCGACATCGCCAACAACATCGACGCGAACAAGGACGGCAAGTCGGACATCACCGGCTTCGCGCCCAGCAATCCGGCCGCAGGAACGCGCTTCCCCGGCCAGATCACCTCGCTCGACGACGCCTATTACGACGCCGCCGGCCTGCGCAAGGACACCCTCGCCTCGCTCGGCTACAAGACGCCGATCGGCGAGGACGCCAACGTCGCGATCAAGGGCTACTACCACCGCAACACGGGCATGGGTCTCTGGGGCACGCCCTATACGCAGAGCCCGACGGGTGCGCCGATCTCGGTCCGCACCACCGAATACGACATCCAGCGCTACGGCGTCTTCGCGTCGGCCGACTTCAAGCTCGGCTTCAACGCCATCAAGCTCGGCGGCTGGTACGAGCACAACGACTTCAACCAGGCCCGCCGCTTCTACGCGCTGGCCAGCCGCACCGATCCCGGCTTCTCGTTCCAAGACTACCCGAAGAATCCCTTCGCCACGCAGTGGGATTTCGATTTCACCACGAAGACCGTCCAGTATTTCGTCCAGGACACGATCGAACTCGACCGACTGAAGATCGACCTCGGCTGGAAGGGCTACAAGGTCACCAACGAGGCCGACGCGATCGTCAAGGGCGTGTTCCCCGAAGGTCGCTTCAAGACCGAGGACTGGTTCCAGCCGAGCGTCGGCGCGGTCTTCAACCTCGACGATCACGCTGAAGTCTTCGCCAGCTTCGCCCAGGCCACGCGCGCCTTCCCGTCGGTCAACGGCTCGATCTGGGGCACGACCCAGGCGGGCTTCGACGCGATCAAGGACACGATCAAGCCCGAGACCTCGAACACCTTCGAGCTCGGCTTCCGCTACAACACCTCGCGCTTCAAGGGCGTGCTCGGCGCCTACTACGTCGACTTCAAGAACCGTCTGCTCGGCGTGTCGAGCGGCCCGGGCATCCAGGGCAATCCCTCGGTGCTGCAGAACGTCGGCTCGGTCCGCTCGATCGGCATCGAAGCCGCGGGTGATCTCAAGCTCACCGACACGCTCGGTATCTATGCCTCGTACACCTACACCGACGCGACCTATCGCGACGACGTGTTCGACCGCGCCGGCGTGCTCGTCGCGGCGATCCAGGGAAGCACCGTGGTCGATACGCCCAAGCACATGGCGCACGGCGAGGTGAACTACGATGACGGCGGCCTCTTCGCCCGCGTCGCGGTCAATTACATGTCCAAGCGCTACTTCACCTATACCAATGATCTGCGCGCTCCCGGCGACGGTCTCGGCTTCGTGCCGGGCCGGGCGATTGTCGACGCGACGCTCGGCTATCGCCTCAACGAGAACATCGAGGTCCAGATCAATGCCTCGAACCTGCTCGACAAGCGCTACGTCGGCACGATCGGCTCCAACGGCTACGGCAATATCGGCGACAACCAGACGCTCCTGGTCGCCGCACCGCAGCAGGTGTTCGGCACGGTCAAGGTGACGTTCTGATGCGCGCCGCGCTGCTCCTCGCCGCCGGCCTGGCGGTCTCGACACCCGCCCTGGCCGAACCGGTCCTGCTGATCTCGATCGACGGGCTGCGCCCCGGCGACGTGATCGAGGCGGAGCAGCGCGGCCTCAGGATTCCCAACCTCAGAAGGTTCGTCACGGAGGGCGCCTATGCGACGGGGGTCGTAGGCGTCCTCCCCACCGTGACCTATCCGAGCCACACCACCCTGGTGACGGGCGCCAGCCCGGCGAAACACGGCATCGTCAGCAACAACACCTTCGATCCTAGGCAGATCAATCAGGGCGGCTGGTACTGGTATGCCAGCGACATCAAGGTTCCGACCTTGTGGTCGGCCGCCGGCGCTGCAGGCAAGAGCGTCGGCTCGATCCACTGGCCGGTCAGCGTCGCCGCGACGGGCGTGACCTGGAACCTGCCGCAGATCTGGCGGACCGGCCATGCCGACGACGTGAAGCTCGTCGCCGCTCTGTCGACGCCAGGTCTCGTCCCCGAGCTCGAACGCGCGACGGGCGAGGCCTATGCTGCAGGCATCGACGAGAGCATCGACGGCGACGAGAAGCGTGGACGCTTCGCGATCAAGCTGATCGAGGCGCACAAGCCCGAATTCCTCACCGTCTACTACACCGCGCTCGACCACGAGCAGCACGCCCAGGGCCCCGGCACTCCGCAGGCCCATGCCGTGCTCGAACGGATCGACGCGGTGATCGGCAAAGTCATCGCGGCCGAGCTCGCTGCCCATCCCGATGCCGTGATCGCGGTCGCCAGCGACCACGGCTTCGAGACGATATCGCGCGAGACCAGTCTCCATCGGCCCTTCATCGACGCCGGTCTGATCACGCTCGACGACAAGGGCGCGATCAAGGCCTGGGACGCCGTGCCCTGGATCGCCGGCGGCTCGGCCGCCGTCGTGCTCGCCCGTCCCGACGATGCGACGCTGCAGGCCAAGGTTGCCAAGCTGCTGGCCGATCTCAAGGCCGATCCGAACAACGGCATCGCCGCGGTGATCGGCAAGGACGAGATCGCGCGGATGGGCGGCAATCCCGAGGCCACGTTCTACGTGAACATGATGCCCGACGCGACGCTGGCCGGCTTCGCCGGCGCCTCGGCACCGCTGCGCGGCACGCCCAAGTATCACGGCACCCACGGCTATTTTCCGCAGGCGAAGAATCTTCGCTCGACCTTCCTGATCATGGGCAAGGGCGTGCCCGCGGGCCGCTCGCTCGGGGAAATCGACATGCGCGCGATCGCGCCGACGCTCGCGCAAGTGCTCGGGGTCGAACTCGGCGGCGCGGAAGTGTCGGCGATCCGGTTCGACGCAGCGCGCAAGTAATCGATCTCGCCCGCTTTCGCAGGGGCGGCGAATGGGGTTAGCATGATGGCATGATCAGACATGTCCGCAGCGCCGTCTTCGCCCTCCTCGCCCTTCCTGCCGCGCCCTCGCTGGCCAACGACAGCTCGGCCGCGATCGGCATCGGCGGGCTGGAGCTGACGCGCAACGACGCGATCTCGATGGACTCGGAGGACCTCTACCTCTCAACCGAGGAAGTGCGCGTCCGCTATCGCTTCACCAATCGCTCGCCGCGCGACGTCGAGACGCTGGTTTCGTTTCCGGTGCCGCACCTGCCCGGCGGCATCGATGGCTATCTCGGCGACCGCTCGCTGCCCGACTTTCGCGAAGACCTGAAGTTCCGCACAACGATCGACGGCAAGCCGGTCCAGCTCGACTATGTCGAAAAGCTCGAGATCGCCGGCCGCGACGTCACCGCACGGATCACGCAGCTCGGCTGGCCGCGGCTCTGGAATCCCGTCGATTACGACGACAACCTCGCCTTCGTCGAGAAGCTGAGCGAGGCCGAACGCCAGGCTTATATCCGTGAGGGTCTGCTCCGTCGCCAGGACGACGTCGTCCTGCCCGCCTGGAACCTCGTCACCCACGTCACCCGCCGCCAGGTCTTTCCCGCAGGCAAGACGGTCGAAGTGACGCATCGCTACGTCCCGCTCGCCGGCGGCTCGGTCGGCGGCGCGCTCGATCCCGAGTACCGTCGCGATACCGCGGCCGACTACACCAAGCGTTACTGCACCGATCGCAATTTCTACGCCGGGATCGACCGCCGCCTCGGCACCCGGCCACCCGGCGAGCGACCCGGCTATTTCGAGCGCTGGCTCGGGTATATCCTGAGCTCTGGCGCCAACTGGCGCGGGCCGATCGGCGATTTCCGACTGGTGATCGACAAGGGCAAGCCCGACAACCTCGTCAGCTTCTGCATGGACGGCGTAAAGAAGATCTCGCCGACCCAGTTCGAGGTGCGCAAGATGCAGTTCGAGCCCAAGGGCGACATCGACGTGCTGATCGTCGAATGGGCGCCCTGAGCACCGCATAAGAAAACGGCCCGGCACGCTGAGCGCACCGGGCCGTTTCGTTTCCGTAAACCGGAAGATCAGTCCTTGGCAGCAGCCTTCTTGGCGGCCGGCTTCTTGGCAGGCGCCTTCTTGGGAGCTTCCTCGGCAGCAGCCTCGTCCTTGGGCGCAGCAGCCTTCTTGGCCGGAGCCTTCTTGGGCTTGGCCTCTTCAGCAGGCGCTTCCTCGGCCTTCGGCGCAGCCTTGGCCTTCTTGGCGGCCGGAGCAGCAGCCTCGGCATCGTCGGCCTTGGCCTTCTTCGCCGCGGGCTTCTTGGCCGGCTTGTGATCGTGATCGTGGTTGCAGTCCGGACCATGGACGTGACCGTCTTCCTCGGCCTCGATCGCGGCCTGAAGCTCTTCCTTGGTCACTTCCCGCTCGGCGACTTCGGCCTTGTCGAACAGGAAGTCGACGACCTTGTCCTCATAGAGCGGCGCGCGCAGCTGGGCAGCCGCGAGCGGGTCCTGCTGGACGTATTCGTAGAAGCGCTGGCGATCCTCGGGGCGATACTGCTGCGCGGCCTGCGCGAGCAGCATCTGCATTTCCTGCTGGCTGACCTCGACGCCGTTGGTCTGGCCGATTTCCGACAGAAGCAGGCCCAGACGCACGCGGCGCTCGGCGATCTTCTTGTAATCGTCCTTCTCGGCTTCGATTTCCTTCAGCGCGGCCTCGGGGTCTTCCTCGTGGCCGGCTTCGTGGGTCAGCTGCGCCCAGATCTGCTGGAATTCGGCTTCGACCATCGAAGGCGGAACCTCGAAATCGTGACCGGCGGCGAGCTGATCGAGCAGCGAGCGCTTCATCGCCGTACGGGTCAGACCCGCGGTCTGCTGCTCGAGCTGGCCGCGCAGCAGGCCCTTGAGCTGCTCAAGGCTCTCGAGGCCCAGGTTCTTGGCGAGCTCGTCGTTGATTTCCTGCTCACCGGCGACCTTCACGGCGTGGACCTTGATGTCGAAGGTCGCGGCCTTGCCGGCCAGGTTCTTCGCGCCATAGTCCTCGGGGAAGGTCACGTTGATGACCGTCTCGTCACCGACCTTGAGGCCGACGAGCTGCTCCTCGAAGCCCGGGATCAGGCGACCCGAACCCAGCTCGATCGGCTGGTTCTCGGCCTTGCCGCCGTCGAACTCCACGCCATCGACCTTGCCGAGGAAGTCGACCACGACCTGGTCGCCGTCTTCGGCCTTCTTGCCCTTCTTGGCGTCGGTGAAGCTCTTCTGCTGGCCGGCGAAGCGCGCGACCTCGGCATCGACCTCTTCGTCGCTCACCGGAACGACCAGCTTTTCGAGCTTGAGGCCGTCGACCGAAGGCGTTTCGATCTGCGGCAGCACTTCGAGGCTGACGGTCAGTTCGGCGTCCTTGCCTTCTTCATAGCCATCGCCGAGCGAAACGTCGGGCTGCATCGCCGGACGCAGCTTCTGGTCGGCGACGAGCTTGTCCATCGCTTCGCGGATCGACGTGTTCAGCGCGTCCTGGTGAAGCTGCGGACCGTGCATCTTCTTGACGAGGTTCGCCGGAACCTTGCCAGGGCGGAAGCCCGGCATGCGCAGCTGCGGCGCGATCTTCTTGACCTCGCCCTCGATGCGCGCGGTGATGTCCTTGGCCGAAATCTTGACCGTATAGGCCCGCTTCAAACCCTCGTTGGCGGTCTCGACAATCTGCATAGCTCTGGAAGCCTTCCACTCTCAATACGGCATCGCTGGGTCAGGGGCGAGGCACTGGTGCGGGCGAAGGGACTCGAACCCCCACATCTTTCGATACTGGTACCTAAAACCAGCGCGTCTACCAGTTCCGCCACGCCCGCATTTCGACGAAGCCTAAAATTCAGGCGACGGCCCTTATAAGCACTGGGACAAAAGGGCAAGCGCCGCGGGAACTGTGGACCTCCTGCGAGGGTTTTTACGGGAAAGAAAGGCAAATCCATGGCCACGCAACCCGAATTCACCCCCGACACGATCGATCCCCAGTCGCCCGATGAAAGTCCCCCGCAGCAGGAGCCCGAGCCCGGTTTCCAGCCCGATACGCCAGAAGAGACCCCGCCGCTCCAGCCCGACGTCGACAATCCCGACCGTAGCCCCGACGAAACGCCGCCGCCGCTTTAGGTTCCGTCCCAGTCATGCGGCGAAGCTAGGCGCAGGGCCGTGGGAATCGTATGGATGCTGAACCAATTCAGCTACGGCGAGACCCATGACCACGATCACTTTCGAGCCCGTCAAACCGCACATCGGCAGCCGCGTCCACGTCGACAAGGCGCGGCTTTGCGAGCCCGAAGTGGTCCAGGCCGTGCGCGACGCGATGGAGCAGCGCGGCGTGCTCGTGTTTCCCGAACTGCATCTGACCGATGCCGAGCAACTGGCCTTCACCGATGCCTTCGGTCAGCGGCTGAACTACACGAGCGCTGCGATCGAGGATTCGGCCAAGCGGGACGAGGCGACCGACGTCTACAAGATCGCACTCGGCAAAGGCGCGACGCTCGCGCCCGAATTCGTCTACGCGACCTGGTTCTGGCATACCGACGGCGTTACCGTCGATCAGCCGCTGCCCAAGGCGACGATGCTGTCGGCGCGCAAGCTCTCGCCCACCGGCGGCCAGACCGAATTCGCCAATACCTTCGCCGCCTGGTCTTTCCTTCCCGACGCCGAACAGGCCGCGATCGCCGACCTCAAGGTGATCCACCGGCTCGAGGCGGCGATGCGCCACGTCTTCCGCGAGATTCCCGAGGACCGCCTCGCGCGTTTCCGTCAGGCGCCCGAAATGGTCGTGCCACTGGTCTGGACCCAGCCCGACGGCCGCCAGTCGCTCGTGCTCGGCTCCCACGCCGACGAGGTCATCGGCATGTCCTACGTCGCCGGTCGCTCGCTCATCGAGCGGCTGATCGAATGGGCTGCCCAGCCCGAGTTCGCCTATAGCCACGACTGGCGGGAGGGCGACTTCGTGATCTGGAACAACCACGGCGTCATGCACCGAGTCGTACCCTACGACGAGGAATCGGGCCGCAACATGCACCGCACCTCGATCATGGGCGACCTTCGCTTGGGGCGCCCGGTGGAGGTGCTCGCGACGGCCTGAGGGGAAACGAGTTCAGGTGGCGAGAAATTACAGTGCCGAATGTGCGGCGCGCTTGCCGCGACGAATCAATCCAACTCCAGCAGCCGCGCCGCGCGCGCCAAGAGCGACAGGTCGCCCTTGATCGGCTGCCGCGCGCCCGGTGCCGGGCACTCCAGGCAATAGGCCTGCACGCCTCGCGTGCCGACGAGGCGCTCGGCCCCGGCCAGCGCATGGCCAACTAGGCCGAGCTGACGTTGGGCCAGCGCCGCGGCGAAATCGCGCGCTTCGGCCGGCGGGGCGCTGTCGTCATCGTGGCCGCCGAGCCGCTGCAACAGCGAGGTCCACTGATCGGGCGTGTCGCCGAGATAGACCGCGTGCCATTCGCTGAGCTTGGCTGCCTTGGCCGCATAGGCCAGCGCTTCGTCGAGCCCGCCGAAGGCATCGACGAGGCCGTTCTGGCGGGCCGTCCCGCCATCCCAGACGCGCCCCTGTCCGATCGCGTCGACCTCTTCCGGGGTCTTGCGCCGCGCCGCGCCGACAAGACCGATGAAGCGGCCGTAGCTGCTCTCGACATTGGCCTGAAGCATGGCCGAGACGTCGGCTGAGAGACCGCCGACCGGATCGGGCTGGCCCGACAAGGGCGTGGTCTTCACCCCGTCCGCGGACACGCCCCATTCGGACAGCGCGCGTTCGAAGCTGGGAATGACGGCGAAAACACCGATCGAGCCGGTGATCGTGCCCGGCTCGGCAAAGATGCGCTCGGCCGGAGTTGCGACCCAATAGCCGCCGCTGGCCGCCAGATTGGCCATCGACACGACGATCGGGATCTTCCGCGCCTTGTAGCGCTGGATGGCCGCGCGAATCTGCTCGGCGCCGGTGATCGTGCCTCCGGGCGAATCGACGCGCACGACGAGTGCGGCGAAGTCCTTCTTCTGCGCCTCGTCGAGCAGCTTGGCGATACGCTCGCCGCCGGCCGTGCCAGGCCCCGCATCGCCGTCGACGATCTCGCCGGCGATCGTCACGACGCCGATCGCCTTGCCCGGCTGCTGGACCTTGTTGGCCGCGAGCCAGGTCTTGAGCGGGGTATGCGCGAAATGACCCGGCCCCGGATCGAGCTTGTTCTGGCCGACGATCTGCGCGACGCGCTGGCCGAATTCGACCTCGTCACCGAGCTTGTCGACGAGCCCCGCCGCCAAGGCCGCCTTGGCGACGTCGCCGCCCGAGGCCCGGACCCAGCCGACCGGATCGCTGCCGACGAGCGCGAGATTGGCCTTCGGCCGTGCCTTCGCGACGTCGGCTTTCCAGTTCTCCCACAGCGCGCCGTAGAGCGCCTGCGCGGCATCGCGCGATTCGGGCGACATGTCGTTGCGGATGAAGGGTTCGACCGCCGACTTGTAGGTGCCGACGCGGAAGACGTGGGCGGTGATCTTCAGCCGTTCGAGCAGGCCGCCGTAGAACAGCTGGTTGCCACCCGGCCCCATGACCAGCGCGCCGCCCAGCGGATTGACCCAGACCTCGCTGGCATGCGCGGCGATGAGCACACCGTCGTCGGCATAGAGCGTCGCATAGGTCAGGATCGGCTTCTTGGCCGCGCGCACCTCGTCCATCGCCTGGCCGATGTCGTGCAGGTGAACGAAACCAGCGCCGGTGAAGCGCGACAGGTCGAAGACCACCGCCTTGATGCGATCGTCCTTCGCCGCGAGCCGCAGCGCGCGGACCACGTCGCGCGCGCGATACTCGCCGGTCGGCGCCTGCCGCGTCACGAGTTGCTGGATCGGATCGCTGACCGCCGGCTCCTCGACGATCGCACCGTCGAGCTTGAGCAGCAACGCGCCGTTCTGGACCTGGCCGATGTTGGGCCGGCTGGTCAGCGCCGCATAGATCGCGAGGAAGAACAGGATCAGGAACAGCAGCGCCAGCCCGTCCTTGATCGCCACCAGCAGCTTCCAGACCTTGCGCGCGAATGCCATGCGGGTTCCTTGTGGGTATTTGCCGAACCTTTCTAGGGATTGGGGACAGTTTGTCCAAGCGGGGTTGAGCACTCGCCCCCACCCGCGTAAGGCACCGTCTTCAATGACATCGCCAGAACCAACCCACGCGGGCCGCTATCCGGCAGGATCGCTCGCGTTTCCGCACCGCGGGCTGCTCGGTCTCGCCGGAGTTGCTCCGCACGAACTGCTGTTCCTCCTCGACGAAGCCGAACAGTGGGTCGAACTCAACCGCCAACCGCAGAAACGCGCCGATCGGCTCGCCGGGCTGACGATCATCAACGCCTTCTTCGAGAACTCGACGCGCACGCTGCTGAGTTTCGAGATCGCCGGCAAGCGGCTCGGTGCCGACGTGGTGAACATGCACGCCGCGCAGTCGAGCGTGAAGAAGGGCGAGACGCTGATCGACACGGCGATGACGATCAACGCGATGCGCGCAGACGCCATCGTCATCCGCCACGGGTCTTCCGGCGCGGTGCGACTGATCGCCGACAAGGTCGATTGCCCCGTGCTCAACGCCGGCGACGGCCAGCACGAACACCCGACGCAAGGGTTGCTCGACGCGCTGACGATCCGCACCGCCTTCCGCAACAGGATCGGCAGCGATTTCAACGGTCTGGTCGTGACGATCTGCGGCGACATCCTGCACAGCCGGGTCGCCCGATCAAACATCCACTGCCTGACGACCCTGGGCGCGGAGGTGCGCGTCTGCGCACCGCCCGCGCTGATGCCCGTGGGAATCGAGCAGATGAAGGTCACCCCCTATCACGATTTCGACAAGGCTCTGGCCGGCGCCGACGTGGTGATGATGCTCCGCCTCCAGCAGGAGCGCATGGAAGGATCGTTCATCCCCTCCCCGCGCGAATACCGCCATCTCTACGGGCTGACGCTCGAGCGACTGGCCAAGGCCAAGCCCGACGCGCTGGTCATGCATCCCGGGCCGATGAATCGCGGCGTCGAGATCGACTCGAACGTTGCCGACCTCGCGGACCGCTCGATGATCACCCGCCAGGTCGAGATGGGCGTGGCGATGCGCATGGCCTGCCTCGAGGTGCTGACGCGAAAGGCGCGCGGCGTGGAGGGCTGGTCATGAGCGTCGCGCCGCCCCTCGTCATTGCCAACGGCCTTCTGGTCCTGCCCGAAGGTGCCCCGGCCAAAGGCGCGATCCGCGTCGAGAATGGCCGCATCGCCGCACTGGGTGACGGCGTCGACACCGAGGGCGCGCGCGTGGTCGACGCCCGCGGCGCGATCGTCGCGCCAGGCCTTGTCGATCTCGGCGTCTTCGCGATCGACAAGCCGGCCTTCCACTTCGGCGGAATTACCCGCGCGGCGCTGATGCCCGACCAGGGCCCGCCGCTCGATCGTCCCTCGACCGTCCGCTACGCCTCGCGCTCGGGCAAGCCCGACCTCTGGGTCCATCCGCTCGGCGCCGCGACGCGCGGGCTCGAGGGTGGCGACCTCGCCGAGATCGCGATGATGCGCGACGCCGGCGCCAAGGCGGTGGCCACGGGCCGCCGCTGGATCGCCGATTCGGGCACGATGCTCCGCCTGCTGCGCTATTGCGCGATGCTCGACCTCGTCGTCGTCAGCCATGCCGAGGACCAGGCGCTGGTCGGCAATGCCGTCGCCACCGCCGGCGAGATGGCGACGCGGCTGGGCCTGCCTTCCGCGCCCGCCGAAGCCGAGGCCTTGGCGATCGCGCGCGACGTCGCGCTCGCCGAGATGAGCGGCGCGCGCCTGCATCTGCGCCAAGTCACCACCGCCGCCGGCCTCGCGCTGGTGCGCGCGGCCAAGGCCCGCGGCGTTGCCGTCACGGCCGGGGTCAGCCCCGCGCACTTCATGCTCTCGGACATCGCCGTCGCCGATTTCCGCACGTTCGCGCGGCTGTCGCCGCCGCTGCGCTCGGAAGCCGATCGCCAGGCCGTGCGCGCGGCGCTGGCCGACGGGACGATCGACGTCGTCGCCTCCGGCCACGACCCGCGCGGTCCCGAGGACAAGCGCCTGCCCTTCGCCGATGCAGAGCCCGGCATGGCCGGCGCCGAGACCTTGCTGCCGCTGACCCTGAGCCTGGTGCGCGACGACGTGATCGACATGGGCCAGGCCTTCCGCCTGCTCGCGACCAATCCGGCCGCGCTGCTCGGCGTCGAGGCCGGCGTGCTAAGGCCGGGCACCGAAGCCGATATTGCCGTGATCGATCCCGAGCGACCGTGGATCGTCGATTCGAACAAGATGGCCGCTGCCGCCGGCAACACGCCGTTCAACAAACAACCCGTCCAGGGCCGCGTGCTGGCGCTGTTCAAAGGCGGCATGCCCGTCGGCAGCCACCAGCGCGGCGCATAGCAAAAACCCCTCCCCCGCAAGGGGAAGGGGTTCTTGGGGCAATCGCCGCAGCGAAAGTCTTAGCGGTGGCGCGCCTTGGCCGCGCCGCCGGCGAGCGCGAAGGCGGGCCGGGCCGGAGCGGCGCTCGCCGCATAGGCGAAGCACGCGCTGCCGCGGTTCTTCAGGCCCGAACAGAGGCGCGTGGCCGAGCCGCGATCGAGATCGGCGGCGGCGACGCGCCAGAAGTTCTTGCCGTTGACCACGGCCGGCGTGATCGTGATGCGAAGGTTGCGCAGTTCGGCATTGCGCGCGGTGTAGAAGCGCGCGGCGCGCTTGGCGTTGGCCTCGCTCGAGAAAGCGCCGATCTGAACCACATGGCCGCCCGTGCCGGTGACGGCGGGCTGTGCGGCTGCGACACGCGCGGCGCGCGCCGGCTTCGCAGCGGCCTGGATCACGGGCTTGGCCGCCGGGAAAGCCGCAGCGAAGCTCGCCGGAGCAGCCACGGGAGCGACCGGAGCCGGTGCCGCGAAAACCGTCGAAGGCGCGGCGGCAAAGGCCGGAGCAACGGGCGTCGGCGCGACCGGAGCGGCATCGATGGGCGGGAGTTCCTGCGTGGCAGGGGCAAAAGTCCTGGGCGTTTCCGCCGCGGCGAAACGCTCTGCCTGAACGGCCGGGTTGAGCGCGAGCGCGACCGGCTGTCCGGCATCGGCAACGCCGGCCGGCGCGCCGAGCAGGCTGGCGACGCGACGCTGGCCGGCTTCGGGCTGCGCGATCATCGCCCATTCGCCGATGCGATCGTCGATCTGGTCTGCGGGAACGTCCTGCGCCATGGTGATGCGCGCCTCGCGCCAGCTACCGTCGAGGGCATAGGCGAAAGCCAGGTTCTGGCGCAGCTTGGGGCTGTTCTCGCCCGAGCGCAGGGCGTCGAGCAGAACGCCGACACCGCGCGTGGTCTCGCCGGCGAGGGCCAGCGCAAGGCCGCGGTCGGTCGCGCCGATCGAATCGCGGTTTTCGTCGAGCACGGCCACGGCCGCGCGGCCATTGCCGGCACCGATCTGCGCGAGCGCGAGGCTCAGTTGCGTGCGGCCGCTGGTGTCGCCGAGCTGGATCGCGTCGGAAAAGGTGGTTGCCGCCGACTGGAAGCGGCCGGCATCGAGATAGACCTGACCGAGGGCAAAGCGCGCCGCGGCATCGTTCGGGTTCTTGGCGACGGCCTGCTCGGCCGTCTCGACCGCGCGCGACTGCTTGCCCGCAGTGCGCACGGCGTGATCGCCGGCGCGCGCCAGTTGCTTCGATCCGGCGCAGCCGGCGAGGAGGCCGACGGCGACGACACCGGAGATCGCGAACCGGATGGCCTTGGCACTGACGCCGGTCTTGAGGCTCATGCGCGACATGGACAGATTCCCTTTAGAATAGATCGGTTCAGCGAGACTTGCGGACCTGGGCCGCCAGATCCGCCACGTCGGGCAGGTCGGCGATCAGGCGATCGAGCGCTGCGGTGACGAGCTGCTGCGCGCTGCGGTTGCTCGTGACGCAGGCGAGGCGAAGCTTGAGATGACGCTCGCTGTCGAGGCGCAGCGTGAAGGCGGCTCGGCGGCCGTCGGACAGCGCCGAGCGGCGCGACCCCGGATCGACCTTGGCCAGTTCAGCCTTGGCTGGCGCGGTCTTGGCAGGCTGGACAGCCTTGCCTTTCCCGCTCACGCGCGCGGCGATCTTGGCGAGCTGCTGCACGATTTCAGGCGCCGGTACGGGCGCGATCTCGATCTCGGGCGTCAGAGCCACGATTTCCGCGGTCTGAATTTCCTCCAGCGGCGCCGGCGTTTCGATCACCGCCGCAGCGACGACGGTGGCATCTGCCTCCGCGCCCATGTCGTTCCAGCCGAGATCGTCGAGCTGACGCGCGGCATTGTCCTGGAAAGCTCGGAGCGGCTGCAATTGCGGCCGCATGGCCGGGCGTGCGGCTCCCTTTCGCGCGAGCAGGGTCGGCGAAAGCGAGGCAACGGGTCTGTTTGTCATGCCCCCTGCCCCTTCCTACGAGCCGGCGACGCGGCGTCCGAAGCCGCCGCCGATCGGGCGATGTGCGCCGGGAAGGCCGGGAACCGCCACAGCCGAAGGCGGGGCGAACACGGTGCGGCGGAAATTCTTCTCGAGACGGTCGGCGATGTAGTTCCACAGCGCGACGACTTCGTTGGCCGAGCGGCTGTTGGGATCGCATTCCATCACCGTGCGGCCGTCGATCATCGAGGCGGCGAAATCGGTGCGGTGATGCAAGGTCACCGGTGCAACGGTGCCGTGCTGCGACAGCGCGACCGCGGCTTCCGAAGTGATGCGCGCCTTGGCAGTGGCAGCATTGACGACGAAGATCAGCGGCTTGCCGGCACGTTCGCAGAGATCGACCGTGGCGCCGACGGCGCGCAGGTCGTGCGGGCTCGGACGCGTCGGAACGACGATCAGCTCGGCAACCGAGATGACGCTCTGGATCGCCATGGTGATCGCCGGCGGCGTGTCGATGACGGCCAGCTTGAAGCCCTGCTGGCGCAGGACCTGAAGATCATTGGCCAGCCGCGCGACCGTGGTCTGCGCAAAAGCCGGCAATTCCGCCTCGCGCTCGTTCCACCAGTCGGCGAGCGAGCCCTGCGGGTCGATATCGATGAGCACGACCGGCCCGGCGCCGGCGCGCTGGGCCTGCACGGCTAGATGCCCGGACAAGGTGGTCTTTCCCGACCCGCCCTTCTGCGATGCCAATGCCAGTACGCGCAATGCTGGTCCCCCGATGCAAGAAATGCACTTTCAACTGACGGGGGAAATCGCAGATCGTTCCTAATTTAAGGTTAAGTCTGCCCTCCCGCGTCGCGGCCCGGGACACGTCTCGCCGCATAAAACTTTTGCTAAGCCGCGGTTTACTATGCCAGTTAGGCACGGTGGACGGGGCGAATGGGTATGGGTCGACAGCGAAGGCTCGGCCAAGCCGGACCGCTGGTAACCGTGAACCGGGATTTCGATTTTTTTCTTAGGTGAGCAAGATGACGATCAAGGCGACGCTTCGGATTTCGTGGCTTGCGGGTGTTGCACTCATTGCGGCCAGTCCGGTGCTGGCCCCACTTGCGCTGGCCGACGTCAAGGCCGGGGTCGATGCCTGGTCGCGCGGCGACTATGCCAAGGCCATCGCCGAATGGAAGGCCCCCGCCGACCGCGGCGACAGCGACGCGCTGTTCAACCTCGGCCAGGCCTACAAGCTCGGCCGCGGCGTGCCCGTCGATCTCGCCAAGGCAGAGGACCTGTTCGGCAAGGCCGCCGCCAAGGGCCACATCCAGGCGGCCGACAACTACGGCCTGCTGCTGTTCCAGCGTGGCGAGCAGTCGCGCGCCATGCCCTATATCAAGGCGGCATCGGACCGCGGCGATCCGCGCTCGCAGTACCTGCTCGGCCTCGCCCACTTCAACGGCGACAACGTCGCCAAGGATTGGGTGCGCGCCTATGCCCTGGTCAGCCTGGCGCAGCAGGCGGGCCTTGCCCAGGCCGCACCGGCCTTGTCGCAGATGGACAAATATATCCCGCTCGACCAGCGCCAGCAGAGCGTGAACCTCGCCTCGCAGCTCGCGAGCGCAGCCCAGGCGACGCGCGAACGGCAGATCGCCGCGGCCGATCTCGGCACGACGCTGCCCGCGGCAGCGACGGCGGCAGCGTCGGCCGCCGTGCCCGCGCGCGTCGCAAGCGCCGCCGCCCTGCCCGGACGCGTGGCAGGAACGGCCGCAGCGGCGGCCGCGGCCGTTCGTCCCGCTCCTGTCTCTCCCGATGCCGCGGTCGCGATCGCCGAACGCATCGCCGGCACCGACAGCCCGCGCACCGCCGGCGCCGACTTCGCCCGACCGCAGACCCCCGCCGCGGTCACCGCAGCCCCGACCCCTGCGCCGGCTCCGGCCCGCGTCGCCGCAGCCCAGCCGCAGGCGAAGCCGCCCGCTGCCGCCCGCCCCGCGGCGACTCCCGCGACGGCAGCTCCTGCCCCCGCCGTAGCCAGCAACGGCGCCTGGCGCGTCCAGCTCGGCGCCTTCGGCGTGCCTGCCAATGCCGAAGCCATGTGGAACCGCGTGAAGGCCCGACCCGAGATCGCCGGGCGCACCAAACTGCTCGTGCCGGCAGGCAAGATCGCCAAGCTTCAGGCCGGCGGCTTCGCCAGCCAGGCGGATGCGCAGTCTGCCTGCTCGCGACTTTCCGCGGCCGGCTTCACCTGTCTCCCCGTCAGGAACTGATGCCGCCCGCGGAGGAGCGGCCTGACGACCGGATTTCCTCGCTCGACCTGATCCGCGGCGTCGCCGTGCTCGGCATCCTCGCCGTCAACATCGCGGCTTTCGCCGGGCCTTCGACCGCAGCGCTGACACCGCAGGTCCCGGTCGTGCCGACGCCGCTCGACGAGGCCGCCTTCGCGGGCATGTTCGTGCTGTTCGAAGGCAAGATGCGCGCGCTGTTCACCTTGCTGTTCGGCGCAAGCCTCGTGCTGTTCATTGATCGCGCCGAGGCGAAGGGACGCGACGGCGAGATCCTGCAGATGCGCCGGCTCGGCTGGCTGCTGCTGTTCGGCCTCGCGCACTTCTTCCTGTTCTGGTGGGGCGACATCCTGTTCCTCTACGCACTGTCCGGCATCGCCGTGATGTTCCTGCGCGAGATTCCGCGCGTGCCGCTCGTGACGGGCGCGCTGATCGCCTTCCTCGGCTGGCACCTGGCCGGCACGCTGGAGGATCTGCCCGCGGTCCATGCCGAAGAGCAGGCACGCCTCGGCCTCGCCAGCGCCGTCCAAGCCAAGGCTCATGCCGCCTATCTCGCCGAGTTCCATGCACGGACGGCACGCGAGCTCGCCGAATATGCGCTGGGCTTCGGCGACCAGATCCTGGCCAAGCTGCGCGACCGCCCGTTCTGGTCGCTCGAGACAGCCTGGCCCAGCCTGGGCGAGACGATCCCGCTGATGCTGATCGGCACCGTGCTTCTGCAAAGCGGCTTCTTCTCGGGCATCTGGCCGCGGCGCTGGCTCTGGGCCGTCGCAGGGCTCGGTCTCGCGATCGGCCTCGCCATGACCCTGCCGATCCTGGCCTGGCTGTGGGAGCGCCATTTCCCGCCGCGCGCCATGACATCGGCGATCCTCTATTGGACCGCGGTGCCACACCTGGCGATGGCCCTGGCCTATGCTGCGCTGCTGGTCCTCGCGGCCCCCCGGCTGGCGCGGACCTGGTTCGGTCGCAAGCTTGCTGCGGCGGGGCGCATGGCCTTCACCAATTACCTCGCCTCGACCGTTCTGATGACCGCGATCTTCTATGGCTGGGGCCTCGGCCTCATCGGCACTGTCGGCCACGCCCGCCAATTCGCCTTCGTGCTGCTCGGCTGGGCGCTGATGCTCGGCTGGAGCGAATCGTGGCTCGCGCGGTTCCGCCAGGGGCCGCTCGAATGGCTCTGGCGTTCGCTGACTGAACGAAGATTTCTGCCGATACGGCGGATTTCCGCCACATGAGAACTGATCGCAATAACATTGCGAGGCGTTCTCATTAGCGCTATAAGGGGTGAAAGTGATTCGGAGAGGCCGATGTACGTCTGCATCTGCAATGCAATTCGCGAAACCGATCTGCGATCCGCTGCACGCCGCTGTTCGG
>SECS01000058.1 GCA_004211435.1 Novosphingobium sp. | reverse complement strand
CGTCCTCTTCCGACACGATTCTCGTCACCGCGACGCGGCTCGCGATCCCGGTCGATCAGGTTCCCGCCTCGCTGACCGTGCTCGACAAGCCGGCGCTCGATCGCGCCCAGGACATCGGCGTGACCGAACTGCTGCTGCGCACGCCGGGCGTCAGCATTTCACGCAACGGCGGCTACGGCACCACGACCGCGCTGCGCATCCGCGGCGCGGAGAGCGAGCAGACCGTCGTCGTGATCGACGGGGTCAAGCTCAACGATCCCTCGGCCAGCAGTGGCGGTTACAACTTCGCAAACCTGCTCGCCGGCGACGCCTCGCGGATCGAGGTCCTGCGCGGGCCGCAATCGATCCTCTGGGGCAGCCAGGCGATCGGCGGTGTGGTCAACGTCGTGACGGCCCTGCCCGCAAAGGCGCTCGAAGGCAGCTTCGACGTCGAGGCCGGCTCGCACGAGACCATCAGCGCGCGCGCCGCGATCGGCGGCAAGACCGGCCCGCTGGCCTGGCGCCTCGGCGGCCAGGCCTTCACCACCGACGGCATTAGCGCGCTCGCCCCGGCCTTCGGCGGCAAGGAGGCGGACGGCTATATCAACCGCAACGTCAGCGGCCGCGCCGTGATCGAGCTCGCACCGGGGATCTCGGCCGACCTGCGCGGCTATTACGCCTCGTCGCGGACCGAGATCGACGCATCCACCGCCGACAGCCTCGAATATTCGCTGAACCGCGAATTCGTAGGGTATGCCGGGATCAACCTGGACCTGCTCGACGGCCGCTTCCGCAACCGCATCGGCTATACCTATACCGACACCGACCGCGACAACTTCAACCCGACCCGCGCGCGTGCGCAGACCTTCGACGCCGCCGGCCACAACCGCCGCTTCGAGTACCAGGGGGCTTTCGCGATCGCCGAAGGCTGGACCCTGCTCGCCGGCGCCGAGAACGAGCGCTCGCGCTTCCGTTCGGCCTCGCCGCCCGCCGCCCTGGCCACGCCGGTTCCCGCCCCCGTGCGCGGCGGCGCCGACATCACCAGCTTCTACGGCCAACTCAGCGCCCAGCCGATAGAGGGCCTCACCCTGAACGCCGGCCTGCGCCACGACGATCACGATCGCTTCGGCGGCAAGTGGCTCTTCGCCGCGGGCGGCGTGCTGAACTTGCCTACCGGCACGGTTCTGCGCGCGAGCTATGGCGAGGGTTTCAAGGCGCCGACGCTCTACCAGCTGTTTTCCGAATACGGCGTCGCGAGCCTCGCGCCCGAGCGGGCAAAGGGCTGGGAGGCCGGCGCCGAACAGCACCTGTTCGACGACAAGCTGCTCTTCGGCGCGACCTGGTTTCAGCGCAAGACGCGCGATCAGATCATCTTCAACTCCTGCGCCGCCACATCGACCGACGCGCTCTGCTTCGTCCCCGGCAACGCTACGACGCGCCGCCAGGGATACTACGCCAACGTCTCGCGCGCCGAGGCGCACGGCATCGAGGCGGCCGCTGCGCTGAAACTCGGCAGCTTCCAGCTCGACGGCAACTACAGCTGGACCATGGCGGAGGACCGTTCGCCGGGCGCCAATTTCGGCAAGTGGCTGCCGCGTCGCCCGCGCGACACGGCCAACGGCTCGGTTTCCTACGCATGGCCCTTCGGGCTGACCACGGGCGCCGCGATCCGCTGGTCGGGCAAGACCTTCGACAATGCGGCCAATACCACGGTGCTCGACGCCTATACGCTAGTCGACCTGCGCGCCGAATATGCGCTGTCGCCCAGTCTGCGCCTGATCGGCCGGGTCGAGAACCTGTTCGACGAGACCTATTCGACCGCGATCCGCTACAACGCTCTCGGCCGCGTGTTCTATGCCGGCCTGCGGGGACGCTTCTGATGCTGACACCCGTCACACCCGGCCCCGCCGTCGTCGCCTGCAACACCTGCAAGCTCTCCGCGGACCAACGCGAGGACAGCGAAGGCCGCCGCGGCGGCGCGCTGCTCGTCGCGGCACTGCAGGCGGTCCAGGCCTCGGACACGCGCTATGCCGATATCGCAGTGCAGGAAATGCCCTGCCTCTTCGCCTGCACCGAATTCTGCACGATCCACCTGCGCGCACCGGGCAAGATCTCCTACGTACTCGGCCGTTTCGCACCGGACGAGGATGCCGCGCGTGCGATCCTCGACTATGCCGTCCGCTATGCCACCAGCGAACACGGCCGCGTGCCGTTCCGCGATTGGCCGCAGGGTGTGAAAGGCCATTTCATTACGCGCGCGCCGCCCGAGGGATTCGTCGCCGAATGAGCTTTTCCTCGATCACCGATTTCGAAAGCGCGCTCGCCGACCTGTCCGGGCCGGACCCGGCGGCGATTGCGGCGGCCGAGGCGCGGCAGGCGCAGCTCACCAAGCCCGCGGGCTCGCTGGCACGGCTCGAGGAGATCGCCGTGTTCTTCGCCGGCTGGCAGGGCCGCGAGAAGCCGCGACTCGATCGCGGCCGCGTCGCGATCTTTGCGGGCAACCACGGCGTCGCCGCGCGCGGGGTCAGCGCCTTTCCTTCCGACGTCACCGCGCTGATGGTAGCCAACTTCGCCGCCGGCGGCGCCGCGATCAACGCGCTCGCCGAGGCGGCCGGGCTCGAACTGACGGTCGTGCCGATCGCGCTCGACCGGCCGACCGAGGACTTCACCCGCGCGCCGGCAATGAGCGAGGCCGAATGCCTCGAAGCCCTGTCGATCGGCGCCTCGGTGGTGACGCCCGATCTCGATCTGCTGGCCGTAGGGGAGATGGGCATCGGCAATTCGACCGCCGCCGCCGCCCTCTGCGCGCGCAGCTTCGGAGGCCGTGCGCGGACCTGGGTCGGCCCGGGTACCGGGCTCGACATGGCCGGGATGGAGCGCAAGATCGCAGCCGTCGAAAGCGCGCTCGCCTTCCACGCGAGCGCACCGAGCAGCGCCTTCGAGACGCTCCGGCGGCTCGGCGGGCGCGAGATCGTCGCGATCGCCGGCGCCGTGCTCGCCGCACGCCGGCTGCGCGTGCCGGTCATGCTCGACGGCTTCATCAGCGGTTCGGCCCTTGCGCCGCTGGCCGCGGCCAATCCGGCGATCACCGACCATTGCCTGGCCGGGCACTGTTCGGCCGAGCCCGGCCACGCGCGGCTGCTCGAGCGCTTCGGTTTGGCACCCCTGCTCCGGCTGGACATGCGGCTCGGCGAAGGCAGCGGCGCAGCCGTGGCGGCGCAGGTCGTCCGCTCGGCGCTGGCCGCGCACGACCGCATGGCCACTTTCGCCGAAGCCGGAATCGCCGGCGCGGCATGAGCGAGGGCTTCCTCCTCCACCTGCTGCGCCACGGCGCACCGGAAACGCCCGGGCTGTTCCTCGGCCATACCGACGCCGCCCCTACCCCGGGCGGCATCGCCGCCTGCGTGGCGCGTGCGCAGGACCTGGCGCTGGAAGCGATCGTCAGCTCGGACCTCTCCCGCGCTTCGAAAGCGGCCGCGGCCATCGCCGAGCCGCGCTGCCTGACGGCGCGGCAAGATCCGCGCTGGCGCGAGCTCGACTTCGGCGCCTGGGACGGGCTGGCCGCGCAGGAGATCGACCGCCAAGCGCTCGGGCGCTTCTGGGACAATCCCGATGCCTACGCCCCACCCGCGGGCGAAAGCTGGTCGACGCTGCTCGATCGCGTCCGCGTCGCGCTGACCGCGCTCGAACCGAGGTCCACGCTGGTTGTCACCCACGGGGGCGCGATGCGCGCGGCGCTGAGTCTGCTCTGCGGTCTCGACCACCGTCTCGGCTGGGCCTTCGACCTGCCCTATGCGGCGCTGCTCTCGATCCGCGTCTGGCCCGGCACACAACCTGCGGGTCAGATCGTCGGGCTGCGCACGTGAAGGGACTTGTGATCGCGCTGCAGTTCCTCACCCGGCTGCCGCTACCGCGCGTGACCGTGAGCAATGCCGAATTCGCCGCCTCGATGCGCTGGTTTCCGGCCGCGGGGCTAACGGTCGGCGCGATCGTCTGCTTAGGCGCCGTGCTCGGCGCGCGCATCGACCCCTGGCTGGGCGCGCTGGTCGGGCTCGTGCTATGGGTAGCGGTCACCGGCGCGCTGCATCTCGACGGCCTCGGCGACGTGGCCGACGCTTCCGGCGCTGCGCACAAGCTTGCCCAGGGAAATCCCGAACGCCTGCGCGCGGTCCTGGCCGATCCGCACGTCGGCAGCTTCGCCGTCGTGGCGATCGGCCTGCAGCTCGTCGCCAAGCTCGTGCTGATCCGCACCCTGCTCGTCACCGCACCGCCAATCGCGCTGCTGCTCGTGCCTTTCGTCGCGCGGATCGGCCCGCTCGCCTGGACACGCTGGCTGCCGCCGCTGCACGAAGGGCTCGGCGCCCGCTTCCGCGACGCGGTGCGGCCGCTCGATCTGGCGCTGTGGAGCGCCGCCCTGCTCACGGCGAGCTGGTTCGTACCCGGACTGCTCGCAGCCCTCCTGTTCGTCCCGCTCTGGGCCGTCTGGCTGCGCGCACGGTTCGGCGGAATCTCGGGCGATGGCCACGGCGCAGGGATCGAGATCGTTGAATCGGGCCTGCTGCTGGCCGCGATCGTCGGGGCCAGACTGATATGACGCGCTGGACCTGGCACGGCGGCGGCATCGCGGCGGCGCGCACGCATTTCGGCGACGGCGACGCGCCCTGGCTCGATCTCTCGACGGGGATCAATCCCAATCCCTGGCCCGTGCCCGCAGACCTCGCGATCGACTGGCAGGCCCTGCCCGACGAATCCGGCCTCGCCGCGCTCGAACGCGCCGCCGCCGGCCATTTCGGCGCCGACCCGCAGCACGTCTGCGCGCTGCCCGGCACCGAAATCGGTCTGCGTCTGGCCGGCGACGTGCTGCCCGCCCCTGCCGCCTACCTCGCACCGTCCTACCGCACCCACGGCGACATGTTCGGCGGCGCGCGACCGGCCACCCTGGCCGAGGCCGGCGACGACACGCTGATCGTCGCCAATCCGAACAACCCGGACGGCACGACCCACGCGCGCGAAAGCCTCCTGGTCCATCGCGGCTGGCTGGTGATAGACGAGGCCTTCGCCGACCACGCACCCGAGCTGAGCCTAGCCGGCGCGGTGTCGGATGAGCGCCGGCTGGTGATCTTCCGCTCGTTCGGCAAGTTCTTCGGCCTCGCCGGACTGCGGCTGGGCTTCGTCATCGGACCGCGCGCGGTGATCGCAAAGTTCCGCGCTAGGCTCGGCGCCTGGCCGGTCTCGGCCGCGAGCATCGCGATCGGTACCGCGGCCTATCGCGACGCGACCTGGATTGCTTCCAGCCGCGCCGGCCTGCGCCGCCGGGCGGCGGCGCTCGACGCGGTGCTGGCGCGTCACGGCCTCGCCGCGCGTGGCTGCTGCCCCCTGTTCCGCCTGGTCGAGACCGACCAAGCCGAGGCGCTGTTCGAACGCCTGGCCCGGCGCGCGATCCTGACGCGGCCGTTCGACTACGATCCGCGCTGGCTGCGGCTGGGCCTGCCCGGCAGCGAGGCCGACCTCGCAAGGCTCGACACGGCGCTGACGCTTGGCTGAACCCGTCGCCCTCGTCGCGCTCGCCCTCGACGCGGCGATCGGCTGGCCAGGCGCGCTCTATCGCCGGATCGGCCACCCCGTGGGCCTGTTCGCGCGGATCATCGCGCGCTGCGAGAGCGAATGGAACCGCCCTGAGAGCCCCGAGCGTCGCCGCCTGCTCGCGGGCATCCTCACCGTCCTGCTGCTGATCGCCATCGCCGGCGGTGGCGGTTGGCTGATCCAGCGCGCGCTGCTTGCCACGCTCGGCCCGTTCGGTTGGATCGGCGTCGCGCTGGCCGCCTTCCCCGCGCTCGCGCAGCGCAGCCTGTTCGATCACGTCCGCCCGGTCGCGCAGGCGCTTGCCGCCGGCGACCTGCCCGCCGCGCGCCGGGCGGTCGGCATGATCGTCGGCCGCGACACGACCGCACTCGACGAAGCCGGCGTCGCGCGCGCGGCGATCGAGAGCCTGGCCGAGAGCTTTTGCGACGGGGTGGCCGCGCCGCTGTTCTGGCTGCTCGTCGCCGGCTTGCCCGGGGTCTGGGCCTACAAGGCGATCAACACCGCCGACAGTCTGATCGGCCACCGCGAGGAACGCTGGCGCCTGTTCGGCTGGGCCGCGGCGCGGACCGACGACCTGCTGAACCTTCTGCCAGCGCGGATCGGTGGCGCGGTGATCTGCCTGGCCGGCGTCGGTGGCTGGCGGACCATGTGGCGCGACGCCAGGCTGCACGCCTCGCCCAATGCCGGCTGGACCGAAGCGGCGATGGCCGGCGTACTGGGGCTTCGCCTGGCCGGGCCGATCGCCTATGACGGCGTTATGCACGACAAGCCCTGGATCGGAGACGGCTCGTCGCAGGCCGGCGCGCGCGACATCCGCCGCGCACTGGCGGTCTATGTCCGCGCCTGCCTGCTGCTCTGGCTGGTGGCGGCCGCCGTTTCCTGGGGAGGTCTGCAATGGGCGCTGTGATGCTCCAGGGCACGGGGTCGGACGTCGGCAAGTCGGTGCTCGTCGCCGGTCTGTGCCGCGCATTGGCCAACCGCGGCCTGACCGTGCGACCGTTCAAGCCGCAGAACATGTCGAACAACGCGGCGGTCACGGTCGACGGCGGCGAGATCGGCCGCGCCCAGGCGCTCCAGGCCCTGGCCTGCCGGGTCGAGCCGCATACCGACATGAACCCCGTCCTGCTCAAGCCGCAGGCCGATCGCACCTCGCAGCTCGTGGTCCACGGCAAGGTCCGCGGCACGCTCGGCTCGGGCAACTTCCGCGAGGCGCGTGGCGCTCTGCTGACCGAAGTGATGGAGAGCTACCGACGATTGCGAGCGGAGTGCGACGTGGTCGTGGTCGAAGGCGCCGGCTCGCCCGCCGAGATCAACTTGCGCGCGGGCGACATCGCCAACATGGGCTTCGCGCGCGCGGCGCGGGTGCCCGTCGTGCTCGTCGGCGACATCGACCGCGGCGGGGTGATCGCCGCGGTCGTCGGCACCCGGACGGTGATCGATCCGGCCGACGCGGCGATGATCCGCGGCTTCGTGATCAACAAGTTCCGCGGCGATCCCGCGCTGTTCGAGGACGGCTATCGCCAGATCGAGGCCCTGTCGGGCTGGCGCGGCTTCGGCCTGGTGCCCTGGCTGCGCGCGACCGTGCGCCTGCCCAGCGAGGACGCGGTGATCCTCGAAAAACGCGCCGATCGCGGCCAGGGCCGCGTGGTCGTAGCCTGCCCGATCCTGCCGCGGATATCGAACTTCGACGATCTCGATCCGCTCAAGCTCGAACCCGGCGTCGAGCTGGTCATGGTGCCTCCGGGCCAGCCGATCCCTGCCGAAGCCGCGCTGGTCGTGCTCGCCGGCTCGAAGGCCACGGTCGCCGACATGGCCGCGCTGCGCGCCGAAGGCTGGGACGTCGACATCCTCGCGCATCGGCGGCGCGGCGGCGTCGTGCTCGGGCTATGCGGCGGCTATCAGATGCTGGGCCGGCGGATTGACGATCCCGACGGCCTGGAAGGTCCGCCGGGCGCGATCGACGGGCTCGGCCTGCTCGATCTCGACACGCGGCTCGCCGGCAGCAAGGCGCTGCGCCAGGTCGCGGGACAGGCGCTCGATGCGGGCTTTACCGGTTACGAGATGCACATGGGCGAAACGACGGGCGCGGACCGGGCGCGTCCCTTCGCCCGTTTCGACGACGGCCGCGACGACGGCGCGATCAGTGCCGACGGCCGCGTGCTCGGCACTTACGTCCACGGCCTGCTCGCCAGCGCCGACCTGCGCCGTACGCTGCTCCGCCGGATCGGCGTCGAGGGGACGGGCGTCGACTATGATGCCGATGTCGATGCCGCGCTCGATGATATCGCCGCCGAACTCGAACGGCATCTCGATGTGCCTGCGCTGATCACCCTCGCACAGCAAGCCGGAGAGCCTTGGTCATGACCGCTCATCGCCTGCTCGTGCTCGGCGGCGCGCGTTCGGGCAAGAGCCGCCTGGCTCAGAGCCGCGCCGAAGAACACGGCGGGCGCCTGACCTACGTCGCCACGGCCGAGGCCTGGGACGAAGAGATGCGCGAGCGCATCGCGCTGCATCGCGCCGATCGCGGCCCGAACTGGGCGACGCTCGAAGCACCGCTCGACCTCGCTGCCGCCATCGCCGCGCGATCGGCGTCGGATGAGACGCTGCTGGTCGATTGCCTGACGCTCTGGGCGACCAACGTCATGCTGGCGGAGCGAGAGCTCGAGGCGGAGCTCGCGGCGCTGACCGAGGCCGTGAGCGGCTTCCAGGGCACGTTGATCCTCGTCGCCAACGAGGTCGGCCTCGGCATCGTGCCCGACAATGCCCTCGCCCGCCGGTTTCGCGATTTCGCGGGGCGGATCAACCAGGCTGTGGCCGCGGCCGCCGACGAGGTGGTCTTCGTCGCCGCCGGCCTGCCGCTGCGGCTCAAGTAACCTAGGCCGACGGGCCCAGCGCGGCATCGATATCGGCCATGGCGCGCTGCGAGACCGCGATCGCGGCGGCCAGCGCGCCGTCCTCGTGACGGTCGGCCCGGCTCCAGGCCTGGCTCACGTCTGCGAAGCCGCAAATTCCCGCAAGCCCCGCCAGGCGATGCGCCGCAATCGCGCTACCGTCGGTCAACGCGCGTTCCACCGCCTCACCGAGGTTCGATCGCAGCCGCCGCAGCATCGCATCGGCATTGTCGAGCCCGAGCAGCCGCAGGAGCTTGTAGCGGAAATGCCAAGGCTCTCCGCGCGAGGCGTGATCTTCGACCGGGCCAACCCATTGCCGCAGCAGAGCGAGAAAGGCCCCGCGATCGAGCGGCAGGTCGAGCTGGCCGCCCGAACCCACGGCGCCGCGATCCGCGCCGCCGACCGTCAGAATCGGCGTGCCATTGATCGGCGCGGGCTTTTCGCGGATTCCCGCCATCAGGCCCGGCGCATCGGGAAAGCGCTGGTCGACGAGCACCGCCGCGGGCGATTCCGCCAATGCCCGGGACGCGTTGGCGCTGTCCCGAACGGGCCGGCAGCTCCAGCCCAGCGGCTCCACGAAACCGCAGACCGCCGCGGCTAGGGCCGCGTCTTCCGTGACGATCAAGAGGATCGATCTTGCCGACATATGTCCCTCACCTCGTCGATGACACCGAAATGGAGCTTTGCCTCCCTCGACAGCGGGGGAGTGCACGAACATATTGACCGCTGGATCCCAGATAAACACTGTTTAAATGCAATGGGGATTGGCAGCTGATGCGACGCAGGGTCTTGATCGCTGACGATCACCCCATGGTAAGAGATGCGGTTCGGATGGCGATCATGTCGCAGCTTCCGCATCTCGTCGTCGAAGAGGCGACGGAAATAGAGTCGGCCGAACGCATCGCCCAGACGCGCCAGGACATCGCCCTGCTGCTGCTCGACTATCAGCTTCCCGACGCCGAAGGCTTCTCGGGCTTCTTTCGCCTCCAGCACGTACTCGGCAACGTGCCTATCGCGATCATCTCGGCCTTCGACGAACCGAAAATCATCAACGCGGCCAAGGCCGTGGGGGCAGCGGGCTTCATTTCCAAGAGCCAGCCACTCGATCAGATCGCAATGGCGATCGGCACCCTCGTCACCGGTGGTGTGGTTTTCCCTGCCGCACCCGCGATCCCGGATGCGCTGCGAGATATGGGCGCGCGAATGGAGACGCTGTCCTCGGCCCAGAAGCGCGTGCTCGCGGCTCTGGTCCGCGGCGATCTCAACAAGCAGATCGCCGCAGATCTCGAACTGACCGAAGCAACGATCAAGGCGCATCTGACCGCGATCTTCCGCAAGCTCGGGGTCAGCAATCGGCTGCAGGCGATTCTCTCGGTCAAGCCACTGCTCGATCCCGAGGGTGAGCCGTGATCGGCGAAGACGACCAGACAAGCGGGCCGCGAAGCTTCGAACTGCGCGCCGGCCTGGCAGTGCTTCTGCTTATTCCGCTGCTGCTCGCGGCGCTCGCGTTCTGGTTCAGCACCGAATACCGTCGGCTCGGCAGCACCGAGGACGAGGCGCGCCAGGCCCATGCCCGCCAGCTTCTGATCAGCGAGCTGTTCTCCTCGATCAAGGATGCCGAGACCGGCCAGCGGGGCTTCGTCATCACCGGCAACGAAACCTTCCTCGAACCCTATCGCGAGGGACGGCGCGATGTGCAGGAACAGCTCCAGGCCTTGTGGTCCTTACCGACGACCGACAAGGAACGCCGCCACCTCGAGCGGTTCAAACAGATCAGCGACGCCAAGTTCGGCGAAATGGAGCGAGTGATCGGGCTGCGTCGCAGCGGCGGCCTCGGCCCGGCCGCCGCCTCGGTGAGCGAAGGCTACGGCAAGGCGCTCATGGACGAGCTTCGCAGCGAGGCGACCAAAGCGCGGGCGGCCGAAGCGCAGCGACTGGCCCAGACGCTGGCGCGCCAGAACGAGCGGACGCGCGCGACCGAGCAGATCAGCTGGTTCATCGTCGCCATGGTCGCGCTGACCTTCATCGGCATCGGCGTCCTCTATTGGCGCAGCGAGCATCGTCGAGCGGGCTTCGAGCGCGCCGCGCGCGAAGCCGCGGCGCGTCGTCGTGCGATCTTCGACAGCACCCTCGACGCGATCATCCTGATCAATCCCAGCGGCAGCATCGAGACGATCAACCGCTCGGCCTCGCAACTGTTCGGCTATGCCGAGGACGAGCTCATCCGCCGCGACATTTCGCTGATCGTCGATCTTGCCCCCGGCGAAGGCCTGTTCCTCGATCGTATCGGTCTGACCGACAAGGGCCTGATCGAACCGTTTCGCCACAACCTCACGGCGCGAGGCGCCAACGGAACGACGATACCGGTCGAGGCTGCGCTTGGGATCATGCCCCTGCCCGACGGCGTCCACATCGTCGCCGCGCTGCGGGACATTTCCGAGCGCGAGAAGGTCGAGCAGATCAAGGACCAGTTCCTCTCGACCGTCAGCCACGAATTGCGCACGCCGCTCACCTCGATCGTCGGTTCGCTAGGCCTGTTGCGCGGCAGTCTCGGGCAGGAATTTCCCGCAGCCATGCTGCGGCTGGTGGTAATCGCCGAGAACAACGCCAACCGCCTCATCCGCCTGGTGAACGACCTTCTCGACATCGAGAAGCTGGAGGCGGGCGAAATGTCGTTCGATTTCCAGCCTATCGACTTGCGCGACGTCGGTGCGCGTGCGCTCGACGCCGTGCGCGGCATGGCAGAGAACCAGCAGGTCGAACTGATATCGGATTTCGCGAAAGAGCCGGTAATGATCCGCGGCGATGCCGAGCGGCTGATCCAGGTGTTCAACAATCTGCTCGCCAATGCCATCCGCTTCACCCCCGCCGAACGCACGGTCTCGCTGCAGATCATCCGACGCAACGGCCATGCGGAGGCGAGCGTCATCGACAGCGGTCCCGGCATCGATGCCGAACTGCGCAATCGCCTGTTCACCCGCTTCGCCCAGTCGATCCAGAGCCCGGCGGGCCAGGCGCGCGGAACCGGGCTGGGCCTCGCCATATCGCGCGAGATCGTCCGCAATCACGGTGGCGGCATCTGGTACACCCCGGCGCCGAGCGGCGGCAGCGTGTTCAGCTTCAACCTGCCTTTGTGGAACACGGTGACGGGCCAGCCCGAAAACGGCGCGGCGCCGCGCGTTCTGATCTGCGCACACGAAAGCGAGGCGCGCGGCATCGCCGACGCGCTCGAGAACCGCTCGATCCGCGCCGACGTCGTCGACACCACCGAGGCGCTCATGACCGCCTTCTCGCGGCAGCACTATGTCGCACTCCTGCTCGACTACCACTATCTGGGCGACAATCCGCGGCTGCTCCACGAGATCCACAGCGATCCGACGCTGCGCAACCTGCCCGTCATCGCCATTGCCGGCGGCGACGAGCCCGGCGCCCAGTTGGCTTCGCTCGACGTCATCGACTGGATCCCGCGCCCGCTCGACGCCGCCCGTCTCAACACGGCGATGGCGAGCGTCATCGCACGTGCGCGCCATTCCATGCCGCTGATCCTCCACGTCGACGACGATACCGATACGCTGGAGATCACCGCGGCGGCGCTCGAAGGTCGTGCGCGAACGGCACGAGCGACCGACCTCGCCTCTGCCCGCGAGATGATCGCCCGCGATCGGCCCGACGTCGTCATCGTCGACCTGGGCCTACCCGACGGCTGCGGCGAACAGCTTCTGGCCGAGCTCGGCGGTGAAGCCCCGATTCCGGTGATCATCTATTCGGCGCAGGAACGGAACGGCGCCTTCGCGAACGAGGTGGCGGCCGTGCTCACCAAGTCGCGCCGATCGCTGTTCACGCTGGTCGAGACAATCAACGAAATTCTGGATCGGCAGAAGCAGGCAGCGGAGATCAGCGATGGGCGCTAGGCGCTTGGGCGACCGGTTGAAGGTGATCTACGTCGATGACGAGCCCGACATCCGGATCATCGTCGAGATGGCGCTCGCGCTCGATCCGAGCCTCGACGTCCGCATCGCACCTTCGGGGCGAGAGGCGCTCGACATCATCGCCAAGGGCTTCGTGCCCGATATCGCACTGCTCGACCTGATGATGCCCGAAATGTCGGGCAAGGACGTGCTCGCACGCCTGCGCGACATGCCGCAATTCGCCAGGCTGCCCGTGCTGTTCATCACCGCCAACGCCCGCCAGGCCGACGTCGACCGTTATATCAACGAAGGCGCCGACGGCGTGATCACGAAGCCGTTCGATCCGCTCTCGCTCGCGCGCAACGTGCGCGAGCACTACGAACGCATCAGCGCCTTGCGCGAAAGCGAATAGCCCGGCGATCCGCCTATTCGGGAGCGCCGTATCGCTCGGCCGAAGCGAGCAGATCGGGCAGCCGTTGAACGCCCGTCGAACGCATGACGTAGGCGATCGTCGTGTAGCAGCCGACGGTGAACAGGAAATCGAGCACCTGGGCCTCGCTCCATTCACTCATCAACGCCGCCCAGCTTTCCTCGCTGATCTCGTAGTTCGCGATCAGTTCCTCGGTCGCGCGGATCACGTGCCGCTCGAAGTCGGTGAAATAGGGATCGGATGCGCCGACCTTGATCGGCTCGAACAGGGAATCGTCGAGCCCACACGAAATGCTCGTGTTGAGGTGGCTCGACCACATGTAGACCGCCTTGGTGATCCAGGCGAGCCGCATGATCGCGATCTGCCGCTGCTTCACCGGCAGGGTACTGGTCGTCAGCAGATGGATGTTGAAGGCCGAGAACACGTCGGCAAGCTTCGGATTGTGTGCGAAGGTCAACAGGACCGGATGCTTGTCGGCTCCCTGAAAGAAGCCTCCGGTCCACTTCTCGAGAAAGGCGCGCGCCTCCGGGGCGATCGCATCGGCATCGACGGGCGGCAGCCGCGGCGGCGGATCGTTGGGCAGCATCGCGAAATCCTCTTCCTTTTTGCCGGGCATGCTAAGCAGTTGTTCAGCAGGCTTGTCAATCACGCCAGACGGGCGGATATTTTTTGCTCATAAAAATACTCTTTCGTATCTTTTAATCTTGCCCGCCGCTGGCAAGTGAGGCAGCAAACGCGAGATAAACGGGCCAGCGGCGGGACTCGCAAGCGCAGGATGGCGCCGGGGTTGGGAAAAGGATTCCAGGAATGCTGAACAATCTGCCGTCGCAATGGGACATGGAAGTGGACCTCGTCGCGATCGGCTCGGGAATCGGCGGGCTTTCGGCGGCGATCACCGCGCACGAGAATGGCGCCAGCGCCGTAGTGCTCGAACGATCGGCCCAGGTCGGCGGCGTCACCGCGCTGTCGATGGGTGAGGTCTGGGTCGCGGGCAATCACCACGCCGCCGAGCTCGGCATCGAGGACTCGGTCGACAGCGGCTTCCGCTATGTAAAGCGCCTGTCGATGGACTACGGCAGCGACCTGTCGATCCTCAACAAGGTCGTCCACGCGCGCGAAGCGCTGCGCTATTTCGAGGACCGCATCGGCCTCGAGATGGAAGTGATCCGCGACTGCCCCGATTATTACTACACCGTCTCGAACGATGCCGTGGCCGAAGGCCGCATGCTCGAATGCAAGCCTTTCAAGGGCGAGACGCTCGGCGATTGGCAGGGCAGGACGCGCGTCTCGCCGCAGATGCCTTATGGCTTCACCCACCACGACATGGCCGCCGGCGGCGGCACCGCCAACATGATGCAGTGGGACTTCGCCAAGATGGGCGAGCGCCTGACCAACGACGAACGCTGCCTCGGCGCCGGCCTCGCAGCCTATTTCGTCAAGGGCGCGATCGACCGCGGCATTCCGCTGCTGACGGGGACCAATGCCGAAGAGCTGATCTCCGACGGCACGCGCGTCGTCGGCGTGCGCGTCACTCAGGATGGGGAAGAACGCTTCATCAAGGCGAACAAGGGCGTCGTCGTCGCGGTCAGCAGCTACGAGCAGAACCAGGAGCTCAACAAGACCCTCGCCCGCCAGCTCGAGCAGGGATCGATGCTGTTCTCCGGGATCAACGGCGCCAACTTCCGCCTCGCCGGCCCGCTCGGCGCGCGGATCGCGACCGTGCCCGACATCACCTCGCTCGGCGTCACCGTGCCCGGCGAGGAGGATGAGGAAGGTCGCCCGCTCTGGCGCAGCGCCCTGCCCGTCATAGGCCAACCGCACACGATCGTGGTCAACCGCGAAGGCAAGCGCTTCGGCAACGAGGCCTTCTACCGCTCTTTCTATTACAAGATCGACGAAATCGACGGCGGCACCCAGACCCATCCCAACTTCCCCTGCTGGGTGGTGATCGACAGCCAGGTCCTGGCGAAATACCCGTTCTTCTCGGTGACCCCGGGCCAGGACTTCCCCGAAGGCTTCGGCACCAGGGCCGACACCCTGGCCGAACTCGCCGGCAAGATCGGCATCGACGCCCGAAACCTCGAAGCGACCGTCGCACGGTTCAACACCCATGCCGAAAAGGGCGAGGACCCGGATTTCGGCCGCGGCATCCATCCGTGGAGCGCCTGGATGTGCGGCGACGTGAACCACAAGCCCAATCCCAACCTCGCCCCGCTCGAGAAGGGCCCGTTCTACGCAGTCGAGCTGCGCCGCATGGGCGGCACCGGCATCGCCGCAGCCGGCCTGATGATCGACCACCACGCACGCGTGATCGGCTGGGACGACAGGCCGATCGCCGGCCTTTACGCCGCGGGCAATTCGACCGCGCGCATGGAAACCGGCGCGGTGATGCAGAGCGGCATCTCGAATGCCCGCGGCATGACCTACGGCTGGCTGGCCGCGCGCGAAGCCTGCGGCGAACCGAGCACGTCGCTCGAGCGCGAAGTCGCGCGGATGGGACTGTGATCGTCCGATGATCGAGACCGAACAGACCGTCACCATCCGCGAAGAGATCACCAAGGTCTGGGATTTCGCGCGCGACATCCGCGGCTGGGCCAGCTTGATGCCCGGCATGCAGGACTGCGAGGTGATCGACGACGACAACTCGCGCTGGACCCTGAAGGTCGGCGTCGGCGGACTCGTCCGCACGGTCCGCGTCCAGGTCAAGGTCGACCAATGGGACGGACCCGAGCGCGTGGCCTTCACCTACAAGCTCGAAGGCGACCCGGTCCAGGGCGGCGGTTCCTATCTGGCGACCGCGACGGGGCCCGGCGAGACGGAGGTCAAACTGACGGTCCAGGTCCAAGGCAGCGGCCCGATGGCACCGATGTGGGAGGCCATGGGCAAGCCCTTGCTGCCGCAGCTCGCCAAGGGCTTCGCCGGCCAGTTGCGCGACACGATCGAGGCCCAGGCACAACCGGCCGGGGCCGCGAGCGCCGAGCCTGTCGCCGAGAAGGGCTTCCTCGCCTGGCTGCGGCAGCTGTGGCGCTCGCTCTTCGGCGCCAAGTCATGACAACGGGAGAGAACGATGAGTGAAGCCAACAAGCAGATCGCGCTCGATTTCCTGCAGGCGATGAGCGACGGCGATGCCGAGGGCATGGCCCGCTGCACCACCGAGGACGCCGAGACCTTCACCAAGGGCTTCGGCCAGGTCTCGGGTTGGCGCAACCGCGAGACGATGCTCGCCACCGCCGCAGCCTTCCGCCAGGTCGTGCCGACGGGCTTCCGCCCGACGGTGCACAGCCTGACCGCCGAGGGTGACCGCGTCGTGCTCGAATTCGAGGGCGACGCGGTGCTCAGCAACGGCGAGCCCTATTGCAACCAGTACGTCTTCATCTTCACCTTCCGCGACGGGAAGATCCGCCAGCTCAACGAGTACTTCTGCACCGTGCTCGCCGACCGCACGATCATGCCGCTGCTCGCGCAGATGGGCGAAGAACTCGCGCACGGCAATTGATCGGAAGCTGGTCATGACTCTGCAAGTCGAAGTGCTCAAGCCCGCGATCGGCGCCAAGGTCCAGCTCGACCGTGCCATGATCGGCGATCCCGCGGTGAGCCAGGAACTGCTCGCGCTGCTCGAACGGCACACCGTGCTGGTCCTGCCGCAGATCGGCCTGTCCGACGCCGAGCAACTGGCGCTGACCGACGCCCTGGGCGAGCGCGTCAACGTCGCGGCGCAGGTCCCCGGCCGCGCCGATGCCGCCGCGGTCTACGAGGTGACCTTGAACGAGGGCGCGGCGATCGAGCGCGAATACGTCTTCGGCACCTTCTTCTGGCACATGGACGGCCTTACCGTCGACGTGCCGCCGCCCAAGGCGTCGCTGCTCAGCGCACGCCAGCTTGCGGCCAAGGGCGGCCAGACCGAATTCGCCACCACCAAGGCCGCCTATGCCGCGCTGTCCGACGAAGAGAAGGCCGATCTCGAAGGCCTGCGCGTCGTCCATACGGTCACCGCCTCGGTCCGCGAGGTTTGCGGACCCGAAGGCATCGACGAGGCGCGCCGCGCGCTGCGCCACGAACATCCGCTGGTCTGGACGCGCCGCGACGGCACCAAGTCGCTGATCATCGGCTCGACCGCCGATCAGATACCCGGGATGAACCAGGCCGAGGCGCGCGCGCTTCTCGCCCGCCTGCTCGACTGGACCGCACAGCCTGCCTTTTCCTATCGCCACGAGTGGCAGGAGGGCGACTGCGTGATCTGGGATAATCCTTCGGCATTGCACCGGGTGGTGCCCTATGCCGTCGACTCCGGCCGCCGCATGCACCGCACCGGCATCGCCGGGGTCGAAGCCCTGGCCTGAACGCAAACGCCTGAACGCAAAACCGCCGCCGACCTTGCGATCGGCGGCGGCGTTTCCCTTAGTACCCGCTGCTGTTCTCGGTCGAACCGCCAGCGCTGCCGGCGGCTGGTGCCGGGGCCGCGCCGGGCACGCCGAGGAAGTCGCCTTCCTCGCCGAACCAGTTGCGGAATTCGAGGAAGCCCGGAATTCCATTGAACGAGCTGTTCGCCGCCTGATCGACCTCGACGTGGATCACCGCCGGCTTGCCCGAGGCGAGCGCACGCTCGACCGCCGGCCCGATGTCCTCGGCGCGGGTGACGTATTCGCCGTGGGCGCCGAAGCTCTGCGCGGTCAGGTCGAGCCGCACGTCCTGGCCCCAGCGCGCTTCGGGCGTCGCCGTGTTGTCGCCGAAGTTCGCCTTGTACGATGCCGCCTCGATGCCCCAGGCATGATCGACCGCGACCACGCAGATCAGCGGAAGCTTCTTGCGGACCGCGGTCTCCAGCTCGGAAATGTGGAACAGGAAGGCGCTGTCGCCGGTCAGCAGCGCGACGCGGCGCTTGTCCCCCGCAGCAAGCTGCGCGCCGAGCGCCATGGGCAGACCGTTACCGATCGCGCCCCAGTTGGAGCTCCACATCGCATCGCGCGGGGTCCACTGCAGCAGCGCCGAGAACCACATCGACGCAGCGCCGCCATCGCGCACGAGGATGGTGTCCTCGGGCAGCACCTTGGTCGCCTCGATCGCGAGGCGGCCGGTGTGGACCGGCTCGGAGGTGGTTGGGATGCGGTCCGTCAGCGCCTGCTTGGCGTCGTCGCGGATCTTGGTCCATTCGCCGAGCCGGGCCGGAGCCTCGCGCTTGAGATCGCCGAGCGCCTCGGTCAGCTGCGGCACGATGTCCTTGAGATCGCCGACCAGCGGCACGTCGATCGGTCGGTTGACGCCGAAGGCCGTGGCGTCGCGCTCGACGTAGATCCACTTGCGCGTCGCATCGCCGTCCTTCCAGGCGTGGCCGCGGCCGTAGTTGAGCGCCTCGCCCAGCTCGGTGCCGATGGCCAGGACGACGTCGGACGCCGACGCGATCTGGCCGCCGGCTTCGGAGCTGTAGGCGAAGGTGCGGTCGTCGAAGCCCGGCAGTACCGCCTCGACCGCGTTCGACTGCAGGATCGGACAGCCGAGCTTGGCGGCGAGCGCGGCGGCGGCCTCGTGCTGGCGGCTGACGAAGACGCCCTGCCCCAGCAGCAGCGCCGGCGCCTTGGCGCCGCGCAGCAGGTCGACGGCTTCCCGGATCGACAGGTCGTCGGCGCGCTGGCGGGTCAGACGGTAGCGGCTCGGCGCGGCGACGGGGGGCAGGTCGAACTTGGCCTGCATCACGCCCAGCGGCAATTCGACATAGGTCGGCCCGGGTACGCCGGTCATCGCCTGGCGGAACGCCTCGTGCATGATCTCGTCGGTCTGGTCGGGATATTCGATGACGCCGATGTACTTCATCACGCCTTCGAAGATCGGCGGCTGGCTCATGTACTGCATCTTGCCGCGGCGCACGCGCTGCTCGTAGATGCGCTGGCGCTGGGCCATGATGAAGACCGCGGGAATGTTCTCCTTGCGGAAGAAGTTGGCGACCGCGGCGATGTTGCCGACGCCCGGGCCCTTGTTCATGCACAGGACGACCGGCTTGCCAGTCATGCGGAAGAAGCCGTCGGCGGTCAGGCCCGCGGCCTGTTCGTGGTGCGGCGAGACCACCTCGATGCCGCGGCGCTCGGCCTCGATGAACAAGGCGAAGAAGCTGGGATCGGGAATGCCGAACAGCGTATCGATGCCCTCCGCCTGGATCAGGTCGAGAAGGCGTTCGGGCATCGTTTGGCTGGGCATCGTTGATCATCCTCCTGCCGCCGGCACGATATGATACCGGCTGGAATCATTGCGGCACTTCGCGGTCTTGCGCGGCGAGTCAATGGCAATGTGGCTGCGGATGGCGCCTGTCCGGCATGCCGCCGCAATTAGCCCCCTGGCGAAGCGCCTTGGGGTTCGATGTTTGTTTGTGATGGTTTCATGTTGGTTGCGGGGATGGGATTCTGGCAATGTCGCACTCGCGCGCCGATCGGGTCAATGGCTCAAATCGCTTATAGCTGTTAGCGCGGGTCTTCCGGTGTTATTGCTTCTAATATCGATAACCGAAGACATCCTCACGAGATTCCCATTGTCGCGTGTTATGTCTCAAGGTTACTGGGACAGCCCATCAATCCACTTAGCGTTTTGGTGCGGAGTATGGGCAACTCTCTCCGGATTGACCGCAGCAGGAGCTCAGTGGTTCGGCATTCGTGCCTTATAATCGAGCCTGAATCGCGGCCTCAGATCTTTCCTCTCATCGATATCCGCTATTTGGGTACGCTAGCGAGACGCCGAGTGACCGGGTTGTCGGCGGCATCAGCCCCTTGGTCTCCACCACGCCCGGGTGAGTGCCAGCAAACCGGCGAACAACGTCGCAAGGCTAATCCAACCCGCCCAAAGCGGCAGGGGCGGCGCGCAATTATCGAAGCAGAATTTGTCTGGCCCTGACGCGGGTGCTTCGACGCCGAACGTATCGGCGAACCAATCCCAATGGCCGAGTATCGCAGCATCAAGGTCGAGGCGGATGATCCATGCTTGCACCAATCCGGCAATGGCAGCCGTTACCAGCAAGAGCATTGCTGCGAGCAATCGTCGATCACGCTTCGGCATCATCGCAATAAACTCTCATACTCGGCAGCGTCCGCTTTTAGGCATCTGCTAAAGGAGCAGCAATGACCGAAAAGTTGGCGCGAGGCGTCATACTCTGGAACGTCCTGGCCGGCCTTTCGGGCAGATCACGTTTCAGAAATTGAGATGGCGCGCGCCGGGCACTGGTTTTCCGCCCGGCGCATCGTGTCTTCGTCTTCCGGTGCCACGCCGGTGACCAGCACCACGGCATAGCCGTCCTCGTGCAGTTCGAACACTTCGGGCGCTATGCCGGTACAGATGCCAAAACCGGCGCAGATGTCCGGATTTACCTGAACTTTCATGGTCAAGCCGCCTCCTTTCGATCGAACTCGATCGCGATG
>SECS01000057.1 GCA_004211435.1 Novosphingobium sp. | reverse complement strand
CGCCGGGGACCTCGATCGGGCCGACGAGCTGGCCGGGCTGCAGTTCGCGCGACGCCGTGGCGAGTTCGCCGGGAAGCTGGCTGAGCCGGATCCAGCCGAGATCGCCGCCCACTGCGGCGGTCGAGGCCTGCGAATACTGGCGCGCGTAGGCAACGAAAGAGCCGCCCTGCTTGAGCTGGTCGACGATGCGCTTGGCATTCTCGAAGACCTGCTGCTTGGCGTCGGGCGAGGCCGCGAGATAGATCTCGCCGATGCGGTACTCCTCGGTGCCCTTGTCCTGCTGCTGGCGCGCGATGACTTCCTTCACCTCCTCTTCGGAGACGTTGATGAAGGGCTGGACGTTGCGGCGCAGCAGGCGCTGCCACGAGAGCTCGCCGCGGATCTGGCGCTTGAGCGAGGCCGGCGAGGATCCGACGCGGGCAAGGTAGGAATCCATCGCCGCGACGTTCTGGTTGAAGTTCTGCTGCGCGACGCGCGCATAGGTCTGGTCGATCTCGCCGTCTTCGATCGTGATGTCGGAAGCCTTGGCCTCCTGGATCTGCAGCGTCTCGTCGATGAGGTTGCGCAGCACCTGCATGCGCAGGCGCTCCTTTTCCTCGTCGCTGATCTTGCCGTCATTGGCTGCCAGGATCAGCGCCAGGCGCTGGTCGACGTCGGTGCCGGTGATGATGTCGCCGTTCACCAGCGCGGTCGCGCGGCGCATGTTGGGATCGTTCTTGCCGAAGATCGTCACGCCTTCGGGAATCGAGATCGTGCCCTGCGCATCCGAGGGCGCGCCCGCCGGATTGCTGGGACCGGCAGGATCGATCTGCTGCGCGGGGGCGGCGATCGCCATCCCGAGCGCGGTGAGCCCGAGGGCGGCAAGCCGGCCGTTCTTCAATGTCGTGCGAATAGTCTTATCCACCGTGTCGTTGATCCCATCCCGCGAGCGCGGCCTAGGCCGGCGCTTTGCCGCGGCCCGGCTTAACCAATACTGAGTGCGCCGGATAGGGTGTTTGGGGGAAGGGGACAAGGACCAGCAGAGTCCCGCCCCCGCGCGGCTCGCCGGCAGCCGATATCACCGGACGCCGATGTTCTTGACCGCGAAATAGACCTGGAAGACGTTGCCCTTGCGCGCGTCGCCCGTGGCGACGTAGTCGCGCCGCCAGGTGAAGGCGAGTTCGAGGCAATCGTCCTGATAGGCAACGCCAAGGCGCGTGCGCAGCGGCTGGAAACCGTCGGAAAGGTTGGACGGGTCCTCGTTGCGGTCGGTCAGGTTGACCACGGCCGAGCCGAACAGCGACCAGTATTTCTTGAACGCGACGCGGCCGGCGACACGCAGCTCCTCGCGATCCTGGAGATCTTCGATCGTCTGGATGTTGCGGTTGAGACGAACGTAGCCGATTTCGGCATAGGTCTTGTTGTCGCCGATCGTCGCGTCGAATTCGTTGCGGCGGATCGCGAAGCTGTCCTTGTCGAGCCGGAAGCGGTGCGTGACCTTGAGGAAGCCGCGATAGTGAACCTCGGTGCGGCCGACGATGTCCGAGGTGCGGCTCGACAGGCCCGTGCCGTCGGGCAGCAGCGTCTGTTCGGTGGTCAGGCGATAGGACTGGCCGATCGTGGTCTTGATCTTCCAGCGCGGCGCCTCGAACTGCCAGTCGAAGCCATAGGTGAAGCGCACGCCGTCCTCGACCCGGTCGTAGCCGGGGAAGCGGTTGAGCGCGAACAGGTTCGAATCCTCGAGATCGACCGCGCGCGCGTCCTCGTTGGGCACGGCGAGGTTGCGGATCGACGGCGTGGCGACGAGCTGGACGCGCGGCGTCAGGACCTGGGTGCCGCCGAAGACCGCGCCGACGAGCGGCCATTTGACGTCGACCGCGGCCGTGGCGATGCCGCGTCCCTGCCAGCCGGACTCGCCGCGATAGATCGCGGTCGAAGTCAGCGCATTGTCGTCCGAATGATAGACGTCGCCGCGGACGAGACCGGTCAGCGTGATCTGCTGGCCGAGGCCGGTGATCCGCGTCAGGTCCCAGCGCGCGCCGGCAAAGGCGCGCTGTGTGTCCTGCCCGTTCGAGCGCAGGATCGCGAGGCTGTTGACCTGCAGTTCGAGCCGTCCGCCGACCAGCGGATCGGTGAAGCGGTGGCGATAGTCGATCGCGGGCAGCGCCAAGGGCACCTGGCCCTGATCGTCGTTCACGCGCAGGGTCTGCGTCGACCAGCCGGCGATCGACAGGTAGGAATTGGGCGCGATCCGCTCGATGTCGACCATCGAGCGCAGGCGATCGTCGCGGCTGATGTCGTAGCGGCGCAGGAAGGTGCGGTCGGTGCTGCGGCGGATCGAGCTGGTCACGCTCCATTCGGGTGAGAGCTGGAAGCGGCCGTTGGCGTAGACGTAGCCGCGGAAATTGCTTTCGGCGGCGTTGCTCGGTTGCCCCGAAACCGCGATGAGATCGCTCTTCGTGGCATAGCCGGTGATCTGGTACGAACCCTTGCTCGTCAGCGCGCGGTACTGCCCCGAGACCATCGGCGGCGCCTTGGTATAGACGTAACCGGTGGCGGTCAGGTCGCTGCTGTCGGAGAGCCGCAGGTAATAGCCTTCGCTGATCTCGACGCCGTTCGAGGCCGAGAGGCGCAGATCGGGGATCAGCGGGCCGGAAATGGCGCGGCCGTCGGTGGCGACGAGCAGGCCGGGCAGCGGCATAAGGCGGATGCCGAAGATTTCGAGCCGCGCGCCCTTGAAGCGCACGCTCTTCTGATCGTCCTGATAGATCACCTGCGAGGCGGTGATTCGCCAGGTCGGCTGCTTGGGGCAACCGTCGGCATCCTCGACCTCGCAAGCCGTATAGGACGCGTGGCTGAGCACGACGTCGCCGTTGGGCAGGCGCTGGCCCGACTGCGCGGCGAGCCGGCCACCTTCGCGCAACGCGAGCAGCAGGTTTTCCATCGCGCCGGTCTTGAGCTCGTCGGTCAGCTCGACGCGATCGGTGAACAGCTGGTTGCCGTCCTCGTCGACGAGACGGATGTTGCCCGTGGCGACGATCTTCCCGGTGTTGCGATCCCAGGTTACCTGATCCGCGCGCACCGACTGGTCGTCGCGCCGCAGCACGACCGCACCTTTGGCGGTGACCGTATCGGCCTTGTCGTTGTATTCGACCTCGTCGGCCTCGAAGCCGATCGGGCCGTCTGAGAGGTCGGCGGCCGGGGCCGCATCGGCCGTCGGACCGGCGGGCTGGGGCGTGGTTTGGACGGGAAGGGCGGCCGGTCCGTCCTGAGCCCAGGCGGGCTCGGCCAGCATGGCAAGGCCCGCCGCCATCGCCAGCAGATGCCAGGGGCGCAAGCGAAGGACACGGGCTTGCAACTGGGTCCGCGGGGCAGGGAGCATCCCTTGCCTATCGCACCGCACGTGCTTAACTGCAATCCGCCCCGGCAATTGGTGGGTCCCAATTCGGCCCAACCGAGGAGAATTCATGCAAATCCAGTTCCTTGATGCGTCTGCCACGCCTTCCACCCGCCTTATCGCCCGCCTCGTCAATCAGGATGCGATCCCGGCCGAACTGGAGCCGGTGCTGGCCGAAGGTGCGCGCGCGACCCGCTTTGCGGGCAAGGCCGGGCAGATCTTCGAGGGCTTCGCCGAACGCGGCGGCACCTTGGTGCGCGTCGCCCTCGCCGGGATCGGCAGCCCCGATGCCGATGATCGTATCTCCGCGCTCGAACGCGCGGGCGCCGGACTTGTTGCGCGATTCCTCACTTCGGGCGAGCCGTCGCTGACCTTCGACCTTTCGGGCGCGGCACTTTCGGCCGACGAGGTTGCCTCGGTGCTGCTCGGCGCGCGGCTGCGTGCCTGGCGTCACGACACCTATCGCACGAAGCTGACCGACGAGCAGAAGCCCTCGCTCAAGGAGATCGCGGTCGCGGGTGCACCCGACGGCGCAGCGGCCGCCTGGGAGCGCGAGAGCGCCGTGGCCGAGGGCATCGAATTCACCCGCCAACTCGTCACCGAGCCGGCCAACGTCATCTATCCCGAAAGCTTCGTCGCCCGCTGCCAGGACCGCATGGCCGGTACCGGCCTGACCTTGCGCGTGCTCGACGACGTCGAGATGAAGGCGCTCGGCATGGGCGCGCTGCTCGGCGTGGCGCAGGGTTCGGAAAAGCCCGCGCGGCTGCTGGCGATCGAATGGAACGGCGGCAAGGCCGGCGAGAAGCCGCTGGCCTTCGTCGGCAAGGGCGTGACCTTCGACACCGGCGGCATCTCGATCAAGCCTGCCGCGGGCATGGAAGACATGAAGTGGGACATGGGCGGAGCCGGTGCGGTCGCGGGTACGATGCTCGCGCTCGCGCTGCGCAAGGCTTCGGCCAACGTGATCGGCGTGGTCGGCCTCGTCGAGAACATGCCCGACGGCAAGGCGCAGCGTCCCGGTGACGTCGTGACGTCGATGTCGGGCCAGACGATCGAAGTGATCAACACCGACGCCGAAGGCCGCCTCGTGCTCTGCGACGCGCTGACCTGGGTGCAGAAGGAATATGCGCCGACGACGATCGTCGACCTGGCGACGCTGACCGGCGCGATCATCGCGGCGCTGTCGACCGAATATGCCGGCCTGTTCTCGAACGACGACGATCTCGCGGCCAAGCTCACCGCCGCGGGCCAGGCCACGGGCGACCGGCTCTGGCGCTTCCCGATGGGCACGGCCTACGACAAGATGATCGACAGCCCGATTGCCGACATGAAGAACGTCGGCCCGCGTCTGGGCGGATCGATCACCGCCGCGCAGTTCCTGCTGCGCTACATCGAGAACAAGACGCCCTGGGCGCATCTCGACATCGCCGGCACCGTCTGGGCCGACAAGCCGGGCCAGACCTGGGACAAGGGCGCGACCGGTTTCGGTGTGCGTATCCTCGATCGCTTCGTTCGAGACAATTTTGAAGGATAGGCCGTAAGGTTCTGATGCGCGTAGATTTCTACCAGCTCAGTCGCGATCCTGCCGAGGCCGTGCTGCCGCTCATCGCGCGCAACACGCTCAAGGCGGGCGAGCGGCTGCTGGTGGTCTCCGGCCGCGAGGACCAACTCGGCGTTATCAGCCGCGAGCTCTGGGGACGGGTCGCTGATTCGTTCCTCGCGCATGGCTTTTCCGGCGGCGACCACGATGCGCGCCAGCCGATCCTGCTCTCGGGCGAGATGGCGGCGGGTAACGGCGCCAAATACCTGGCGATCGCCGACGGCGTCTGGCGCGACAGCGACACCGGGTTCGAGCGCACCTTCTACATCTTCGACGACGAGACTCTCCAGCCCGCGCGCGAGTGCTGGGTCATGCTGGGCAAGCGCGGGGGGATCGACCGACGCTTCTGGAAGCAGCAGGGCGGCAAGTGGGTCGAGGGCCCGTAAGCGAGTGCATGACGTGAGCGAGTCGACCGCCGATTTCATGCATCCCGATCGCGACCGCGTGATCAGCTTCGTCCGCGACGCGGCGGGGCGCGTCGGCTTCAACGTGCTCGCGCGGATCGAACCGCTCGAATTCGAAGGCCTGCAAAAGGTCTACTGGCGCAAGATCCACCGTTCTGACTTCCACGAAGACGTCGATTCGGCCTTCGCCGCGGCGCGCGAGCAATTCGCCTGGGTCGATGCCCGCTGGCGGGACACCTTGCAGGTCTGAGCGACCTTGCCCCGCCGCGCTTTCCCGGCTAGGGGCGCGGCCATCCAACGACAGACACAAACCTCGCAAGGAACCCTATCATGGCGGTGACCCGCACCTTTTCGATCATCAAGCCCGACGCCACGCGCCGCAACCTGACCGGTGCGGTCACCGCGAAGCTCGAGGAAGCCGGCCTGCGCGTCGTCGCCTCGAAGCGCATCCAGATGAGCCAGGAACAGGCCGAGGGCTTCTACGCCGTCCACAAGGAGCGTCCCTTCTTCGGCGAGCTCGTCAGCTTCATGATCTCGGGCCCGGTCGTGGTCCAGGTTCTCGAAGGCGAGAACGCGATGCAGGCCAACCGCGACATCATGGGCGCGACCAATCCCAAGGACGCGGCCGAAGGCACGATCCGCAAGCTCTTCGCCGAATCGATCGAGGCCAACACGGTCCACGGTTCGGACAGCGACGAGAACGCCGCGGTCGAGATCGCCTATTTCTTCAAGCCCGAAGAAATCGTCGGCTGATAGCCGTCGATCTGGTTCAGCCTAGCTGAACCAGGCGCGGCACCGGCCCGCTCCCCCACCCGACCATCCGACGATAGTACCCTATGGGTGGTCGGGTGGGGGAGCGGGCCGGTGCCGCAACCCACGCAAGTGGACAAAAAGGCCGCCGGAGCGATCCGGCGGCCTTTTGCATTTGTGAGCCACAGTCGCTATTTTCTCGGCAAAGGAGACACGCGATGCAAGGCATGGGCGAAACGGGCGAGAACTGCCCGTTCGAATTCAACTTCAAGCCGGAGACCTTCAAGGCCGGCGACACGGTCAGCTACCGCGTGACCGGGAGCCTCGAAGGCTTTCCCTTCGTCGGCACCCTGCTCGAGGTCCACGACGACCATGTCATCATCGCCGGCGACGCCAACGATCCCACCGCGCGCTATCGCGGCACGCGCGAGGACCGTCCGGTCGTCGATTACGCGGAGATCTGATGCGTTATTTCCTCGACGCCGAATACAACGGGTTCGGCGGCGAGCTGATCTCGATCGCCCTGGTGCCCGAGGATGAGGCGACGGCGCCGTTTTACGCGGCTCTCGTTTGCGCGGCGCCGACGCCGTGGGTGGCCGAACACGTGCTGCCGATGCTCGACACCATGCCGGTCAGCCGCAGCGAACTCGTCGACGGCTTCGCCGACTACCTGATCGACGATCCCGAGCCGCTGCTCGTCGCCGACTGGCCCGAGGACGTGGCGCACGCCGCGCGGTTGCTGGTGACCGGGCCGGGGCGGATGAAGCCGATCCGCTCGATCCGCTTCGAACTCGTCGATCCGGTGCTCATCGACCCGATCGTGCCCGGCGCTCGCCCGCACAATGCGCTGAGCGACGCGACCGCGCTGCGCGCCGCGGTGCTCGCCCACGAGCGCCGCAGCTAGGCCCCGCTCAATTTCTGCACGGCGTTGATCCAGGCGTCGATCTTCGCTTCGAGCACGGGCAGCGGCAGCGCGCCCGAGCCGAGCACCTGCTCGTGGAACAGGCGGATGTCGTACTTGTCGCCCAGCGCCGCCTCGGCCTTGGCGCGCAGCCGCTGGATCGTCAGCGCGCCGATCTTGTACGACAGCGCCTGGCCGGGGATCGCGACATAGCGCTCGACCTCGGCCGTGGCGTCGGTGCGGCCCATGCCCGAATTGGCGAGCATGTAATCGATCGCCTGCTCGCGCGTCCAACCCTTGGCATGGAGCCCGGTGTCGACCACCAGCCGCATCGCCCGCAGCATCTCGTCGTCGAGCGTGCCCCAGTGCTGCATCGGGTCCTTGTAGAAGCCCATCGGATAGCCGAGCGTCTCGGCATAGAGCGCCCAGCCTTCGACGAAGGCGTTGTTGCCGTCGAAGCGCTGGAACCCGGGCAGGCTCTGATCCTCCTGCGCCAGGCTGATCTGGAAGTGATGGCCGGGGATGCCCTCGTGAAGATAGAGCGTGGCCATGCCGGTCAGGAAGCGGCTCGGCAGGTCGTAGGTGTTGAAATAGAAGATGCCCGGCCGCGTCCCGTCGGAGGCGCCCTGGTTGTAGCTGCCGCCGGCCTCGTACTTGGCGCGGAATTCGGGATAGGGCTGAATCAGCAGCGGGGTCTTGGGCACGGCCAGGAAGAACCGCGGGATCTGCGCATCGACCTCGCGCGCGATCTTGGCGAAACCGTCCTTGAGCTCCTGTGCGGTCTTGGGATGGAACCGCGGATCGGTGCGGATGTGGTCGAAGAATTCGCGCAAGGAGCCGGCGAAACCCATCTCGCGGCGCACCCCGTCCATGTCGCGCTGGATCCGCGCCACTTCGGAGAGGCCCAGCTTGTGGACCTCTTCGGGATCGAGCTTCAGTGTGGTCTCGCGCTCGATCAGCCGGCTGTAGAGCGTCGCGCCGCCCTTCATCGCCGAGAGCCCGACCTGATCGCGCGCCGCCGGCAGGTATTCGTCTGTCAGGAACTGCCGCAGGCGCGCATAGGCCGGATAGATCGTCTGGCGGATCGTCGCGGCATAGGCGGCGCGCAGTTCGGTGCGGCGCGGTTCGGGCAGGCTCGCGGGGAACTTGAGCACGGGCGAATAGAACGGCGACTGCTCGACCGGCTGTGCGGTCATCGCATCGAGCTGGCCGATCATGTTGGTGACCGTGAGCTTGGTCTCGACCACGCCGCTTGCCATGCCCTGGCGGAAGCGGCCGATCGCATTGTCGATCACCCGGCCGAAGGCCGCGTCGAGCAGGAGGGCGTCGCGATAGTCGGCCTCCTTCTCGAAGCGGATCGCGCCTTCGCTCGACATCAGCGAGGAGAATTCGACGTGGAGCCCGCCGAAATGGTTGAACGGACGCACGCCGGTCAGCGCGCGGATGTCGGGCTGGAGCCAGGCGACCTGCTCGCGCTTCGATCGCGCGAAGACGTCGTAGGAAATCTGCCGCTCGGGCGTGAGGCGGGTGCGGTCGATCTGGCCGAGCGCGCGCAGGCTCTGCTGCGCCGAGCCGAGGATGCGGCGGTCGAGCGAGTCGGTGTAGAGCTGCGCGAGGACCGTGGGGTCGACCCGGGCGCCGCGATAGAGCGCGTCGAGCGGATCGAGCGCATCCTCGCGGCGCGCATCGTCGGCGAAGACACGATCGAGCCGGGCTTCTTCGTCGAATTCGGCGCCGGCGTGGGATGGGCTCGTCGTCTGGGCTTGGGCTAGCGCGGGTGACGCGAGGATGAGCAACGCGGTCAGCGGCAGTGATTGTATCGAGATTTTTAGCCCCACGGACGCGTCCTGAACCATTTTGTGATGACATATTTGACGCCGCCGGTAACCGGCTGCGCCGCGTGACGGACCTTGGGATTGGGCGTTCCGTCGGGTCGCATGTTGTTCCAGATCAGCAGCGCGCCGGCCTGTGGCTGGACGCTGAAATGGAGGTCGGGAAAGTCGGTGGCGCCGCCTTCTTCCATGTCGTTGAGATAGGCCATCGCGGTCCAGCTTCGCTGGCCGCCGCGCTTGATCTCGCCGGGGCCGTAAGGCGTCTTGGGATCGAACCAGTCGTAGTGGGCCTGGAATTCCTGGCCGACCTGATAGCGCTGGCCCTGGAAGGTCTCGGCCCAGGTCGGATCGATGCCCAGCAGATCGCAGAGCCGTCGCTCGATCATTCGCGCGAAGGAATCGTTGGGATCGACGTCGCCCGAATAGGAGGTGCGATAGCGCGCGCCGGTCTCGGGGTCGAAGGTGCGCGATGGCTGGGCCACGCGATCGATCGTCGCGATCAGGTGCGCGCATTCGGTGGTGTCGAGAAAGCCGCCGACCACGAAGACCTCGGCCTCGTCCACCGGAACGCGATGGACCGCGGGATCGACCTCCAGCCTTTGGCGCACCGAAGCGCCGATGCGCACCAGCGCGGCCCGATCGGCAGCGGCACTCATGCGGTCGAAGCGGAAGGGCAGGTCATCGTCCCGCCATGCCTAGTCGAAGCGAGGCGAAGGGCAAGGCGGGAATGGCAGAAACGCGTCGAGCCCCCGCACCTTGCGGGCGGGGGCTCGGTACCGGTCCACTTACCGGTAAGGCGTCACCAGAAGAAGTCGTAGATCACGTCGACCACTTCGCCCGAGGCGATGTCCACGAGCATCGCATCGTCGTAGTAGCGGATCCAGCGATAGGGTCCGTAGGCCGGCGGCAGGCGATACTGCCACGGATCGTTGATCCAGTAGCGGCTGCCGAAGAACAGCGTGTCGAGATAGAACCCCGAGTTCAGCCGCCGGTACGAGTAGTTCCGATAGGGCGAGGCATAAGCGCCCAGGCGGTAGATATCGCGATTGGAGCTGCGGTAGCCGCGCCAGTCGTAGCGATTGTCGCGCCGCCAGTCGCGGTTCCAGTTGCGCGACAGGCTCTGACGGTCGTTGTTGCGCCAGGTCTCGCGACCGCTGCCACGCCAGGCATCGTTGCCGCGCCAGTTGGAATTGTTGTCGTTGCGCCAATTCTGGTTGGAGGCGGCGCGATCACGATTGCGGTCACGGTCGCGTCCCTGCCACTGATTGGTGCCGTTTCCGTTCCAGGCGCGGCGCTGGGCTTCGACCTGGCCGGGCTGTTGCTGGACGGGGGCCGCCTGCGCCTGGTCGACCGGACGATTGCGCGAACCGTTCCAGCGGTTGCCCCCATCCGTATTGGCGCCGTTGCCGCGACCCTGCCACCGGGTGGAGCCGCCGGTCACACCGACGTTGGTGTCACCGCGCGACCAGTTCTGCTGCGGCCGGGCTTCGATCGGTGCCGGGGCTGCTGTAGCGCCGGTCGACTGTTCGCTGCGGAAGCCGCGATTGCCGCCACCACCGCGCCAACTGCCACCCTCGCTACCGCCGCCATTGCCGCGCCAGCTTGGCGTGCCGCCGTTGCCACCGTTGTTCTGCTGCGCGGTGGCATTGCCGCCACCACGACCGCCCCAGCCGCCGCGCTCCTGCGCCTGCGCCGGAACCGCCAGTACCGCGAGACCCGCGACCAGCGCCGCGATTCCGCTCGATTTCATGAACTTGCCTACGGCCATGGCCGCCCGCTCCATCATCCCTGCGCCGCGCCATCGCGGCGACCGTTGATATCGATCTACGCGAGTCGCGCTGTCGAGAGCGTGAACCGGGTTGGTAGCCTTTTGTTCATGTTGGAGTGACGTTACATGAACGCCGTAGTTCATTTCGGATGCATCTCCCTGTGCTCGGGTTGGAGCGGTCTGTGGGATATGATAGCTTGCAGGGCATGACGGTTCACGAGGTCATGGACAGTCCGCAGAGGGTCAAGTTGACGGTGGAGGATTTCCTTCTCCTTGACCGGTCTGGTGCGTTCGAAGCCTACGCGAAGGCGGAACTCATCGATGGAACGATTTTCGTCGTGAACGCGCAGTTCAGCGAGCACATGAAAGCGAAGGTCCGCCTGCTGCGGCGATTGGCAGATGCGTGCGACGCCCGGTCATCCGGCTGGGAGGCCTGGTCCGAGGGATCGATTGCCATGCCGGGCGGCAACCTGCCCCAGCCGGACATTTTCATTACGCTGGAGACCCCGACCACCGGTGCTGTCCGCATCGAGACCGTGGCACTAGTCGTCGAGATTGCCGATACCACAGCCAGCTTCGATCTCGGGGCGAAGGCAAGGCTGTACGCGGCCAACGGTGTCGCGGAATATTGGGTGGTCGATCTTCAGGCCAGGCAGGTTCGGCAGTTCTGGGCGCCGGATGCGCAGGCGTACCACGAAAAAAGAAGCATTGCGTTCGGCGATCCCATCGTAGCCGTCACGCTTTCCGGACTGCGCGCGGATACGGCCGACCTTTGAGTTAGGCCAGTGCCGCTTTCACCGCGGATCCCGCCCACCGACAACGACTCTCAAACTCGGGATGTAATAGTCCGCGCCGTGCGATCCGCTGTATCGGACATATCCGCCTGGCCTATGCAGATGGTCGGAGAGCTTACCGGTCAGGACATTCTGGCTCGTCAGGCACAGCAGGCCCAACGTACCTTCGTGGTTCCATTGGCCCGTGATCGGGATCCACTCGGCTTCTGTCCAACGACGAGTATCCTCGTCGTTATTGTGCGGTCTGGGCAACTGCTGAAGCTGGCTTGGCGTCAGGGTGGGCGGGGAAATGCGAATGATGTAGGCAACCCCGCCAAAAATCGGATCACAAATATCCATGGCGAGGATTTTACCGCGCGCGATCGCCGGTGGCATAGTTGCAAGAACGCGTTGCTTCACACGATAGCGCTGAACTTGGCAACCCGCTCCGGAGAGTAGGAGGCCTGTCAACAACAGTACCGCGCAGGCCTTGCCCAGATTGACCACAAGGCGCCCGATGGCGGCTTTCGATCGATCTGGGCGGCTTCCGGTCACGCGGCTTGGATCACCGCGTCAGCTTCTTGTAGGCGAGGCGCGTCGGACGGTCGGCGGCGTCGCCCAGGCGGCGGCGCTTGTCTTCTTCGTAGGCCTCGAAGTTGCCTTCGAACCATTCGACGTGGCTGTTGCCTTCGAAAGCCAGGATGTGCGTCGCCAGGCGATCGAGGAAGAAGCGATCGTGGCTGATGACCACGGCGCAGCCGGCGAAGTTCTCGATCGCCTCTTCGAGCGCGGCGAGCGTTTCGACGTCGAGGTCATTGGTCGGTTCGTCGAGCAGCAGCACGTTGCCGCCCTTCTTGAGCATCTTGGCGATGTTGACGCGGTTGCGCTCACCGCCCGACAGCTTGCCGACGTTCTTCTGCTGATCCTGGCCCTTGAAGTTGAACGCGCCCACGTAAGCGCGCGTCGACTGGTCGTGGCCGTTGATCTTCATGTAGTCGAGCCCGTCGGAAATTTCTTCCCAGACGTTCTTGGTGTCGTCGAGGTGATCGCGGCTCTGGTCGACATAGCCCAGGCGCACGGTCGAGCCGATGTCGATCTCGCCCTCGTCGGGAGTCTCCTGACCGGTGATCATTTTGAACAGCGTCGACTTGCCGGCGCCGTTCGGGCCGATCACGCCGACGATGCCACCCGGCGGCAGCAGGAAGTTCAGGTTCTCGAACAGCAGCTTGTCGCCATAGGCCTTTGTCAGGTTCTTGGCCTCGATCACCTTGCCGCCAAGGCGCTCGGGCACCTGGATGACGATCTGGGCTTTGCCGGGGCTGCGGTTGTTCTGCTGCTCGACGAGCTGCTCGAACTTGGCGATACGCGCCTTGGACTTGGTCTGGCGCGCCTTGGCACCCTGCCGGATCCATTCAAGCTCGCTCTTGATCGCGGTCTGACGGCTCGATTCCTCGCGCTCCTCCTGCTCGAGGCGCTTCGACTTCTTCTCGAGGTAGGTCGAGTAGTTGCCTTCGTAGGGGAAGTATTTTCCGCGATCGAGTTCGAGGATCCAACCGACGACGTTGTCGAGGAAGTAGCGATCGTGGGTGATCATCAGCACCGCGCCGGCATATTCCTTGAGGTGCGATTCGAGCCATTCGACCGACTCGGCGTCGAGGTGGTTGGTCGGCTCGTCGAGCAGCAGGATGTCGGGCTTCTGGATCAGCAGGCGGGTCAGCGCGATGCGGCGCTTTTCACCGCCCGAGAGGCTGTCCACCGGCCAGTCGCCGGGCGGGCAGCGCAGGGCTTCCATCGCCAGTTCGAGCTGGTTGTCGAGCGTCCAGCCGTCGACCGCGTCGATCTTGCCCTGGAGGTCGCCCATCTCGTCCATCAGCGCGTCGAAATCGACGTCCTCGGGCGGATCGGCCATCAGGTTGCTGATCTCGTTGAAGCGATCGACCAGGTCGGCCGTGGCGCGCGCGCCGTCCTTGACGTTCTCGAGCACGGTCTTGCTGGTGTCGAGCTGGGGTTCCTGCTCGAGATAGCCGACGGTGATGTTCTCGCCAGGCCAGGCCTCACCGGTGAAGTCGGTGTCGATGCCGGCCATGATCTTGATCAGGGTCGACTTGCCGACGCCGTTCGGGCCGACGATGCCGATCTTGGAACCCTGGTAGAACTGCAGGCTGATGTTGTTCAGCACCGGCTTGGGAGCGCCGGGGAAGGTCTTGGTCATGCCCTTCATGACATAGGCGTATTGCGCGGCCATCGGATTCCTCTGGGGATTGCAATTTCGGAAGATTTGCGGGCGCCTCTACAGGCCCGCGCCGACGCCCGCAAGCGGGCGCTCGTTGCAGCGGTCAGATGGGGGCCTGAAGCGCCGATTGCAATCGCGCCGCGCCGGCCTAGCCTGTCCTCCGGGAGAAAAGCGATGGCAGAAACCGATATCCGCTTCGAGGGCCGGGCGGTGCTCGTTACCGGAGCGGGCCGCGGGCTGGGCCGGGCGACGGCGCTGCTGCTGGCCGCGCGCGGCGCGCAGGTCGTGGTGGCGGACAACGGCACGGCGATGGACGGCGGCGAGACGAGCCAGGCACCGGCAGAGGCGGTCGTTGCCGAGATCGTCGCGGCCGGTGGCCAGGCCGTGGCCTGCACCGCCGACCTCGCCACCGAGGCCGGCGCCGAGGCGGCGGTGGCAGCCAGCGTCGCGGCTTTTGGCCGGATCGACGGGCTTGCCCACTTCGCCAGCCCGTGCCCCGATCTCAAGGCGGTCGATCGCCTGTCGAGCCGCGATCTCGAACTGGTCATGCGGGTCAATCCCTTCGCCGCGCTGTGGATGGCGCGCGCCGCCTGGCCGCACATGGCCCGGCAGCACTACGGGCGGATCGTCTTCATGCCCTCGGGCGCGATCTACGGCGCGATGGGCAACACCGACTATGCTGCGGCCAAGGCGGCGTACCTCGGCATCACGCGCTGCCTGGCGCTCGAGGGGCTCAGGGACAACGTCCGGGTCAATGCGGTCTCGCCTTCGGCGACCACGCGGATGACCGAGCGGTTCCATCCTTCGGCCTATGCCGCGTGGTTCCACGCGACGATGCCGCCCGAAAAGGTCGCCGCCGGCGCGGCCTATCTGCTCAGCGAGGACTGCGCGGTGAACGGCGAGATCTTCGCCATGGGCGGCGGCCGGATCGCACGGATCACGATCGCCGAGAACGAGGGCGCGATCGGCGGGATCGGCTCGATCGAGGAGGTCCGCGCGCTGATGCCGCAGGTCTTGGCCGACGAGGCCTTCTTTCACCCCAAGGACCTCGGCGAGCGGTCGGGCAAGGTCGCCGCGCTGTTCGGGTTCGACGGGCGGCTGTCCTCGGACAAGGAATTCGCGGTCAAGCCGAATGGCTAGGCGGCGCGCGTCCAGCGCAGCGAGCGGCAGATCACGAGCACGCAGCCGGTGACCTTGAGCGAACCGTCGGGATTGAGTTCGAGCGTCGCGCGATAGGAGCGGCCGGTCTTGGGGTCGTAGGCGCGGCCGCCTTTCCACACGGCGCCCTCGCGGGCGAATCCGGTCAGGGTCGGCAAGCCCAGGAGCGGCCGGTTGCGCAGTTTGGGATCGGGATTGTGAACGTCGGTGGTCGGCACGCCGGGGCGTCGGTCGAGCACGCTGGCGATCCAGCCGCAGGTCTGCGCGCCGCAGCGGCCGATGCGGACGAGGCCCTTGCCGTCGTCGGTGCGCCAGGTGCCCTCGACGCCGGCCGGCGCATTGGCGAGCAGGAGCGGCAGCAGAAACGGGAGCAGTTTGCTGCGCATCAGCGGGTTCTCGTCAAAAGAGCGGCGGGGGCGATGAGGCGGGGCGCGAGCCGTAGCAAGGCCATCAGCGCGGCGCGGCTGATCGGTCGTTCCGCGCCGTGCCGAAAGACTTCGGCCAGCGCGCGCTGGCGACCGGTGCGCCGCGCGAATCCGCCCTGCCAGCGCTGGGCGCCCGCGGGACCTTCGGCGAGCAGGGCCTCGGCACCGCCGATGCCGCCGGCGAGCGCCATGGCGATACCGTCGCCCGCGAGCGAGGCGATCACCGCGCCCTGGTCGCCCAGGCGGAACAGCCCTGCGGTCGTCGTGTCGGCGGACCAGCCATAGGGCACGCCGGCGATTGCGGTGACCTGCGCGGGCAGGTCGCGACCAAGCCGCTCGGCGAGCGCAGGCAGCGCGCCGGCCAGTTCGGCCAGCAGCGGGAGCGGGCCGCCGGCTTCGGCCAGCCGGCGTTGCGAGACCGACAGGCAGAGGTTGGTCGTGCCGTCCTCCTGCAGCAACAGCCCGGCATAGCCCTGGTCGAACAGGTGCAGCTCGATCGTGTCCGCCAGCGCGGCGTCGCGTGCGGACTCGGGCGGCAGGGCGGTGCGCAGGCCCACGGCGAGGCTGTCGCGCCGATCGGCGAGCGGGCGCGCGACACCGCGCAATTCGTGCTTGCCCGTGGCGAGCAGCAGCGCGTCGCAGGTCAGTTCGCTCTCGTCGTGCAGCCGGACCACGCGCCGTTCCGGGTCGGCCGAGCGCACGGTCGTGCCGCGCAGCACTTCGACACCGTTGTGCTCGGCCGCCGCCAGCAGTGCCGCGTCGAGCCGGCGGCGCGAGAGCCCCGCGGCGGCATGAGGCAGCGCGGCTTCGACGCGGCGCGCGCCTGCGATCAGGCGCACGCGCGTGATGGGCCGCGCCCCGAGCGAGGCGGCGTCGATGCCGAGCCGGTCGAGCAGCGCGAGCGCGTCCCATCCGAGAAAGCCGCCGCAGACCACGTCGTGTTCGCCCGACGTTCGCTCGATCAGGCGGCAGGCGTGGCCGCCACGCGCGAGCGTGATCGCCGCCGCCGCGCCGGCCGGGCCACCGCCGACGATCAGCGTCGTCATGCGCGCTGGAAACGAAAGCCCTCGGCGGCGAGGCCGGGGCCGAAAGCGAGCGCCACACCATCGCCGGCACTCGGCGCGGCGAGCAGGTCGGCGAGGATGAACATCAAGGTCGAGGACGACATGTTGCCGTGACGCGCGAGCACCGCGCGCGACGTCGCGAGGTCATCGGGGGCGAGATCGAGGCCATGCTCGACCGCATCGAGGATCGAGCGCCCGCCGGCATGGACCGCCCAGAGCGCGATGTCCGCGGGCCTTTGCTCGCCTGTGAGCTCGGCGCGCACGGCCTCATCGCGCAGCGCCGCCTGGATGCGTCCGGGCACTTCGCCCGACAGATGCATGACGAAGCCGGTGTCGCCGATCGTCCAGCGGATCAGTTTGGCCGAATCGGGCAGTTGCACCGCGAAAGGCCGGCCGATCGCCAGGCCTTCGCCATCCGCCGTCACCAACGCCGCCGCGGCGCCGTCGGCGAACTGGAGCATGGCCAGCAGCGGCTCGATCGCGTGGTCGTCCTGAAGGTGGAGCGAGGAGAGTTCGACCGTGACGACGAGCACGCGCGCTTCGGGTTCGGAGCGGACGATGTGGCGCGCCGTGCGCAGCGCCGCGACCGCGGCATAGCAGCCCATGAAGCCCACCAGCGTACGCTCGACCCCGACCAAGCCCAGCGCATCGGCGACGATCTGGTCGATCCCCGGCGCGACGAAGCCCGTGCAACTGGCGACCACGAGATGGCTGATGCCGTCGAGCGCGACCTGTTCGCGCAACCGTGCGATCGCCGCGAGCGCGAGTGCCGGTGCCTCCTCGGCATAGACGCGCATGCGTTCGGAGGTCGGCGGCATGCCTGCGCCATAGAAACCGCCCGGCGCAGTCGGTGAATGTCCTTCGGGCAGTACGGACCAGCGGTGATCGATGCCCGAGCGGTCGGCCATGCGGCGGAACAGCGCGCGTTCGCGGGAATCGACGATCTGCGCTTCGGCCCAGTCGATGAAGGCCTGGTGGACGTCGTGCGGAGGAACGGCGCAACCGATCGCATTGATCAGGACTTGGGGGGCGGCCATGCGGCTCCTATCGGTTGTCGGGGTTGTACCCGGCTGACGGCGCCAGACAATCACTATACGCAGCCGTCATGCGTTCAGCCCGGATCAATCGCCGGCGGGCGAAAAGGTGCCATGCGTCGCGCGATCGTCTTGCTTGCCGTCGGGCTGGTTCCGGCCGCGTCCGCCGTGGCGCAGGAGCCGGACTGGAGCCGTGCCGAACCGGTGACGGTGATTCTCTCGAGCTTCTACTTCGCGCCGTCTGAAATTCGGTTGAGGGCCGGGCGGCCGGTGACGCTTCACCTGGTAAACCAGGGCGATGGCGGCCACAATTTCAGCGCACCCGAATTCTTCCAGGCGGCGACGATCCGCCCCGAGGATCGCGGCTACCTGTTCCGCGGCACTGTCGAGCTCGCGGGCCACCGCGACAAAGCGATCACCCTGGTGCCCCGCCGCGGCGTCTACAAGCTGCGGTGCACGCATACGATGCACGGCATGCTCGGGATGAAGGGCTGGGTGGTGGTCGACTGATCAGCGCTGGTTGAAGCGCGCGATCCGTTCCTTGTGGTCGGGGGCGTTGCCCGGATAGGTCGCGCGTTCGCGCGCCAAGGCTTCGGCCAGTCCCATGCCCTCGGTCTCGCGCAACATGCGTTTGGCGTGGAAATTGGTATGCCACGAATTGGCGAGGATCTCGGCCGCGAGGCTCTGCACCAGTGCGTCGAGCCCGCCGGCTTCGACCAGCATGTCGACCAGGCCCAGGTCGCGCGCCTCGTCGGCGAGCACCGGGCGCGCGGTCATCATCAGGCGCTTGGCGGCGGGCGTGCCGATCCGGCGCGACAGGCGTTGGCCCATGCCCCAGGCGCCGACGAATCCGAACTTGCCGTGGGTGTCGGCGAAGCGCGCCGTGGCATCGGCGAGGATGAAGTCGCCGGCCAGCGCCAGTTCGAGCCCGCCGGTGTAGCAGACGCCGTGCACTGCCACGATCACCGGCTGCGGCAGCGCCGCGAGGCGGTCGATCACGCCGGGCTTGAACGCGGGGTCGACCGGCTGGCCGTGCCGATCGAGGCCCACGGCGCCGAGGTCTGCCCCGGCGCAGAAAGCCTTGCCCTCGGCGCGCAATACGATGCAGCCGATGGTCTCGGTTGCGGCCTCCAGCGCGGCGCAATGGGCGTCGAGTTGCTCGAAGGCTGCGGTGTCGAGCGCGTTGAGCTTGTCGGGCCGGTTCAGCGTCAGCGTGCAGAGCCCGCCGGCATCCTCGCGGGCGATCCGGACTTGGTCCATCAGCCCTGTGCCAGCGCTGCGCGTGCGGCTTCGGCCATGTCGGGTATCGCGCAAGCCGCGACATATTCGCGCTGCAGGCGGGCGACGAGCTCGGCCACGCTCGGCAGGTCGTCGATCAGGGCTATTCCTTGGCCTCCGCTCCAGATGTTGCGCCAGGGGGTCTTGCCCGTGGGCAGGTGGCTCGTGTCGTGGCGCGGCGGCACGGGGCCGGGATTGTCGGGATCGAGCCCGGCTTCGCGCATCGAGGCCTTGAGCCACGAGGCCGGCATGCCGTTGACCGCGGCGGTATAGAGCACGTCGGTGACGCCGCCTTCGACGAGCATGGCCTTGTAGGCCTCGGGCGCCGACGATTCGCGCGTCGCGATCATGCGCGTGCCGACATAGGCGAGATCGGCGCCGAGCATCTCAGCCGCGCGGATCACCGCGCCGGTCGAGACCGCGCCGGCCATGACGATCATGCCGTCGTAGATCGCGCGGACCTTGGGCACGAAGGCCAGGTGGCTGATCGTGCCGGCATGGCCGCCGCCGCCCGCGCCGATGCAGACGATGCCGTCGGCGCCCGCCGCCGCGGCCTTTTCGGCGAAGCGGATCGTCGTTGCGTCGTGGAAGTGGAGCAGGCCGTATTCCTGAACCAGCGGCGCGTTGAGCGTCGGATCGCCGACCGAGGTGACGATGATGCGCACGCCGTAGCGCTTGCAGCATTCGAGGTGACGGCGGAATTCCTCCTGGCTGAAGTTCGGCGAGATGTTCATCGCCAGTGGGCCGACGGTCTTGCCCGGATGTGCGTCGGCGAAGCGGTCAAGCGCCTCGCGCACGGTCTTGAGCTGGGCCTCCATCTCCTCGAAGTCGCGCGTGTGGTTGCGCGTCAGCGAGCCGACGATGCCGGCCTGGCAGCAGGCGATCGCGAGTTCTGGGCCGCTGACGAGGAACATCGGCGCGGCGAAAGCCGGCAGGGTCAAATTCGCGCGCAGGTCTTCCGCCAGAGCCACCGTGTTCTCCCATCCAGCCGGTTGATCGGCCGCAACGGTAGGGGCGGGTCGGGACGATCACAATATCCGCAATCCGGGGAGCGCGGTGATCGTCGCGACGATAGCGCACGAAAAAGGGCGCGGCACCGTGGCGCCGCGCCCCCAATCTCTCTCAGCCGTGCGGCAATCAGCCCAGGCGCTGTTCCAGTGCGGCCTGCTCGTCGAGCAGGGCCTGCGGCACCTGGCCGAGCTTGGCGAAGTCCTGCGCCGAGGCCTTGGCCTCTTCGCGCCAGACTTCGGCATCGACGCGCAGCAGCTCGGCCATGGCCGCGTCGCTGATGTCGAGGCCGCTGGTGTCGATCGCGCCGCTGACGGGCAGGCGGCCCGTGGCGCTGTCGACCGCGTCGGCCGTGCCTTCGCGGCGCTCGACGATCCACTTGAGCACGCGCACGTTGTCGCCGAAGCCCGGCCACAGGAACTTGCCCTCGGCGCTCTTGCGGAACCAGTTGACCAGATAGATGCCCGGCAGCTTCGACTTGTCGGCCTTCTCGCCCAGGCGCAGCCAGTGGTCGAAGTAATCCGAGATCGCATAGCCGCAGAACGGCAGCATGGCGAAGGGATCGCGGCGCAGCTGGCCGACCTTGGCTTCGGCCGCGGCGGTGGTTTCCGAGGCGAC
>SECS01000190.1 GCA_004211435.1 Novosphingobium sp. | reverse complement strand
CTTGTCCGCAGGGTAAGGACGACGAGATCACGGTCTGCGCGCGCAAGGAGGAATCGGAGCGCTATCGCATTCCCGAGGCGCTGCGCGGGAGCGACTCGCCGCGCAACGATGCCTGGAACAACAAGGTCCTGGCTTATGAGACCGTAGGCCGTACCGGCACGCAGAGCTGCTCGCCGGTCGGCGCGGGCGGGGCGCTCGGTTGCACCCAGCAGCTGATCAACCGCGCCTATGCCGAAAAAGGCCAGGATCCCTCGATCCGCTTCGGCGAACTGATCCAGGCCGAGCGCGAGAAGCGCCTGTCGACGCTCGATGCCGAAGCCGCCGACACCCAAGTCCGTGTCGAAGAGGCCGAGCGCCAGTACGACGAGCGCAAGCGCCGCGAGGCTGAAGGTGCGCCGCCAGTTGCGACACCGGCGGGGAACTGAGGGGTAGCGGTTTCCCAATCCCTTTTGTCACCCTGAACTTGTTTCAGGGTCCATCGGGCCGAAAGCACAGGTGGTGGTGCCATGACGCGCGCCCGCTCGGTATTGCTGTCGCCCAGAGCTTCGGCACCAGCGGAGAAATGGGCCCTGAAACAAGTGCAGGGTGACGAGGAGCAGCGGGGCTTAGGCTAAGGGACCCAACCTCAAACCCGCCGCATCACCGCATGCACGGCGCAGAGATACTCGCGCATGTGACCCGCCGTGGCGTCGGTCAGCGCGATCAAGTCGCGGCGGCCGTCGCGCGCGTCGGGCCAGCGGCGCAGCAGGCCGCTGTCGGTCATCTGGCCGACCCAGCGCAACGCCGTGGACATCGGCACCGAAGCTGCGATGCAGACGCTCGACACCGAAACCTCCTGATTCTCGAGCTGCGCGCGCGTCAGGTCGAGCAGGATTTCCCAGGCCGGATCGGCGAAAAGCTGGCTCGAGAAGAACCGTCCGCGCAGCGCGCGCGAGGTGATGATCGCGCGCAGGGTCGCGGCGAGATCCTCGTTGGTCGGCGTGCGGGCGAGGCTGGTATCGTGGCCGCGGCCCTCGAGCGCCGAAACGAGCCGGTTGAGCTGGCTGCCAAAGTTCGACAGACTGGCCTGCTGCTGCAAGTCCTCGCGGCTGCGCAGATGAGCGACCGCACGCCGCAGCGCGGCCGAGCTCGTCATCAGGTCGAGCGGCCGGCAGAGCACGTCGACCGCACCCAGATGCAGGCATTTCATCGCCAGTTCGGCAGTGATCGCATCGGTCAGCACGATCGGCGCGATCGTGCGCGCCGTGCCGAGCCGCGTGCGGATTTCCTCGATCATCGTCAGACCGTCCATCACGGGCATGCGCTGGTCGGTCAGGACGATCTGGATCGTGGTGTCGCGGCAGACGCGGTCGATCGCCTCTTCGGCGCTGGTCACGCCCGAATGATCGTAGCCCAGCGTCTTGAGCACGCTCATGCAGTGCGTCAGGCCGTGATCCTCGCGTTCGACGACGAGCACCGATGGCAATTGAACGGGCGAGGAATCGGCGACGAGCGAAGGTACTTCCAGAAATTGGGTTGCCATCACTGATAAACCTTTGAACCCTGAACCTTATGCGACGCCTGCGTGACTATCAGACAGATCGACTAGCAAGCCGGCGGCTTTTTCACGAGAAAAATCGCTTCGTTCTCACTGCGATTAGTCGCGTCTTGCCCACATGACATCCCCCAAATGAGCCTCGGTTCGACCGCGAATAGGCCCAAACGCGACCTAATTTCGACCCGGCTCGGGTGGCCGGTGGGCGCTCGGGCGCTCCGTCGTGAAATCCACAGATATGGTGAAATTTTGCGTGTTAAATTTGCATATACTCGGTAGAGGCTTCGCGACTCGCGACGTTACTGGGATTTTGACGGCAGATGGAGGAGGAGGACGCCCAGGACGTATTGACGATCGACGCGGCCGATCCGCGCTGGAAGGAATTGGTCGAGTTCGACGCCAAGCTCTTCAAGAAGAAGAAGTTGCGGCTCCTCACCCCTGAAGCGCGGGTTCTGCTCTGTCTGATGATGTCTGGGCCGCTGCGCGTGAACGAGGCGATTCAGGTTGCCGGCACGTCGTATCGCGGGTTTTACGCGGTGCTGGAGCGTCTCAAGCAGGCCGGATTGGTGAATATTTCAAAGGACGAGCAGGATCAGCGCGCGCGCAACCTGACCGTTGAGCAGCAGGGACAGACATGATGTTTCGGGGCATCCGGCAGCATCAACTAGGATCGAACTTTGGCTTTTGAACGCAAAGCTGGCTCGCGCGCTTCTCGAGGCGCCGCCTGGGTGACCATGGCGGCGGCCATCGCGCTGTGGCCCGCGCTCGCCATGGCGCAGAACGCGAAGAATAGCACGGCGACCAATGCCGCCGTTCAGGGCGATTCCGCAACGACCGCCGATCCTGGGACTATGGCCAAGCCGGTCGATGTGCCGCCGCCCACGCCCGATCGTGGCGGTGCGCGGCTGCAGCCCGGTCAGACGCCAACCTTCGATCCGCCGACCGTCGAGGGCCCGGCTGTCGATGTCTACGGTCCGCCAGCGCCCAAGGCGACCAAGGGCAAGATACCGCAAATCGGATGGACCGATGCGCCACCGCAAGTGCCGCCAGCGCTCGACGAAGCGATTAGTATTGTCACCCGCAACTATCCTTCTGCGAAGTCAGCTCGCGCGGCTCTCGCCGCCGCTGCCTCTGACGTCAGTGCGGCAAAATGGCTGCGTTTTCCGAATCTGACGGGAAATGTAGCTTACCTCGACAACAACAGCTCGCCGGATCCGCAAGTCGCGGTTGAACTTCCGGTCTGGACTGGCGGCCGCATCGGTGCCGGTATCCGACGGGCCAGGGCCGCGGAAGATGCGACCTCGGCTGACTATGTCGTGACCATCCAAAGTCTGGCCCAGACCACGTCTCAAGCTTATTTCGAAGTGGCGCGGCTGGCTCAGCGCGAGCAGCTGCTGGCCGATAGCGTGCGCGAGCACCAACGCCTGGTTGGGACGATGGAGCGCCGTGTTGAGCAGGAAGTCAGCCCACTGGCCGATCTTGAGCTGGCGAGATCGCGCGCGGCGCAGATCGAGCAGGAATATACGGTCACGCGCGCACAGCGCCGTTCGACCCTGCGCATCCTCGCCGAATTGATCGCCGATCCTAACTACGATCTCGGGCCGATTCCCCCCTACAAGATCGTCGAACTTCCTAATCGAGATGCTCTCGAAGAGCAGGCAATCGCTTATGATCCAACGATCAAGCGTTTGAACTCGCTTGTGGACCTCGCCCGAGCTGATTTTGACGCGCGCAAGGCCTCGCTGTTTCCGCAGCTGAACGCTCAGTATTCGTATGACAACGTCTTTGGCAGCCGCGTAGGATTCGTACTGCGTCAGCAAGCGACAGGCGGACTTAGCCAGTTTTCACAGGTCGATGCCTCGCGGCTGCGCATCCAGGGTGCGCTCGAAGACGTGCGCGTCACCGACCAGCAGCTGCGCCGCGAGATCGCCAACGATCTGATTGAGTACGACGCCGCCAAAGCCCGCGCACAGATCTCGACGGGAGCCTCGGAAACCGCTTCGCGCGTGAGCGAGAGCTACATGCGCCAGTTTATCGCCGGCCGCCGCTCCTGGCTGGACGTCATGAACGCCTTGCGTGAGGCCGTCACTGCCCAGATCGGCAAGGTGGACGCTCAGGTCGGGGCAATGTCGGCCTCGGTGCGGCTCCTGCTGCGCAGCGGCCGTTGGCATCCCGTCTTCGAACAACCGGCCACGGTGCCGGTCTCTAAGGAAAACTAAACGTGTCGAATTCGATTGTCGCGGCGATCGCGACCCTTGCCCAGATGCGCCGGATCGACCTGAGGCCCGACTGGGCCGATGCCGCCGTGCAAGTTGGCCGAGATGATCAGGAAGCGCTCGACCTCGTCTGCCAAGCGATCGGGTGGGCACCAGCCACAAAATATAGTGAGGCGCCGCGCGCGCACGAGTTTCCGTTGCTCGTATATCACGACACGAACGGCTGGGCCGTGGCCGAGCGAATCGAAAACGACAATCGGCTGGGTATCGTCAAGGAAGGCATCAGCACGACCTGGCGCGATGCCGATCAGGCGCATCTCTACGACATCGTCATTCCGCTACCTGCCGGCAAGCTGACCTTCGACAACGCGTTCGACGTCTTTAAGTCGGCCGTGTTCCGCCGCAAGAACACGATCTTCTTTGCCGTGCTTGCGACCTTCGTGGTCAACCTTATTGCACTGGTGACCAGCCTTTACTCGATGCAGGTCTATGACCGCGTCGTTCCGCGCGGCGCTTTCTCGACGCTGTGGGTGCTCTCGATCGGCGCGATCGTCGCGATCCTGTTCGACTTCGCGTTGCGCGTGATTCGTGCCAACATGCTCGAAGACGAAGCGGTGAAGATCGACACCGAGGTATCGGAGTTCTTTTTCTCGCGCACCGCTGAAGTCCGGCTTGACGCAAGGCCGCCGGCAATCGGCACGACCGCAGCACAGCTAAGAGGTCTCGAGCAAATCCGCGTGATGCTGTCGTCGGCCGCGCTGTTCGCGCTGGCTGACCTGCCTTTTGCGATTCTCTTCATTCTTGTCATTGCCAAGCTGGGCGGCATCATCGCCGTGGTCATGGCAATCTCCTTCCCAATTGCGATCGGCGTCGCGGTGATCTTCGCCAAGTTGATTCGCGAGGATACGGCCAAGGCCCAGATCAGCGGCAACCGGAAGAACGGCCTGCTTGTCGAATCGCTCGATGCGGCGGAGACGGTTAAAGCGAACCGCGGCCAATGGTACCTCCTTTCCCGCTGGAACCACCTTCTTGAGGAGGTTCACGAAGCGGAAATCCCGGTACGCCGGCTGCAGACCATCTCGGGCACGATCTTCGGCACCTTGCAGCAGATTTCCTACATCTGCCTGATCGCCTGGGGCGCGGTCGAAGT
>SECS01000400.1 GCA_004211435.1 Novosphingobium sp. | reverse complement strand
CCTGCTGTCCTTGTCTCGATCACGTTGCTTCTCTCATCCAGTATCGCTACTTTGGCAGAGGCAAGCGCCTTGCCTGTTACAGCATCGCGAACCATTACGATCGCTTCTACTCCGCATACCGGTGTAGCGCTGTACAGGTTATCGATACCCGCCCTGTTACTTGAGAAGAAGCCGATGTTCTTGCTGGTGTTGAAGCTGAAGGCGAAGTCGTCTTTCGGTGAGTTCACCGGAAGCCCTACGTTCATCGCGTCGGTGCCTTTGGCAAGGTCGATTACGAAGATGTCAAGCGACCCGAAGCCTTTCCTGCCGTCTGATGAGAAGTAAAGCTTGTTGTCATCGGTGATCGATGGGAAGCTCTCACGTCCGTCTGTGTTTACTTTCGGGCCAAGGTTCTCCGGTGTACCGTAGGTATTGCCGTCTTTTACTTCTACTTTCCAGATGTCGGTTCCACCCATTCCGCCTTCCCTGTCAGAAGAGAAGTATAGCGTTTTGCCGTCCTTGCTTATCGATGGGTTACCGGTAGAGTATTTCTTGTCGTTAAAAGGTACTGCTTTGATATTGCTCCATTTGCCGTTTTCCTTTGTGGCTTTAAACAGGTAGACCTGTCCTATCTTCAGGTTGTTTTCCCTGTCTCTCTCAAACTGCCTGCTTTCCTTGAAGCTCTCACTTGCAAAGTACATGGTGTTGCCGTCAGCTGTTATGGCTGCAGGGCCATCGTGCCACTTGCTGTTCACGTCTGATACCGGTGTTGGCTCGCTTATGGTGCCGTTAGCATTGTAAGTGGCCATGTACAGGTCTAAGAAAGGCTCCTCGTTCCAGCCGTAGGTTTTCCTTGCGGTGTTCCTGGCACTGGTAAAGTAAAGCTCGCCTTTATCGGTAAGTACTGCTCCAAAGTCGCCGTACTTCTTGTCATTGATGTCCAGTATCTTCTCATCGAAGAGTTTGGTCTGGTTCCTTAGTTTTGGCAGGTAGTCCGGGTCTTTTTTGAAAGCCACGGCCCT
>SECS01000399.1 GCA_004211435.1 Novosphingobium sp. | reverse complement strand
ACGGCGCAGCGGGCGCCATTCTTCCAGGTCTTCGGCTTCAGCGAACGGCCGGCCCGCACCTTGTCGACCTTGCCGCGCCAGGTCGCTTCGTCCCATTCCCAGGGTTCCATATCCCGTCCTCCGTTTAAGTCATTCGGCTGCCTGCGGCAGCACCGGTACGGCCGCCAGCAGTCGCTGCGTGTAGGCATGCTGCGGATCGGCATAGATTGCGCCGGCGTCGCCCTCCTCGACGATGCGGCCCTGGTACATGATGGCAACGCGGTCGCAGAGGTGGCGCACCACCGACAGATCGTGACTGATGAACACCAGCGACAGGTCGAGTTCGGCGCGAAGGCGGATCAGAAGGTTGATGATCTGCGCCTGGATCGACACGTCGAGCGAGGCGACCGGCTCGTCGCAGACGATCACGTCCGGCTGCATGGCGAGCGCTCGGGCAATGGCGATGCGTTGTCGCTGGCCGCCAGAAAACTGGTGCGGAAAGCGGTTGGAAAAGCTCGGATCGAGACCGACGGCCGCCAGCCATTGTCCGACATAAACCGCCGCCTCGGCACGGCTCACCAGACGGTGTGCGAGCGGCCCCTCGGCGATGATGTCGCCGATGCGCATGCGGCCGTTGAGCGAGGCAAACGGATCCTGGAAGATCGTCTGGATGCGGGTAGTGATCTTTTTTGGCGCGCGGCCGATGCTCATGACGGGCTGGCCGTTCAAGCGGATCGTGCCCGATGTCGGCACGGTGATGCCGGCTGCCATACGACCGAGCGTCGATTTACCGGATCCGGATTCGCCGACGAGGCCCAGAACTTCGCCACGCTTGACCGTCAGCGAGACACCGGCGACGGCGTGGACGACATTGAGCGGCTGTGATAGACCGGACTTGATCGCGAGGTTCCTGAACAACCCGGCCGGCTTTTCGAAGCGTTTCACGACATCGTCGATGACCAGATAGGGACTTCCGAGGGGCGGCAGGTTGGCGGTTGCCGATTTGCGCGGCGGTGGTGCCGC
>SECS01000398.1 GCA_004211435.1 Novosphingobium sp. | reverse complement strand
CTGATGTGGCTGGGTGAGCAGGTGACGAGCCGCGGCGTCGGCAACGGCATCTCGCTGATCATCTTCGCCGGTATCGTGGCGGTCCTGCCCGGCACAGTGGCGCGCCTGTTCGGCCTGGCACAGCAGGGCCAGCTGTCGGCCTTCGCGCTTCTGTTCATCGTGCTGATGATGGTCGCCGTTGTGGTCTTCATCGTCTTCATGGAGCGCGCTCAGCGCCGGCTGCTGATCCAGTATCCGAAGCGCCAGGAAGGCAACCGCATGGCCGGGGGCGAGCGCTCGTTCCTGCCGCTGAAGGTCAACACCGCCGGCGTCATCCCGCCGATCTTCGCCTCGTCGCTGCTGCTGCTGCCGTCGACCGTGGCGCAGATGACGGCCAACGCCGATCTGCCGTCATGGATGAGCTGGCTGCCGGCCGTGACGGGGCAGCTGCAGCACGGACAGCCGCTGTTCACGGTGCTGTACGCCCTGCTGATCGTCTTCTTCTGCTTCTTCTACACCTCGATCACCTTCAATCCCGAGGACACGGCCGAGAACCTGCGCAAGTACGGCGGTTTCCTGCCGGGCATCCGCCCGGGCAAGCGGACGGCGGAATATCTGGACTATGTCCTGACCCGCCTGACGGTGATCGGCGCCGCCTACATCACCGCCGTGTGCCTGCTGCCCGAGATCATCGTCGCAAACTTCGGCAACAGCCTGTACTTCGGGGGGACGTCGATTCTGATCGTCGTGTCCGTGACCATGGACACGGTGGCCCAGATCCAGTCTCAACTGTTGGCGCACCAGTACGAAGGCCTGATCAAGAAGGCCAAGCTTCGGGGCCGGGGTCGCACCCCCACCCCGGTCCGGCGATAGCAAGCTCGAAACCGAGGGAGGGGCGGGCATGAACTTGATCCTGTTCGGCCCGCCTGCGGCGGGCAAGGGCACCCAGGCGGCGCGTCTGGTCAGAGAGCGCGGCATGGTCCAGCTCTCGACCGGCGACATGCTGCGCGCGGCCATCGCCTCGGGGTCCGAG
>SECS01000056.1 GCA_004211435.1 Novosphingobium sp. | reverse complement strand
GCGTCGCCCTTGGCCAGGCAATCGCCCCAGTCCTGGCGATCGATCACCTTGACGTTGCGGCCGTCGGTGCCGAACCGCCAGCCGTGGAACGAGCAGACGAACTGCTTCGCATTCCCCTGGCCTTCGACCAGCAGGGTACCGCGATGCGGGCAGAAGTTGTGGAAGGCCCGAACCTCTCCATCGCTGCCGCGGACCACCACGATGGAATCGTCGATGATCTCGTAGACTACGTAGTCGCCCGAGCCCGGGATCTCGTCCTCACGGCAGGCGATCTGCCACACCTTGGGCCAGAGCTGCTCCTTCTCCAGATCGTGGAAGCGGCGGTCCAGATAGTCGGCCTTGGGGTAGAAATCGCTGCGCACTTCCTCGGAGGGAAAGCCGTTGGAGGGCATGGACATATCCCGTCTTTTGATCACCGAGCCCGGGGTATCACCCGTCGCAGTCCAGGTGAAGCCAGGATTTGACACATCATCAGGTAGGAGGGCGCGTCCTCGGCTAAATCTGTCCGCACGCACCAGGTCGTTTCTGGCTCAAAAACACAAGTACGGGCTTCCCTATGCGCGATCACCGCATTTCGGATGAGCAACAGATTTCCGGCTCACCCGCTTGAAGCTAGCCAAAGCGACGATCGGCGGGCCACGAGGCAGCGCCTCCATTGCAGACGTCGAGCAAGAATCGACGATTATTCATTTTTTCGTGGCTCCGCGTAGGAAGACGAAAGGCGTACACATTTTCTGTCTGGCGGCTGTGGCGCAAGTGCTCGGTATGACGGGGACGGGCCCTCAAAACAGGCCCTCGACTTCCACCTTGCGGATCTTGCCGGAAGCGGTCAGCGGAAAGCTCTCGACGAATTGCCAACGCCGCGGGACCTTGAAATGGGCGATCCGCTCGGCGGCATGGGCTTCCAGGTGTCCCGCCGTCACGCTGGCGCCTTCGCACAACTGAACCGCCGCGCCGACCACCTGCCCCCAGCGCTCATCCGGCACCGCCACGACCGCAACCGCATGAACAGCGGGATGGGTCAGAAGGCAATCCTCGACTTCGGCCGGATAGATGTTTTCGCCGCCGCGGATGATGACGTCGCGCGCGCGGCCGTGGATGCGGATATAGCCCTCGGCGTCGAGCGAGGCGAGATCGCCGGTATGCAGGAAGCCGTCGGCGTCGATCGTCGCCGCGGTGGCTTCGGCCATGCGAAAATAGCCGTCCATCACCACCGGCCCGCGTACCCGGATCTCCCCGACCTCATCGACTTGCAAGGTCGCGCCGGTCTGTGGATCGCATATCTTCACTTCGGTATGCGAGACGGGCCGGCCCACAGTCTCTGCGGCCAGCAGCGGATCTTCGCCCGGCAGCGTAGCGCTGATCATCGGGCATTCGGACTGTGCGAAGGCGACGAGCACGGTGACACCGTAGTCCTGCATCAGCCGCTCGATCAGCGGCCGCGGAACCTGCGCCCCGCCCGATCCGACCGCGCGCAAGTCTCGCGCCGCCTCGGCCCACTCCGGCTGTTCCAGCAGCGCATAGATCATCGTCGGGACGCCGCCGATCCGCGTCGCACCACATTGGCCCATCAGACGGACGAACTGCGCGGGATCGAAGCGCGTCATCACGACATAGCAGGCCCCCACGGTCATGCAGCCGATCACCAGGCTCACCGCGCCCCCCATGTGGTTGAGCGGTACCGGGTTGATCCAGACGTCGCTTTCATCAGCCTGGGCGGCAACGACGCGCAGCCAGGCGCCATTGAGCGCCGTGCGGTGCGACATCGCCGCACCCTTGGCCTTGCCCGTGGTGCCCGAGGTGAACTGGATGAGGAAAAGGTCGGCAGGCATCACATCGGGCAGCGCACCCGCTTCGACGCTCGCGACCAGGTCGAGCAGATCGTCGAGCGGATGAACGAGATGGGCTCCCATGATCGCCGTCCCCCGCTCCTGCAACGACACACCACGGGTATCGCTGCCGGCAAGCAACAGCGCTGGCGCGGTCAGATCGCGAGCATGGGCGCATTCGAAATCGGTCCAGGCCGGGTTCCACGAGGCGACCGTCATCCCCGCCAGCGCGCAGCCATATTCGACGAGAATCCATTCGACCGAATTGCACGACCAGATGGCCACGCGATCGCCCGACACGGCGTGTTCGAGCAGCCATGCGGCGGTTCGCTCGGCCTGGGCCAGCAGTTCGGCGTAGGTCATCGCGGCGATGTCCTCTCCCGCCGGCCAGACGAGCGCACGTCGTTCGGGAAAGCGCGCCGCAGTCATTCGCAGGGATTCCCCCACCGTCGTGTCCAGCAGCGGCACCGACGTGTCGGGCAGGCGATGCGCGAGCGGCAGGTTCTGCGTCATCCGGGATATCCCTCTATGCAACCGCGCGCATCAGCATCTCGGTCATCTGCTCGGCGATCTCGTGCGGCGAGCGCTGGTCCTTGTTGGCACTCCATTTCGACATCCAGTGAGTGGTGCCGATGATCAGTATCCGCGCGAGCTTCGCGTCGGTGCCCGCGCCGATCTCGCCCGCTTCGATCGCTGCGGTCAGCAGTTCGGCGACACCGATCGGCACCGCGTTGCGCGCCTGCTCGACCTCGCGGTTCAACGCGTCGGGTAGTTGGTCGAAGATCCGGTTGTAGGCGACCGCGTAGTCGTCCTTGGTTATGCTCAGAAGCAGCATTGCACGCACGGCGGCCTTGAGCCGGTCGATAGCCGTGGCCTGCGCGGGAAGCGCCGCCACCGCCTCGGCCATGGCCGCCCCGAACCGCCCGACGGCTAGGAGAACCACCTCTTTCACGAGATCGTCGCGCGAGGAGAAATAGTAGTAGAGGCTGGCGGCATAGGTGCCGCATTCGCCAGCGACGTCGTGCAGAGTGGTTTCGGCATAGCCCTGTCGTGCGAGCACCCTGGCCGCGGCGTCGAGAATGCGTTGGCGCTTCTCCAGCGAACTTGCCCGCGGTCGCCTGGCGGTGCTGGTCTTCATTGCGGTTCCTTCGATATCGGCGGTGCGCTGCCTGCCGCAGACCTCGGGCATTTACAAACCACAATGCAGATTGCACTTTTGGCACTGCATTTCGAGGGACCTGGATGACCGAGACATCGAAACAGCGCCTGTGCGAGGGGCGCGTCGTCGCGATCACCGGCGGCGGCCGCGGCATCGGCCGCGCCGAAGCGATCGAAATGGCCCATCACGGCGCGCACCTGATCGTCAACAACCGCTCGCCCGGACCGGCCCACGAGGTCGTGGACCTGATCCGCGCCGAGGGTGGCACCGCGGTGGCGCATGTCGGTGACGTTTCGGACATGGCGGTCGCCGCCGCGCTGCTCGATACGGCGCTCGTCAGCTTCGGCCGGCTCGACGTGTTGGTGAACAACGCCGGCATCGTGCGCGACCGTATGTTCGTGAACCTGTCCGAGGAGGACTGGGACGCGGTCGTCCGCGTGAACCTCAAGGGCACCTACACCACGCTTTCGCAAGCCGCCCGCTATTGGCGCAGGATGGCGAAGCAGGGCACGCCCGTGGCGGCGGCGGTGATCAACACCACGTCGAACGCCGGCCTGTTCCGCAATACCGGGCAATCGAACTATGCGGCCGCCAAGGCGGGTGTCGCCAACCTGACGATCAACGCCGCCTACGAACTTGCTAGCTATGGCGTCACCGCGAATGCTCTCGCCCCGGCAGCCGCGACCGATATGAGCGGCCACCTGATCGATCCCGCGAAGCGCGACGTGGACGGCTTCGATCCCTATGCGCCGGAAAACGTCGCTCCACTCGTCGCCTGGCTCGCCAGCATGGAAGCGCGCCACGTCACGGGCCGCGTCTTTGAGGTCAAGGGCGGCCGCGTGGCCGTGGTCGAGCCCTGGCGGATCGGTCCCGAGTTGGACCTCGGTCGCAAGTGGGATGCGGCCGAGATGGGCACCGCGGTGACCGATCTCGTCGCTCGCGCGCGTGGCAACGTCGACGTCATGGGACGCGCGTAACTTCACGTTAGACCGAACACCCGCGCCGCGTTGTCGCGCAGGAACAACGGCCAGACTTCGTCCTTCAATGGAAGCTGCTCCAACTCGGCGAAGATGCGTTCGAGCGACAGGCCCCAGGGGAAGTACCCGGCATACATGATCTTTTCGGCGCCGCGGCTGTTGGCATAGTCGATGATGGCCTTGGGATAATGCTTCGGCGCGAAGGCGCTCGTGCAGTAATAGAGGTTCGGATATTTGAGCATCAGCTTGATCGCCAGATCCTCCCAAGGCTCGCCGCCATGGCGCATGACGAACTTGAGCTCGGGAAAGAACCAGCAGACCTCGTCGACGAGTTCGACCTTCTGCGTGCGTAGCGGCAAGCGCGGGCCTGGCACGCCGACGTTGACGACGATCGGCAGGTCGAGGTCGATCGCCGCAGCATAGATCGGATAGAGTTCGCGCTCGTTGATCGCGACCTGCGGCATCGAGGCCGAGGGGAAATAGGTCAGCGCCTTGATCCCGCGCTCTCGCTTGAGCTTCCGGATGCGTCGCACTTCTTCCATGCCGTTGATCGGCACGACCGAAGTGGAAAGGAAGAACCGGTCGGCATGGCGTTCGGCCACGCCGGGATTGCGGTCCGCCTCGGCGACCGAGATCATTGCCTTGCCGACGTTGAAGCGGTCCATCTCGGCCACGATCGCGTCGACGTATCTCGCGGGATCTGTGCCCAGCGAGGGCACGTTCTTGAACATGTAGCCCGCGGGCATCGGCGTAGCCGTGCCGGCGCCGTCGCGCTGCATGGCGGCGACGGCCTTGTAGCCCGCCTCGTTGTGCTCGTCGGTCGGGATGCCGACCATCAGATCGATCGCCGCGACGTCCTTGGGCATGCCCATCGCCGAATTCTCCCGTCAGACGCTTCTGGCGGCGACGTGCTCGCCGAACCACTGGACCAGTTCGACATAGGCGACGCGGCTGGGGTGCGCGAAGTTGACCGTCGCCCAGGTGACGCCCGCCGCTTTCAGTCCGTCCAGCGCCGCCAGGAAGCGCTCGGCGGTTTCCGGCGTCGGCGCCTTCACGCGCATCCTCGGGCCGAGGACGATGTCGAAAGGCCCGTCCTTCCCCAGCGCCGCGCGCCTTTCCTGCAGCCGGACGATCAACTCGCGCAGATGCTCGTCCGACTGGACTCCGCTTTGAGCGTTGATCGCGCTCATGCCCGGCGTCGCATAGAACGGGCACCAGCCGTCGCCCCAGCGCGCCGCGCGGTCGAGCGCTTTGTCGCTCGATCCGCCGACCCAGATCGGCGGCGGTGGATTCGGCACGGGGCGCGGCTCGTTGCCCGGCGGCACCTGCTCGCCCGCCCATGCCTGCCGGATCAGTGCCAGTGCCTGATCAGTCAGCGCGCCGCGGCGACGAAAATCGACGCCCAGCGCCTCGAACTCGGTCTTCTGATAGCCGACGCCGACGCCCAGGATCAGCCGCCCGCCCGAAAGCACCTGCACCGTCGCCGCGGCCTTGGCCGTCACCAGCGGGCTGCGATAGCCGAGCACGACGATGTTGGTATGCAGCATCAGCCGGCTGCTCGCGGCGGCGACGAAGGCAAGGCCGGCGAAGGGATCGAGCGCGTCGTGCCCGAAACCGCCGCGCAGCCAGGCGGAGTCGGGCGCGGGATGATCGGTGATGAAACAGGCGTCGATCCGTGCGCGCTCCAGCGCCTGCGCCATTTCGGCCGCCGCCGCCATCGACTGGAATTCGCCCGCCGGCTCGACGACGCCCAGCGGCAGTTCCGCGGTGAACTTCATGCGTAATAGCGCTGGAAGAATTCGCGATAGGCCAGGATCGGCCCGTCGCCTTTCACCAGGATCGGATCGACGAGGTACTTCTTGTGCTTCCAGATGCGGATGTCCTGCTCCAACTGGCGCCAGGTCTCGCGGACCAGCGCGCGCGTGACGTTGACCTTGCGCTCGTCGAGCATGGGCGGGATGAAATACTGGTGACGCAGCAAGGTATGGCTGCTGTCGATCGGCGTGTGCATCTGCATCAGCAGCATGTCGGCGATGCCGTGAAATCGCGTGAACGAGACGCCCGGTCCCGGCGCGCGGACGGTGATCTTGCCGTCGATTTCTCCGCGCGGCGTCGGCATCCTGGTGGAAACCGAACTGTAGCGCGTGTAGCCGTCGATCTTCAGTTCGGGCACGGGCGGGCTCTTCGTGCCATGGAGCGCGGCGAAATGGGCGATGTCGGCGCCGTTCTCGGTCAGCTCCTGCACAGGGATGTCGACCACCCAGTCGCGGTACTCATCGGGCACCCAACCGTCGTCGGCGATCTCGACAACCGGCGAAAGGTCCCATAGCGGCGCGGCCTTGCGCGGATGCCACCAGACGAAGATCATGCCCATGTCTTCGTAGACCGGCCAGGCGCGGTCGCTGGCGCGGGCCAGCTTGGGTGGCACCTTGGGCGAATAGGGAATCGTCGTGACCCGTCCGTCCCCCGCATATTGCCAGTGATGGAACGGGCAGCGCAGATCGTTGCCGACGACCGCGCTGTCATAGCCGAGGTGCGCGCCCAGGTGCGGGCAATAGGCATCTATCGCGCGCACCGCGCCATCCTGCCCCCGCCAGAGCACGAATTCGGTCTCACAGAATTCACGCGGCAGGACCTGGCCGGATTGAAGTTCTACCGAACAGGCGACCGCAAACCAGCCGAAGGGTATCGGGAGGTCACAACGCTTTGCCGAAGAGGCCTTTCCCATCGCTTCCCTCGATCCCTGGAACCATCTTTTTGGGAGCCCTTGATTATAATTTACAATGCAAATTATAATTTTCAACCCGGATGGAGCTACCTGCCGCGCCGCCTAGCTTATGATTGTCGGGGCTGGCTTCGTCCGGGTGATATTCGCGCCCAATCGTGTCGCAGAAAATAGCTGTCGCTAAAGCGGCTGACATCTGTCGGCGAAAAGGAGCAATTCGCATGACCCATAGCCCGAACGATCTTGCGAGGCTTTACACCGAAGAGGTCTGGAACAAGGGCAACGCGGAACTGATCCGCCAGATATGTGCCGACCCGATGATCCGACACGAAGCGGGCAAGCGGATGGAGCTGTCGCACGACCAGCAGGTTGAGCGAGTGCGCCAGACGGTCGCGACCAATGCTCCACATTTCGAGAACCAGTTCGTCGTCGCCGATGCGGATCACGTCGTCCTTGTCTGGAACATGGACACGAGCTCGGAGAAGATCCCCAAGATGGCCGGAATCGAGGTTTTCCGCGTGCGCGATGGGCGGCTGACCGAATGCTGGAACCATCCGCACGCCATCGGGCACTGGGGCTAGGCGGGCTCCAGACGCACGGGAATTCCGTCCAGCAGGCACATGCCCGAAACCTGCTCCCAATCGGCAGGATCGTCCGACGCCAGGAGGTTGATGTTGGCGCCGCCGATCGCGTTTGCTCGTTGCCAGCCGCCGCCGCGATGACCCCAGCCGTGCGGATAGCAGACAGATCCCGGCATCACCTCGTCGGTGACCTCGGCGACGACCACCAATGCATTGCTCGCGCTCGTCACTCTCACGGACTGGCCGTCGGCAACGCCGTAGAGCTGCGCGTCGTGGGGATGCACCTGCAGGCTGAACAGGTCTCCGCGCGTCAGGCGCTCGCTGTTGTGCATCCAGCTGTTGAGCGACTGCAGCCGACGCCGGCCGAACAGGCGCAACTCGCCACGAGGCTCGCGCGCTGTGACCAGACGAGCGAATTCGGCCTCGTGAACCTCACCCCACAGCCGCGCCTTATGGTCCTCGTAGTGGATCAGATCGATCGTCGCCTCGGCATCGACGCGGTCCATGTAGCGCAGGCCATGCCGATGCTCGTCCGCGAGCTTCGCCACGCTGAGCCCGCCTTCGCCGCCCCAGGGACCGTTACGCAACAGCGCGTCGGCGGCTTCGATCGGCCCCGGATCGGGGTTCGCCGCGCTGCCCAGCATCGCCAGCGGCCCCGGCAGCCCCATGCGCCGTAGGATCGCCGCATAGATCTCGTACTCGCCGCGCGCCTCACCCTGCGGCTCGATCACCGGCGGCGAATACTGCACCCAGGGCCGCGGGGCATTTGCGCCCCACAATTCGTTGAGATCGGAGCGCTCGAAAAAGGTCGTCGATGGCAGGACATAGTGCGACCAGCGCGTCGTCTCGGTCACGTAGAGATCGAACGAAACCATGAGGTCGAGCTGGTCCAGCGCTGCCTCCAGCCGATCGCCGCGTGGATAGGACAGCACGGGATTACCCGAATCGCAGAACAGCGCGCGCAGTTGGCCCCGGCCGAGCGTCGTGATCTCGTTGGCCAGCGATCCGCCCGGCGTGATACCCAGTACCAGCGGCAGGTCGCCGATCCGCGAGCGGCGCGTGCCGTAGGGACTCGCATTGACCTTGAACAGCTCGATAGGCCCCTGCCCTATCACCCAGCCGCCCTGCTGCCCCAACCGCCCGGTGACGATATTGAGGCTTTCGATCATCAGGTTGGTCAGCGTCGAGAACGAGCCGCGCCCCGTCCCCAGCCTGGTGTAGCAGGCCGCTGTCCGCGCCCCGGCGAAACGGCGGGCGAGATCGCGCGCAGCCTCCTCGGAAACGCCGCAGCGCTCGGCCGCCAACGCGAAGGGTACCGCCGCTACGGCATCGCGCAGTTCGCGCCAGCCGTGCGCCCGCGCATCGAGTGCGTCGGCATCGAACAGTGTTTCCTCGAACACCGTGCGCAGCAGCATGGTCAGCAACCAGACGTCGCTGTCCGGTCGCACGGCCAGGTGCTCGTAACGCCGCGCGGTCTCGGTCCGCCGCGGATCGACAACGACGATGCCCCCACGCGCTGCGATGGCATCGAGCTTCTGCAAGGCCCGCGGCTCGGAGATCAGCGACATGTGCGAAACCGCGGGATTGCCGCCGATCACGATCAGGAAGTCGCAGTCCTCCAGATCCGGGAAGGTGTAGCGATAGGGGTTGCCGTAAGTCAGCTCGAGCACGAGGTTCTTTGCCCCCGTGTCGGTATGCATCGAATTGAACTTCTTGTCCGCGCCCAACGCCTTGAGGAAGCCGTTCATATAGGCCGGGTGCATCGTCGCGAAGGACGCGGGATTACCGAGATAGGCGGTCACCGCCTCGCCGCCGTGCTCGGCAACGATCGCCGAAAGGCGCGTGGCGATGTCGTCGAGCGCCTCGTCCCAGGACACGCGCTCGAACTCGCCCGGCCCGCCCGTGCGACGCAGCGGATGGAGCAAGCGGTCGGGATCGTGGACCACGTCGATCATGCGCGCGCCCTTGACGCACATGTGGCCTTGGGAGACCGGATGCTCGCGGTCGGGCCCAATCTTCGCGATGCGCCCGTCCTTCACCTCGACGCTGAGCCCGCAGAGCGCCTCGCACAGCCGACAGAAGCTGATGTGCGTGCCGTCCTCGCCCGGCTGCGGAACCCCGATGTTCGGCAGTGCCACGCTCAGCGCCCCGTCCAGATCGGATCGCGCTTCTCGACGAAAGCGCGCGGTCCTTCGCGGAAATCCTCGGTCTTGCGCAGCATGGCCATGCGCTCGGCCGCGAGCACACGCGCGGCACCATCGGGCAGGGCTGCCCCGACGCGGGCCACGGCCAACGAATGCTGCACCGCCAGTGGGGCATTGGGCGTGATACGCCCGGCCAGTTCGCGCGCCGCGGCCAGCGCCTCACCCGGTTCGACCAAGCGGTTGAGCAGCCCGGTGGCATAGGCCCGCTCGGCCTCGATAGGCTCACCTGTGGCGATCAGTTCGTACGCGATCGAAGCAGGAATGCGGACCGGCAGGCGATGCACGCCACCTGCGCCGGCCATCAACCCGCGCTTCACCTCAGGCAGACCGAAGCGCGCGTTGCGCGAGGCGACGATCATGTCGCAAGCCAGGCAGATTTCGAAGCCGCCAGCCACGGCCACGCCTTCCACCGCGGCGATCCAGGGCTTGGTACGCGCCGCGAAGACGAAGCCGGCAAAGCCGCCGTGCGCGGTCTCCATGTTCAACCCCGTGCCGCTGGCGACGGCTGCGAGATCCGCCCCGGCGCAGAACACTTTGTCCTGCGACGAGGTGAGGATCACCGCGCGTACCTGTGGATCGTCCTCGGTCCGCTTGACGACCGCTTCGAGCGCAGCCGCCATCTCGCCATTGACGGCATTGCGCTTCTCGGGCCGGTTCAAGGTGACGAGCGCGAGATGCGGCTCGATCATCTCGAACAGGACGACGGGCACGATCTCGCCCCTGCTTTCGGTGGTCATCGCCTAGCTCCCTCGGCGGATCACCAAACGGCGGCGCCCGCGCGCTTCTCGCAATATTCCTTCGCGCGGGGCCCGACGCAAACTCAGGCCGCCGACATCGTGCTGACGGTTTGTCGGGCTTCGGGCGCTCGCTGGGCGTTTATCCCAAGGAACCGGAGGACGCCTGAGCGGCACACCTCCCATATTGTGCTTTACGGCCGCGACGGGACAGCACGCAGATGCAGCACGTCTCCGATCTTTTCGGTTCGCGCCGCTCTCCCTACCGGTTCTGTCCTGCCATCCGTGAGGAAGGCAATCCCAGCGGTATCTTCGGCATCAACTCGCGCGACGACACGCGTGCCGACGGGCGAAAGCGCAAGCACCACGCCATGGGTGGGGGCGCCGCCACGATCATAGAAAACGGTATAGGTCTCGATCGTCACCGGTCCCTCGTAATCGTCGCCGAGCGGAGGAATCGGCCCACGGTACGCATCGGCTTCTGCCTGAAAACGGTAGTCCTGCGGAAAGACCAGGTCTTCCGGCTGCCGACGCGACAGGACGATCGCATGGTTGTGCGTGCAGTGCCCGCCATTGCCGTAGAGCAACCCATGCTCGCCGCCGCGGCGCAGTTCGCGCACCATCGCCGCGGCAGCATGCATCATGTAGTTGCCGATCGGCCCGCCACCGAAGGTCAGGCCGCCGTGCACCGTGAGCGGCCGACTTGCGCCAAACCCGAGACGCCGCCGCGCCATCTTCGGTACGCAGGGGAAGCACGAGTAGAGCTCGACATGGTCGAGATCGTCTGCCGCCAATCCGTTCAAAGCCAAGACCTTGTCGAGCACGAGATCCATCGATGGCGTGCCCGTCCATTCGGCGCGAGCCAGGGGCTCGTCGCTCTCGTGTGCCGAGGCCCCCGCACCCACGAAGACCAGGCGATCCTCGGCAAAGCCCGCCGCCCTTGCCTTGGCAAGACTGGTGACGATCAGCGCGGCGGCTTGATTGACCGAGGAATTGGCGACGGTGAGCTTCGAATAGGGAAAGGCGATGGGGCGGTTCTCGGCGCTCCATTCGGTTATCTCGGCCGCGCTGCGCGGCTGCTTGAGCCAGGCACCTTCGGCATCGGCTGCGATCTCGGACATCAGCGACCATATCTCGCCGCTCTCGGCCTGCCCCTCGGCCAGCGACTGCCCCCAGGCGGCACGGCAGGCGTTTTCGTAGAACGGATAGATCTCGCTCGGCGTGATGAGGCCGTAGCGGCGACGCAGTTCGGATGCCGCGTTGAGCGAGCCCTGGAACAGGTTGCCGCCGCCGCCGGCCGCTGCCGCCCGCCGCGCAGCGGTACGCACCGCCTCGCCGCCCAGCAGCAGGCAGATTTCCGCCTCGCCCGATCCGATCGCATTGGCCGCATCGCTGAGATGGCGGACCGGTGAATCGCCGTCGGCCGAAGGCGCCTCGAACATGGTCTTGGGCGCAATGCCGAGCGCACCTCGCAGCAAGGAGGGCACATCGAGCTGGCGGAACGATATCTGAGGCGTGATCGCCACCCAGTCGCAGCGGCCAAGCCAGTCGCCACCCGCGTCGGCATCGGCCGCGTGTGCCGCCGCAGCCATCAGTTCCGCCGAATCGAGACCCTCGGCCTCCAACGCCGGCCGGTCGTTGATCTCGCCGATCCCGACGATCACGGGAATGCGGGTCGGATCGGTCATGGCGTGTTTCCGTCGAACACCGCCAGAGCGTCGAGCGCCTCGACGTGACTGCCGGCGACGAACAAGGGGTTGACCTCCAGCGCGGCCAGATCGTCGCCGAGCGCCAGGGCCGCATCCCCAATGCGCACGACAGCATCGGCAACCGCCTCGAGATCGGCCTCCGGCAGTCCACGATAGCCATCGAGCATTTTGAAACCGCGCAGGGATCGCAAGGCCGTCACGATGTCCTCTCGCGTCGCAGGCAATAGCATGAGCGCGGTATCGGCCAGCGCTTCCACCCAGAAGCCACCGAGGCCGACCGCCGCGACGAGCCCCCATTGCGGATCCCGCGCGATGCCCACGAGAAGTTCGATGCCGTTCGCCCGCATCGGCGATACCAGCACGCCCTCGATGACGGCGCCGGGCGCGCGCTCGGCCACCGCGACCATCATTGCCCTATAGGCCGAAGCCACGGCCTGGTCGCCGAGCAGGTTCAGCGCCACGCCGCCGACCTCGCTCTTGTGAGCGATCTGGCCCGACAGGATCTTGAGAGCAACCGGCCCGCCGATCTCGCGCGCAGCTGCGACGGCCTCGTCCGCGTTTCGAGCGACACGCGTGGGGACAACCGGCACCCCGTAATCCGACAGATGCGACAGCGTCTCGCGTTCGTTGGCCGGTCTTGCCTTGATATCGCTCGGCACGGATACCGCGAAAGCCGGTCGGTCCAGTCGGGACGACCACCACCACAGCCCGCGAACAGCATCGAGCGCATGCGCGAGCCCCGGGGGCGAGAACAACTGGCCGTGCGATGCGAGATAGGCGCGGCCATACTCGTTCACCGGCTGCTCCACGTTGTTTACGATCAGTGCGGGCGTCGCGAGGTTCTGCACGGTCTTGCCGATCAGATCGAGCGTGTTGGGCATGCTCGGCTCGGCTACCTGCGGAACGTTCCAGGCAATGAGCGTGAGCCCGATCGCCGGATCCCGCGCGATGATTTCGGGCACCGTGGCCCACAGGTGCTCATCACGTACGGCCGCGCCGGTGAGGTCGAGCGGGTTGTGCATCTGCCCGAGCACCGAGATCTGGCCTGCAAGCTCGGCCCGCGTGTCCTCGGCGAACTGCGGGAAAGCGACGCCCCGGGCCGCACCGTAATCCGAAGCGATTTCGCAGACGCCTCCGGACATGGACACCAGCGTCACACCGGGTCGCGCGATCGGCCCCGTCGCCGCAATCGTCGCGGCCGTATTGACCAGTCCCTCGATCGTGTCGACGCGCACTATACCGAGACGGTCGCAGACGGCATCGAACACGCAATCATCCCCCACCATCGCGCCGGTATGCGCCGCAGCCACGGCCGCTGTGGCTGCGGCTGAGCCGACCTTCAGCGCGACGATCGGCTTGTGCATGGCGCGCGCCTTCTCGGCCGCGGCAATGAAGCGCTCCGGATCCTTCACGCCTTCGATGAAGACCGCGATTGCAAGCACCTCGTCAATTTCCGTGAGGTAATCGATGAGGTCTGCGATCGTCACGTCCATCTCGTTGCCGGTGGCGATGACGTGGGTGAAGCCGATACCCTGCTGTATCCCGTAGTTGATCACCGAAGACGCGACCGACCCGCTGGCGGCAACCAAGGCGATCGTCGGTCGGGTCGTCTGCTCGATGAAAGGAATGGAGCCGAGCGCGACGCTGGCCAGGTTGTTTCGGAAGCCCAGGCAATTGGGGCCCAGCATACGGACTCCGCGGTCACGGCTCAGGGCCGCCAGCTGCGCTTCCAGGGCGACGCCCTCGCCGCCGACCTCGGCAAACCCTCCCGAGACCACAATGAGATTGCGGATGCCCGCATCGATCGCATCATGCGCCGCATCGAGCACTGCTCCCTGCGGAACGCAGAGATATGCCGCCTCCACTTCTGCGTCGATGTCCGAGCACCGCGCGACCGCGCTCAGCCCGAAAGCTGGGGCGGCCTTGGGGTTTACGAGATGCAGGGGACCGGCATAGCCGACACCCCGCAAGGCGCGCATGGCAAGTCCGGCAAAGTGATTGCGCTCCGAAGCACCGACAAGCGCCACCGAGCGCGGGGCGATCAGCGGATCGAGGCGGTGCCTCGCGGTTTCAAGGTCGTGTGCCATCGATCTCCCGGTGCGCATTTCTGACCGAGCCCCTGCGCGATGCCAAGCACGAGCGGCCGATACTCTCCCCACGATATCGCGACCGAAGTCTTGCCGTGGATGAGACATCGACGAAGAAGAAACGTGGAAGGGGAACACCATGAAACTGGGACTGGACATCGGCTACAGCGGCGCGCGGCTCGACCTTCCGATGGAGGCGATCCTGCGCGCCGAGGCGCTGGGCTTCGATTCTATCTGGACCGCGGAATCCTATGGCTCAGACGTGTTCAGCCCGCTCGCCTTCATCGCGGCGCGGACAGGCCGCATCCGCTTGTGCAGCGGCATCGCCCAGCTTGCCGCCCGCACCCCCGCGAACTGCGCAATGGTCGCCCAGACGATCGATGCCTTGGCCGGCGAAGGACGCGTTGCGGTGGGGCTCGGCGTCTCGGGCCCTCAGATCGTCGAGGGCTGGTACGGTCAGCCCTGGGGCAAACCCTCGGCCCGGCTGCGCGACTATGTCGAGATCATGCGGCGCATCTGGCGGCGCGAAGGGCCGGTCTCCTATGCCGGCAGCGAAATCAGCCTGCCCTACACCGGGCCGGGCGCGGCGGGGCTCGGCAAGCCGCTCAAATCGATCCTGCACGGCAACCCCGACATCCCGATCTATCTCGGCACTTCGACGCCCGGAAATATACGCCTGACTGGCGAGATCGCCGACGGCTGGCTATCGATGCACCTGACGCCGGACAGCCTCGGCGCCAAGCTGAAGCTGCTGGAGGAAGGCCTGGCCCGTCGCGGCGACGGGCGGACCATCGAGGCGATGGAGATCGCCGGAAACGTTCGGGTCATCGTCACCGAAGACGTGCGCGCCGCGCTCGATTCCGCCAAGGCGACGATTGCGCTCTACGTCGGCGGCATGGGAGCGCAGCAGAAGAACTTCCACAAGGACGCGATGGTCGAACGCGGCTATGGCGAGGCGGCGGAGCGCATCCAGGAGCTTTTCCTCGCTGGCCGCAAGGAGGAGGCACTGACCGCGGTGCCCGACGAGTATGTCGACGAGGGCGCGCTGATCGGCACGGCGCCAAGAATCGCCGAACGCTTCAAGACATGGCGCGATGCCGGTTTCACCGTGCTGCGCATCGGCAATCCCGATCCCGCCTCGATGGAGGCCATCGCGCGAATCGCGAACGGCTGACGCCGCCTCGCCTCGGGTCAGCCAGCCTTGAAGATGCTCGCGTCGAAATAATCGCGCCAACCGCTTATGAGCCCGTTCGAAACGTCAAACGCCCCCATTACGGGAAACGAAATCGCACCATTCGGATGATGAAGCGTGTCGGTGCGCTCGGTCATCACGATACCGTCCGTATTTTCCGCCACGGCATGGATCACCGAGGTCATCGGCGTCGTGCCGTCGATGAGTCTCGCCAGGGTATTGCGGACCGCCTCATGACCGACCGCATCAGGGTAGCCGGTATTCTTGTAGACGATGTCGGTCGACATCAAGGCAAAGGCGCCAGCGATATCGCTGTGATCCCAACGCTCCAGAAAAGTGCGCACCAGCTCGGCATTCGACATCAGCGGCCCCTTTCGCGTTCCGTCTTTTCCATTTTTACCTATCTCCCGGCTAAATGCCCGATGCTCTCCGGCACTTCATGAATAGCTGCGATCGCAGAGGAAAGTCGCCACATCCTTCGAGCGCCGTTCCCGAGGCCGGTGCCTTCGTCAGAACGTGATGACGCTGCGCGTCACCTCGCCTTGCGCCATCCTGGCATAGCCTTCGTTGATCTGCTCCAGCGGTATCGTCGCCGAAACGAGCTCATCGAGCATAAGCCGGCCGTGCCGATAGTGCTCGACGAGCTGAGGCAGCAAAATCTGAAACGGCGAACTGCCCATCATGGAACCGATCACGCGCTTCTCGGCCATCATGAACGCGGTTATAGGAAGCGACAGTTTGCCGTCGAGCCGCGCCATGCCCACGAGCACGACCGTGCCGCCACGGCGGATCGCGTCGAGCGCCAACTGGGCCGTCGGCTCCGAACCGACGACCTCGAAGGCATAGTCGGCGCCGCCCCCGGTCAGTTCGACGATCTGCGCAGCGGCATCATCGCCGCCGATCACCGTATCGGTCGCGCCGAACGAACGTGCCGTGGCCAGCTTCGCTGCGCTGAGGTCCACCGCGATGATGCGTGCGGCGCCAGCAATGCGAGCGCCCTGCACGACATTCAGCCCGACCCCGCCGCAGCCTATCACCACGACCGTCGAACCAGGCGCGACACGCGCGCCGTTCACGACAGAACCCACACCCGTCAGCACCGCGCAGCCCAGCAGCGCGGCGGCGGCCGCCGGCATGTCGGGCGCGATCTTCACCACCGCCCGATGATGGACGACCATCTCCTCGGCGAAGCCGCCCAGATTGCCGAGTTGGTAGATTGCCTCGTCACCCTTGGTGATCCGCGATCCTGCCGGCCTGTCGTGCTTGCCGGGTTTATCCTCGCAACGCTGCGTGTGGCCGGTCTGACATTCATGGCAATAGCCGCAGAATGCAGAGACACAGCTCACGACCAAGTCGCCGCGCGCGAGCCGTGGCACATCGGGTCCGACAGCCTCGATCACGCCCGCGGCCTCGTGGCCCAGCACCGCGGGCAACCTCGCAGGAAAATCTCCCTGGATGATGTGATAGTCGCTGTGGCAGAGCCCGCTCGCCAGGACCCTGATCCGCACCTCGCCCGCGCGCGGACCATCGAGGTCCAGGTTTTCGATGTCGAGCCGGCCAATCTGCCGAAGTACCGCTGCCTTCATGATCGTGTCTTCCCTCCCAAATCTACCGTGCGTGAATGACCGTCACGGGTGCAGCAACACGCGGCCGAAAGGATGCCCTCGCTCGACGTGAGCATGGGCTTCGGCAGCTTGTGACAGCGGGAATACCCTATCGATCGGCATGACCAGCTGGCCGGCGGCGATCTCGGAATAGTAGGCTGCGATCGCATCTCGGATGCGCGACGTGCCTATCTCCAGCGCCAAGTAGACGCCGATCACGGTCAGGTTTTTCGCCAGTAGATCGCGGAACGTAAAAACGGGGAATTCGCCGCTCGACCCGCCGATCGCCGCAAACCGTCCCCGATAGGCCAGCGCGGCGAGCAATTGCGCAAGTCCCTTTCCGCCCGCCATGTCGACAACGAGATCAGCGCCGCGTCCGCCGGTCAGCTCTTTCGTGCGCGCGCCGATATCCTCGCGCGCATAGTCGATACCGTGGTCGAGCCCCAGTCCGCGCAAGCGCTCGAGCCGATCGGCGCCGTGGGCGGTACCGATCACCGTAGCACCCGCACGCTTGGCAAGTTGCACACAGGCGACGCCCACGCCCCCCGCAGCGCCTTGGATCAGCACGGTCTCGCCCGCCGCCATCTTCCCGAACTCGAACAAGGCGTCGTGCGCGGTGCCGAAAGTAACCGGTACCGTCGCCGCGACATCCATGGGAACGTCGTCGGGGACTGCGAAGCATTGCGCTTCGGGCGCGGCGAAAAGCTCCGCATGGCTGCCGAAGGCGGCATGGGCCACGACGCGCTGGCCGGGACTGAATCGCGTCACTGCGGCGCCGACCGCCGCCACGACGCCACCCGCCTGGTAACCTACGACGTGACGTTCGCTGGCTGGCTGCCCGATACGTCGGCTGATGACGTCGCCGCCCTCGATGCTGACGGCTTCCACTCTCACGAGGACGTCGCCGTCTCCGATCACGGGATCGGCCACGTCGCCATAAGTCAGGACTTCCGGACCGCCCGCCTGCGAGCAATAGGCAGCTTTCATTTCGCGCTCCGATCCTGCTGGCCCGGGCTAGCGATCCTCCGGGCCGCCTCGAAAATCCCCGTCTCGGCTTCGAGATGGGGTTGCAGGCCTTCGCCTCCGTCGTCCCCGCCCAGCCCTGATTGCTTGAGGCCGCCAAAGCCGAACGAGAAATTGAACAGACGTTCCGAGTGACGAATGCGCTGCCTGCTTGCTGCTAGCGTCGCCATGAGATTTCTCCTGGGGAAAGCGGCCGATGTTGTAGTTCGGGAGAAATCGCACGGCCGCGCGCCATCCGCAATGCACTCATATTATTGCATTGAAATATCGGAGGGACGGAATGATTCCGCGTCACCCCCTTCGATCGAGATAGCTCACCTTGTGACTGTACCGCCAACCCAGAGGCGTGCGAACGCACTGGGAAATGTAATGACCCGTCGTATTCACCAAAGGACCGTTGCGCGATGAGAGAAGCAGGGCTGTGCGAACGGTCGTACTGTCACCGCGCAGCTCTACCTCGAAATTCGTGCAATAGTGCAGATCCTCGCCGCCACGACTGCGGCACATATCGGCCAGTTGCGCGCGGCCCTCTGCCCGCAAGCCGATGCGCGGACTTTCATATATCCCCTCTTCGATGAAGCAATCGGCATAGCCATCGGCGTCATTCGTATCGAACGTGCGCGCCGCTCTTGCCGCCAGGTCCATGAGATCAAACCTGTCCTGCAGCCGTAGAAGGCTACCTGCAGTGCTATCGGGTTGCATCGCGCCCATTACTCCCTTCTTTGCCAATCTTTTTGCAGGCTACCGTACGGCCCCTTTCGTTGGGATCTCGTTGAACGGCACATTCTTGTCGATGCGGATGTCGGCCGGCAGGCCCAGCACGCGCTCACCGATAACATTGCGCAAAATCTCGTCCGAACCGCCTTCGATCCGCATTGCCGGAGATCGCAGCAGATTCGCCTGAAACCATCCGCGCGCAGGCGCATAGTCCGGAGCATCTAGGATACCCGCAGGGCCTTGCAGGTCCAATGCGAAGGCCGCGATCTCCTGTCGCATCGTGGCAATCACCAGCTTGCCGATCGAATTTTCCGGCCCGGGAGTTTCGCCGCGCGAAAGCGCTGAGATGGAGCGCATCGCGGTATATTTCAGCCCGCTGGCGCGCGCGGCCCAGTGGGCGAGCTTCGATCGCACAGCCCGGTCCTCAATCGCCGGCCCATCGATCGTTTCCAGCTCTTCGACGAAATCGAAGATCTGCTCGAACGAGGTCGAGATGTTGGCCCCGATCGTCGCGCGCTCGTTCATGAGCATCGTGATCGAGACTTCCCAGCCCTGACCGACGGCGCCCAACCGGTTCGCATCTGGTACCCGCAGGTCAGTGAAGAACACCTCGTTGAACGTAGCCTGGCCGTTAGCCTGCTTGATCGGCCGCACTTCGATGCCGGGAGACTGCATGTCGACGAAGAACATCGTCAAGCCTTTGTGCTTGGGTGCGCCAGGGTCGGTCCTGGCGATCAGCATCCCGTACCTCGCGTGCTGTGCGAAGCTGGTCCAGACCTTCTGGCCATTGACGATCCAATCGCCCGAGCCATCGTCGGCAAGCTCGGCTCGGGTGCGCAGGCCCGCCAGATCGGAACCGGCAGCCGGTTCCGAGAAGAGCTGACACCAGACTTCCTCGCCCGTCGCCATCGGCGGCAGCAGACGGCGGTTGGTTTCGTGCGATGCCCAGGTCATCAAGGTCGGCCCGCACATCCCGTATCCGATCGAGAACATCAGACTGAGCTGCGCATATGGCCCCTCTTCCTGCTGCCAGATCACGCGCTCGATGGCGGAAAGACCACCACCGCCGTACTCGACCGGCCATTGCAGGCAGGCGTAACCGGCCACGGCCTTCTTGGCCTGCCAGTTCTTCGATGCCACCACAGGATCCTCGCTCGTGATGCCCAGCCGGCCGATCGTCGAAGTCCGGCGCAACTCATCCTCGAGGTGCTTCGGCGCATTGGCATCGATCCACATCCGCACTTTTGCACGGAAGGTCGATTCTTCGGGAGAGTCCTCGAAATCCATGTGATCTTGCCTTTCAGACTGCGCGCCGACGGAGGCGCGTAACGAGCGCATCTTCCCATTGCGACGGCCCGCCGAGGCTCAACGCCAGAAGGTTCGCACGGCGGTAATGAAGATGGCAGTCGGCGGCCCAGGTGAAGCCGATGCCGCCATGCACCTGGATGTTGTTGCGGGCGCATTGCAGATAGGCCTGCGTCGCCGAGACCCGAGCGGTGGCAGCCGCCGCCGGTAGATCGGCGTTGTCCTGGGACAAGGCCCAAGCGCCGAAATAGGCGTTCGAGCGCGCAAGCGTCAGCGAGACGTACATATCCGCCAGCATATGCTTGATCGCCTGGAACGACCCGATTTGACGGCCGAAGGCCATGCGCTCACGTGCGTAGTCGCGGGCCATGAACAGCGCGGCTTCGGCGCCGCCGACCTGCTCGAACGCCGTCAACACGGCCGCTCGATCACTGATCGTCTCGATCAGTTCCATCCCGCTGGCAGGATCGCCAAGCGGCTCGGCCAACGCAGCCTCGAAGCGCAGAGAGGAATGCTCGCGCGTGGGATCGACAGTGCCGAGAGAGCTGCGCTCGACGCCATCCTGGTCGAGCTCCACGAGATAGAGTCCAAGGCCTTGTTCCGATCGGGCGGCCACGATTGCGAAATCGGCTATGCCCCCATCGGGCACGAGCATCTTCCCGCCTGCCAGGGCACCATCGGCATAACGCGTCACGATCGCGTCCGGATCGACCGCGCCGCCCCGCTCAACCAGAGCGAAAGTGCCCACCGCGCTGCCGTTCGCCAGGCGCGGCAGCCAAAGCCGCTTCTGATTCTCGCTTCCCGCCGCCTTCAGAAACTCGGCTGCGAGGTAGATGGACGAGGAAAACGGAACCGGCGCGAGCGCGCGACCGAGTTCTTCCGCAATGACGCAGAGCTCCAGATAGCCAAGGCCGGCACCACCATAGTTCTCGGCAATGCCAGCGCCCAGCAGACCTAGTTCGGCCAGCCCGTACCAGAGCGCACGGTCATAGAGATTTTCCCCTTCGAGAACGCGCCGAACGGCGGCTGAATCGCAGTGCCCCTGCAGGTATCGGCGCGACTGACGCCGCAGCTCCTCCTGCTCCGG
>SECS01000189.1 GCA_004211435.1 Novosphingobium sp. | reverse complement strand
CCTTCGACCTCGCCCGTCTCGTTGGCGGCATCCGAGCCCTTGGCCTTGCGGCGCTGGTCGAAGCTCGACCAGACGGTCTGCCAGTCGCCCTTGGTCGCGCCCTTCGAATATTCGGTCGCGCGCGTCTCGAAGAAGTTGGCATGCTCGACGCCGTTGAGCAGCGGCGTCAGCCAGGGCAGCGGGTGCTCCTCGATCATGTAGATCTCGGGCAGGCCGAGCTGGCCCAGGCGCCAGTCGGCGATGTAGCGGATGTAGCGCTTGATCTCCTTGGCGCTCATGCCGGGCACCGGGCCCTGCTCGAAGGCGAGGTCGATGAAGGCGTCCTCGAGCCGCACGGTCTTCTGGCAGCAGTCGATGATGTCTTCCTTGACCGCCTTGGTCAGGCAGCCGCGTTCCTTGGTGAAGGTGTGGAACAGCTTGATGATGCCCTCGCAGTGGAGGCTCTCGTCGCGGACCGACCACGAGACGATCTGGCCCATGCCCTTCATCTTGTTGAAGCGCGGGAAGTTCATCAGCATCGCGAAGCTCGCGAAGAGCTGGAGCCCTTCGGTGAAGCCGCCGAACATGGCGAGCGTGCGCGCGATGTCCTCGTCGTTGTCGACGCCGAAGGTCTGCAGGTAGTCGTGCTTGGCCTTCAATTCCTCGTATTCGAGGAACATGCCGTACTCGCTCTCGGGCATGCCGATCGTGTCGAGCAGGTGCGAATAGGCGGCGATGTGCACCGTCTCCATGTTGGAGAAGGCCGCGAGCATCATCTTGATCTCGGTCGGCTTGAACACCCGCGCGTATTTCTCGTGGTAGCAGTCCTGCACCTCGACGTCGGCCTGGGTGAAGAAGCGGAAGATCTGCGTCAGCAGGTTGCGCTCGTGGTCCGAGATCTTCTGCGCCCAGTCGCGGCAGTCCTCGCCCAGCGGCACTTCCTCGGGCATCCAGTGGATCTGCTGCTGCCGCTTCCAGAACTCGTAGGCCCAGGGATATTCGAAGGGCTTGTAGGTCTTGCGGGCTTCGAGAAGAGGCATCTGGAGCGACCTTTCGGATCGGACGGCTGTGTCTGTAAGCGATTCGGCCCCTGTTCTCCAGGCGTTCCGGCGTGAACCGGCACCCGCGGGACTGCGGCCGAACACCCTACATAGTGTTTCGCGCGGCCGCTCGCCACAGGATGTGGCGGTTATCAACACCTGCGACGGCGCATTGGCTACATCTGCTGGACGGCGGTGAAATCGGTCTCGGGCACGGTCTCGGTGCGACCGAAGAAGCGGTCGAGATCGGCGCGCGAGGCCTGCTTGCGCGTGGCGTTGGCGACTTCGTCGAAGGCTTCGGCGACGCGCGCCATCGCGCGCTGACTGACCGGGCGCGCGGCGATCTTATCGCGCCAGGCGATCAGCGCCGGATAGTCGGCCGGGTCGAAGCCGTGGCGCTCGACGTACCAGGCCCAGGGCTGGGTCGCCATGTCGGCGATCGAATAGGCGTCGCCGGCGATCCACTCGCGGCTCTGCAGGCGCGCGTCGAGCAGGCGGTTGAGCTTCGCGGCGACCGCAGTGTAGCGCGCCTTCGCGTAAGGCGCGGTCTCGGGCGGGGCGATGTTGAAGTGGTTCACCTGGCCGAGCATCGGGCCATAGTTCGCCATCTGCACCATCAGCCACTGCATGACCTCGGCGCGCTGCGGCTGCGCGGTCGGCAGGAACTTGCCCTCGCGCTCGGCCAGCCAGAGCAGGATCGCGCCCGATTCGAACAACGCCCCCATCTTTCCATTTTGGCCCAGCCGGGGGTCCTCGAGCACGGGCACCTTGCCGAGCGGGTTGAGCGCGAGGAATTCGGGCTGGAACTGCGCCTGGGCGAAGACCGCGGTGTGCCTGAGCTCGTATTCGAGCCCGCATTCCTCGAGCATCAGGATCACCTTGACGACATTGGGGCTCTGCATGCCGTGGAGGACGAGTTTCTCGGACATTTGGGACGGACGCCTTTCCCGTTGCGGCGACGCGCGGAACCGCGCCGCTCTGCCTGTGGTTACAGGGAGGATGGCCGCCGCGCGGCCTTTAGCCAAGGAGATATGCCATGGGCGAATACGAACCCGAGGACTCGCGCAACGTCACGGGCACGGCCTCGACCCCCGACGGCCGCTGGACCAATGTCGACGGCGCCCCGCCCAAGGCCGACGGCAGCCAGCCCGAGCCGAGCGAGCGCGAGGAAGTCGTCGGCAAGAAGGAAGACAAGCCCGTCGAAGAGGAACGGATCTAGACCGTTCGCCCCTTGCCTACAGGGAGGGCCGGCACCGTGACCGAGGCGAAGACCGCGGTTTCGGTGCCGTCGTTGCGCCAGCCGTGGATCACGCCGCGGTCGACGATCAGGTCGCCGGCGCGCAGCGTGACCTCGCCGGTTTCGAGCGCCAGCACGACCTCGCCTGCGATCATCACGAGGTAGTCGATCGTGTCGGTGGCGTGCAGGAAAGCGCCGCCGGACAGGCCGGGCGGCAGTTCGGTCAGGATGAAATTGACCCCGCCGTCGTGAAGCAGATCCATGCCGTAGGGCACGGCGGCGTCGGTCGCGCCGCTGTTGTCGGCGGGCAGGCTGTTGCGCCAGATCAGGTTGGCCGCGGGCTGGTGGCGCGGCACCTCGCCGTCGAAAACGACGCAAGACCTGCCCTCGGCATTGAGCCCGGTAACCACCCGCCGCATCGGTCCTGCCCCTTATCGCTTATATCGTCCGGCCCTTCCCTACCGGATAGGCGGGCAGGTTGACCACCACCGCGACGCAGGGCTCGTCATGCGGGTTGCGCCAGCCGTGGAGCACGCCGCGATCGACCACGCAGTCGCCCGCACCGAGTTCGATCTCGCTCTCCTCGAGCACGAGGATCACCCGGCCCGAGAGGATCACGAGATAGTCGATCGTGTTGGTCGCGTGCATGATCTCGGGCGTGTGCGGGCGGAACTGGCAGATCACGAAGTTCGAACCCGGATTGTGCAGCATCGCCGTGTCGTAGGGCGCGACCGTATCGGCAGCGCCGCTGTTGTCAGCCGGGTGGCCATGGGTGCGCCAGACGACCGCCGCGGCCGAATCGTCGTGATGCGGAATCGGGCCGTCAAAGAGGACGGTGCTGCGGCCCAGCGCGTCGAGACCCGTGACGACGCGCCGCCTGCTCAGGTCAGCCCCTTTCTGGTCAGCCATGTCCCTTCCTTTCCCGTTCGGATTCGATCTGGCCGTTATGTGCAGCAGCAGCCTGCGCGCTCGGCGCGCGAATGTGAAGCCCCTGAAACATTTCATTTTCTTGCATCGTCGCGGCGGCACGGTCGGCGGTGTCCTGCTGGGCCCAGGCGGCGATGACGCGGTGCGCGCGCGCGATCGCCGGCCGCGCCTCGATCGCCGCGCGCCAAGCGGTCAGGTTCGGATATTCGGCGGGGTCGAGGCCGTAGCGCTTGAGCCGCTTGGCCCAGGGATAGGTCGCCATATCGGCGATCGAATAGGCCTCGCCGCCGAGCCATTCGACCTCGCCGAGCCGGCGTTCGAGCGCCGCGAAGATCTGCGCCATGCCCCGCCGCGCGCGGCCCGCGGCGTAGTCCTGCCCCTCCAGCAGCCGGTAGTGCGAGTGCTGGCCGAAGACCGGGCCGACCTGGCTCATCTGCAGCATCAGCCACTTTAGCACCGCCCACCGCGCCGGGCCTGCAGCGGGATAGAACTGCGGCGCATAGGTCTCGGCGAGGTAGATCAGGATCGCGCCCGATTCGAAGATCGGCTGCGCCCCTGCGGGGCCGTCGGGATCGACGATCACCGGCACCTTGGCCATCGGACTGAGCGCGAGGAAGCTCTCGTCGAACTGCCGCCCGCGGAACACCGCGACATGCTCGGTGCGATAGGGCAGGCCGATTTCCTCGAGCAGGATCGCGACCTTGCGCGCGTTGGGGCTCGACATGCCGTAGAACGTCAGCGGCTGACCCATGTTGTTCCTCACCGATTGACAGGCTTCCCGCCGCCTGCTCGCTTCGCTGGCGATAACAGAAGAGGAAAGAGGCCATGGCAAGCTTCGTGCTGATCCCCGGCGCCATGCACGGGCGCTGGACCTGGGACCGGATCGTCCCGCGGCTCGAAGCGGCCGGCCACAGCGTGATCGCGCCCGACCTGCCGGGCATGGGCGCCAACCAGACGATCCCGGTCGAACGCGTCACCCTGGCCGACTGGGGCGACTTCGTCGCGGAGACCGTCCGCGCCGCGCCAGGGCCGGTGGTGCTCGTCGGGCACAGCCGCGGCGGGCTCGTCATCGGCGAGGCGGCCGAGCGCGTGCCCGATCGGATCGCCGGGCTGGTCTATGTCACCGCGCTGATCGTCCCGCCCGGGCAGAGCCTGGCCGAGGTCACCGGCCACCGCCCCGATCCCGACGCGCCGCCGCTGGCGCCCGAAGCGCTCGCCGCGATCGCCAAGGCGCAGTTCTATTCGGGCTGCAGCGACGCGGATGCCGCCTGGGCGCTGGCGCGGCTCCACCGCGAACCGCTCGGCGTGATGCACGAGCCCGCGACGGTGACCTGGGAGCGCTGGGGCAAGGTGCCGCGCGCCTTCATCGAATGCAGCGAGGATGCGACGGTCTCGCTCGCCAAGCAGCGCGCCATGCAGGCGGCGGCGCCCTGCGATCCGGTGCTGACGCTGACCGCCGATCACTCGCCCTTCCTCTGCGCGCCCGAGGCGCTGACCGAGGCGCTGCTCGAGGCCGCCGCACGGTTCGTCGCCTGAGCATCTGCGGCCCGTCTCATCGCGATCGAAGCGAGCCGAATGCCTGGAACGGAATGCCCCGCCGCAGGGTTGCCCGAGTACCCCCTCGCCGAGAGGCATCCCCCCGCCTCGCGGCCCATTCCGGAGAAGATCGATGGCAGACAACCGCAACCAGCAGGACCAGCAGAACCGCCAGCCGCAGCAGAGCCAGAGCGGCGTCAGCCCGCTCGGCGATTCAAACGCCGCGCGCAGCAGCGGCCAGCAGCAGCAGT
>SECS01000055.1 GCA_004211435.1 Novosphingobium sp. | reverse complement strand
ATTTTACCCCGACCCCGGGCATGAGCGGCCGCCTCGTCCACTATCAGTACGACACCTTCGTCGCCCAGTTCGACGATCCGGGTATTGAGAAGGCCTATCTGACCTTCCAGCTCGATGCCGATGGCAAAGTCTCGGCGATTTCGGCCAAGCCGGTCTCTCCGATCGCCGATTTCAGCTTCAACTATAAGGACCTGCTGTTCACCCCAGTCGCCGCCCTGACCAAAGGGGCCGGCCAGTGAGCCCGGGCAAAGCGGCACTGGCGCTCGCAGCCGCTCTGGTGTTCGCCGCGCCCGCCGCCGCAAAGGAGGATTACGCCGCGCGCGTCGCTAAGGTCCTGAAGGCGAAGCCGCTGATCGATGGGCACAACGACTGGGCTGAGGCCTTGCGCGAGCGTGAGGGGGAGGGCCGCTGGACCATCGACCTGACCGCGGGGCTCGACAAGCGTCCGGTGCCTTACAACACCGACATCGCCCTGCTCCGACGTGGCATGGTTGGCGGCCAGTTCTGGTCGGTCTTCGTTTCACCGACCCAGCCAGGTCCCGTGCAGGTCAAGGAGACGCTCGAACAGATCGATCTCGTGAAATCGATCGTCCGCCGCTATCCGCGCGACTTCGCGCTCGCGCGTACCGCGGCCGACGTCCGGCGCATCCACAAGAGCGGGCGGATAGCCTCGCTGATCGGCATCGAGGGCGGCGGCCAGATCGACGGCAGCCTCTCGGTCCTGCGCACCTATCGCGATCTCGGCGTGGGCTATCTGACCCTGACCCATGTCCTCACCACCGACTGGGCGGATTCGGCGACCGACAATCCCAAGCACGGCGGCCTCACGCCGTTCGGCGAGGACGTGGTGCGCGAGCTCAACCGGCTGGGCGTGCTCGTCGATCTCAGCCACGTCAGCGACGAGACGATGCGCGACGCGCTGCGCATCTCCAAGGCGCCGGTGATCTTCTCGCATTCGAGCGCGCGCGCGATCGACGACCATACGCGCAACGTGTCCGACGACACGCTGAAGCTCGTCGCGGCGAACGGCGGCGTGGTCATGGTGAACTTCGCCGAGCTCTACGTGTCCGACGCCTATCGCCGCTGGTCGGCCGACCAGGCGGCCGAAAAGACCCGCCTCAACGCGCCGCCCTATGGCGGGCTCTATGTCGGCGAGCCCGACAAGGCCGCCGCCGCCCTGGACGCCTGGAACAAGGCCCATCCCGCGCCGCGCGTGACCCTGGCCGAAGTGGCCGATCACATCGACCATATCGCCAAGGCTTCCGGGCACGACCACGTCGGCCTCGGTGGCGACTATGATGGTGTCGGCAACGCTCTGCCCGAAGGCCTTGGCAGCGTCGCGACCTACCCGGCGCTCCTCGAGGAACTCATGCGTCGCGGCTGGTCCGACGTCGACCTCGCCAAGCTTGCCGGCGGGAACGTGCTGCGCGTCATGGAGCAGGCCGAGAAGGTGGCTTCCGCAGGCGATGCAGCCGGTCTGTGACGCCGATCCAGCCTAGTCGCAGGTGACCAGCACGTTCGTGATCTCGAAGGTCGAGACGTTCGGTTCCCACTCGATCCGCGGCGTCGAGGCGAGCCTGATACCGGGCACGCGCAGCAGCCGGTCCATCAGGAACAAGGTTTCGTTGAACGCCAATGGCGAGCCGGGGCAGCGGTGCATGCCGTTGCCGAAGCTCATCATCGGCGCCTGATCGCCGAGCCTTTCCTTGCGCGAGAGATCGATCGCGTGGGGGCAGGCGCCGACCAGCGCGGGATCGTGGTTGGCGTGTCGGATGGACAGGCCATAGCGCGTGCCCGCGGTGAACTCGCCCTTCGCGTTCTCGGGCAGGTTCTCGGGCGCGCGGCGATAGAGCGTCGAGACGATCGGATCGAGCCGCAGAATCTCTTCGAGGATGCCCATCTTGCCTTCGTAGTCGGCGGCGAGGAAAGCGTCCTTGAGATAGTCCTTCTCGAGCATGTGCCAGGCGACCATCGAGATGAATTCGCGCGTGGTCTGCATGCCCGCGCCGCAGAGCATCATGACGTCGGCCAGGATCGCGCGGTCACCGTAGTTCTCCTTCACCAGTGTGGAGATCACGTCGTCCTGCGGCGTCTGACGGCGCGCCTTGACCGTGGGCAGCACGTCCTTGCGCCAGAACATCATCGTGTCCCAGATCCGGCGTACCTTCGCATAGCGCAGGCGCCAGCCGGTCATCGTGCGCATCTTGGTGGCGTAAAGGCAGTTTTCGATCCGCTTGGCGGTCTTCTTCATGCCCTCGCGGTCCTTGCCGCGGGTGACGCCGATCAGGTCGCCCACCAGGGTCACGGCCATCTGCCAGGAGACTTCGTCGATGCGCAACTGCTTGTTCTTCTCGAGATCGGCGACGAGCATGTCGGCCGTCTTGCGCATCAGCGGCTCGAAATGCTCCTTGATGTAGCGCGGCGAGAAGTAGCTCGTGATGTGCTTGCGCCGGTCGCGGTGGGCCTTGCCGTCGAGGAAGATCAGCGGCACTTCCTCGGGCTTCATCCCGACTGCACCGGCATCGAAAACGTCCTGCATCATGTGTGGACTGCGCAGGATGCTTTTGACCCGGTCGCCGTCGTAGACGACCTCGGCCTTCTTCTTGAATATCTTGCCCTGCTCGTAGAGATCTGCCGTTTTCCGGTCGTCCCGATCGTGATCCAGCGGCGGCTGTGCAAGGGTGGCCACGCGTACTCTCCAGTTTGTCGTTATGATATAGCGCTTCTCATAGTTCCGACGGGAAGTCGCGAGCAACCGCTAGCCGCCGGTCTGCCGTTGCGGGCTCTGATGGCTGCCTCGTCATGCAACTTCGCGCGCGCCGACGGTGAGGACCCTCGGACAGGGAGGAAGGCTAGACATTGGTCGGATAAACCGGCGCACGGCATGGACTCTACCCGCCGCTTCGCATAGCCCAAGATCATCGCTGCCGGACGTCCGGGCCGTTACCCGGATAACCCACCGGCAGTTTTGCCTTATTGATTCCCTGATTTATCCTGCCCTGCGGATCGCTCCGCAGGGCACTTTTTTGCGTGGGGCTCACGCACCGCAGAGTGCCGAGGTCGCTGGCGACTTTCGCCGCGTCAGCAGAACCGCGCCCAGGCCGATCGCCGAAGTCGCCGCGCCGGCGAGGGCCACGGTCGGATAGCCGAGATCGAGGGCGATCACGCCGCCGCCGAGCGCTGCGCCCAGCGCGTTGCCGAGATTGAAAGCGCCGATGTTCACCGACGATGCGAGATTGGGCGCATCGGCGGCGGCGGTCATGACGCGAACCTGCAGTGGCGGCACCAGCGCGAAACTCGCCACGCCCCAGAGGAAGATCAGCACCGCGCTCACCCCGGCGTGCGGCATCAGCGCGGCGAAGGCGACCAGCACGAGTGACAGAGAGGCGAGCGTGACGATCAGCGTGCGGTCGACCGAGCGGTCGGCGAACTTGCCGCCGAGCCAGTTGCCGATCGTCAGCCCCAGGCCATAGGTCACGAGCATCGCCGTGACGAAACCGAGCGAGGCGTGGGTCACCTCGCGGAGGATCGGGACGATGTAGGTGAACACGGTGAACATCGCGCTCGACCCGACGACGGTCAGCGCCAGGGCGCCGAGCACGGGACCCCGCGCGAGAACGCGCACTTCGGCCATGGCGCTGCCGTGGTCTTCGGCCGGGAGCGCGGGCAGCGTGAGGCGCAACGCGGCTATCGTTGCCAGGCCCAGCGCGGCGATTCCCCAGAACGCGGCGCGCCAGCCCATGTGCTCGCCCGCCCAGGTCGCCAGCGGCACGCCGACGACATTGGCGATCGTAAGGCCCATGAACATCGCGGCGACCGCGCCGGCCTGCCGCTGCGGCGGCACCAGGCTGGCGGCGACGATCGAGCCGACGCCGAAGAAGGCGCCGTGGTTGAGCGAGGTGATGATCCGCGCGAACAGCAGCATCGCATAGCCGTCCGAGACCGCCGCGAGCACGTTGCCGATCGTGAACACCGCGGCCAGGCCGATCAACAAGGCGCGGCGCGGCACGCGTCCGGTCGTCAGGGTCATCAGCGGCGCGCCGGCCATGACGCCGATCGCATAGGCGCTGATCAGTAGACCGGCTGCGGGGATCGACACGCCGAGATCGTCGGCGATGACGGGCAGCAGGCCCATGGGAGCGAATTCGGTCACGCCGATGCCGAAGGCGCCGACCGAAAGGGCGAGGAGTCCGGGATTGAGCTTCATCGTCGCGATCCTTCAGACGAGTGCGGGGTTGAGGCGCGCGAAGCCCTGTTGCTGGCGATAGGGCGAGTGTGGGTAGGGCGGCAGTTCCTGGCTGGCCGCATCGAGCGCGGCGATCTGCTCCGGCGTAAGCGACCACCCGACCGCGCCGAGGTTCTGGCGGAGCTGTTCCTCGTTGCGCGCGCCGATTATCACCGACGACACGGTGGGCCGCTGCAGGAGCCAGTTGATCGCGATCTGCGGCACCTTTCGTCCGGTCTCGGCGGCGACCGCCTCGAGCGCGTCGATCACGCGATAGAGGTATTCGGTCTCGACTGGCGGGGCGAACTGTTCGGTGTCGTGCAGCCGGCTGCCGGAGGGGAGCGGTCGATCGCGTCCGACCTTGCCGGTCAAGCGGCCCCAGCCGAGCGGGCTCCAGACCAACGCGCCGATTCCCTGGTCGACGCCGAGCGGCATGAGATCGGCTTCATAGGCACGGCCGATCAGCGAATAGTAGACCTGATGCGCGACGAAACGCTGCCAGCCGTTGCGCTCGGCAACCGCCTGGGCCTTCATCAGCTGCCAGCCGGGATAGTTCGACACCCCGGCGTAGCGCAGCTTGCCCGCGGCGATCAGCTGGTCGAGCGTGGCCATCAGCTCCTCGACCGGAGTCGAGGCGTCGAAAGCGTGGAGCTGGAGCAGGTCGATGTGATCGCTGCCCAGCCGGCGCAGCGAGGCCTCGACCGCGCGGGTCAGCCGCGCGCGCGAAACGCCCCAGTCCTGTGGGCCGTCGCCCAGGGGCAGGCCGGTCTTGGTCGAGATCAGCACCGCGTCGCGGCGGCCCCGGATCGCTTCGCCGAGAATCTGCTCGGACGCGCCGTCCGAATAGACGTCGGCCGTGTCGAACAGCGTCACGCCAGCGTCGAGGCAGATGTCGATCAGGCGGCGAGCCTCGCTCGCGTCGCTCTGGCCCCAGGCGCCGAACAGCGGTCCCGTACCGCCGAAAGTGCCGGTGCCGAAGCTCAGGGCCGGAACGCGCAGTCCCGACGATCCCAATTGCCGATATTCCATGGTTGGACCTTCCGATTGCAAATTCGGAGCATAGATGGACTGCACAGCCGTGGCTGAGTAGCGTGAATGCAGGCGAAAGATTTTTGCAGCAGGAGCAAAGATGATCGGAGATTCCAGGCTGGCGGGTGGCGGCGATCGCGCGCGCGCGCTGGAGATCTTTGCCGCCGTGGTCGATCACGGCAGCTTTTCCGCGGCGGGGCGGCTGCTCGGGCTGACGCCTTCGGCGGTGAGCCGCGCGATCGACCGGATCGAGACGCGGCTCGGCGTGCGCCTGCTGCTGCGCTCGACGCGGGCACTGTCGTTGACCGCCGAGGGGCAGGCTTATCTCCTGTCGGCCCGGCGCATCCTCGCCGATCTCGACGATGCCGAGCAGCAGATCGCCGATCAGGGCGCACCGCGCGGCCGGCTGCGGGTGAGCGCCGCGCTTTCGCACGGCCGGCTCTGCATCGTGCCGCTGCTCGGCGAATTCGTTCGGCTCTATCCGCACATCCTCGTCGACATCGCCCTGACGGACACGCTGATCGATGTTGCGGCGGGCCAAGCCGACGTCGCGATCCGCTTCGGGCCTCTCGCGGACAGCACGCTGACCGCGCGCAAGCTCGGCGAGAACCGACGGGTGATAGTGGCTTCTCCCGATTATCTTGCACGACATGGCACACCTCGGTCGCCTGAGGACCTGCTCGCGCACAACTGCCTGAATTTCGATTTCCGTCGCGCGGAGCCCGTCTGGCCCTTCGTGCGTGACGGCGAGGAATTCTGCCTGCCGATGCACGGCAATCTGGAAGCCAACAACGGCGAAACCTTGGGGCAGCTCGCCGCGATCGGCGTCGGCATCGCCCGGGTCGGTGCTTTCAGCGTCGCCCCCGAACTGGCCGACGGGCGCCTCGTGCCCATCCTCGAGCAGTTCAATCCGGGCGACATCGAACTGGTGCACGCGGTCTTCGTCGGTGGCGCCAACACGCCCGCGCGCGTTCGCGCCTTCGTCGATTTCTTGGCCGGGCGCTTGCGGTAGTCCGTGCCTGGAACGCCGAGTCCGCGTTATTTCCTGTCGACTGGCCCCGACGATTGCAAAATCGCGCGAAACACCTATTTAGATGAGGCAATCGTCGCCTGCGACGGACCTTATCGGCCTTGCGCCTTTTCGATCCCTCACACGCACCAAGCTCCGCACACTCCGTGGTGGCGGATCATTTTCTATTGATAGGATCGTTTCATGCCCGTTGGCACCGTCAAATTCTTCAACGCCGACAAGGGCTATGGTTTCATCCAGCCGGACGACGGCACTCCCGATAGCTTCGTGCACATCAGTGCCGTCGAGCGTTCGGGCATGGCTACCCTGACCAAGGATCAGCGCGTGAACTACGAGCTCGAAACCGACCGTCGCGGCAAGGTTGCCGCAGTCAATCTCACTTCGGCGTAACCGCATGGCGAAGGAAGAACTTCTCACTCTCGAGGGCGTGATCGACGAGCTCTTTCCCGACGGACGCTGTGGCGTCATGCTCGAGAACGACCATCGGATCATTGCCTATACCGCGGGCAAGATGCGCAAGTTCCGCATCAAGTCGATCGTCGGCGATCGTGTCCGCGTCGAAATGACACCGTACGATCTTACCAAGGGTCGGATCGTCTTTCGCGAAAAGGTGGCGGGTTCGGGCGGCCCTGGGCGCTTCCGCCGCTAACGCGGGCTTGGCCTCCGGCCTGGCCGGCGGATCCCCGGATACAGGAGTTTCGCATGGCAGAGGCTATCACCTTCTACCGCAACCAGGCCGAAAGCTGCGGTAAGGCTGCCGCCGAGGCCAGCCTGGAAAACGAGCGCGACAAGTTCCTGCAGGCGCAGGCCGCCTGGCAGGCGCTCGCCGACAAGACCGCGATGGTCCAGGCGCAGGCCGCCAAGCGCGAGGCCGAACGCGCGCGGGTGCAGACCGAACAGTAAATCGTGATGGAGCGCGGGCCTCAGGCTTCGCGCTCTACACGTAGTCGCGTTTCTGGGTGAAGCTCTCGAAGGTGTCCTTGTCTTCGAGCTGAATGCCGAAGCTCTTCGTCAGCATCGCCATCGTCACATAGGTGCCTACGAGCGCCACCACTTCCATCAACTGAACCTGCGAATAGGTCTGGGCCAGCGCGTTCCAGGTCGCATCGCCTATGCGCTGCGTCCGCACCAGATCCGCGGCCGCTTGTGCCAGCGTGGCGTCGAAGCCGGAAAGCTCCGTTTTTGTGCCGCTGGCTGCGACGATCGTCGCTGCGTCGAGACCTGCCGTTTGCGAGATCATCGCATGATGGCGGGCTTCGTATTCTTCGTCGCAGAGTGCGAGCGTGCGCATGACCAGAATCTGTCGGTCGTGTGGGGGCAGGTTGGTGCCGGCGATGACCTTGGCGATCAGCGGCATGAACACAGCGTAGAATTCGGGATGATGCACGAGCACAGCCGCGAAGTTCATCGTGCCCCATCCGCCCAGCAATGTCGTTTGCGCCGCGTCGAGCTCGTTGGCGGTCGCGGGCGAAATGCGGGCGGGATAGTCGGGCATGGCGATCCTCTCTGTCTCTGCGCTCGCGAAGCGCGCGAGGCAGACTGGCGCGAAGCCGTGCCGATTGCACGCGGGCGATGCGGCAAGCTTGGATGGTCGCCGCGTCGCGTTCCAATCATTGACGCGGTGAAGCATTTTCCCGGGGAACCGCGGGGCAGGGCGTAAAGCTCGTGGCAAGCGCGGTTAAAGGAATTTCAGAATCGTTTTACGATTTGTTTACTACATCAGTTTACCAAGCACCTGTTCGGTCCATTTTTTGGTTCGGATGTTCGACATTCTCTCTCCTGTCTGCCCCCGGCCCCGGCCGGGGGATCTTGTCCGGAAGACCGAAGGAACTAGCGGTCGGAAGGGTCAGAAGAGGGGCTGGCGGAAAAAATTGCATTAAGGGCTAAAAATTTTGGAATGGTTGGAATTCGCGGAAATCCGGGCCTTTGGGACCAGAAAGACGCTGCTTCGAACCCTCCGAGTTCAGGAATTTTAATCCGCTGGTAACCAAGGGTCTTAATAATACCCCTTAGTAACCGCTCTTGTTGCTGGAGGTCGCTCGAAGGGTCGAGCGGCACCCCCGGGAAACCGGGTGAGTTTTTAGGAACTGATCATGGCTGTTATCAACACTAACATCGCCGCCATGAAGGCGTCGAATGCGTCGACTTCTGCGAATAGAATGCTCGGCAGCGCTATGGAGCGTCTGTCGACGGGTAAGCGCATCAACAGCGCAAAGGACGATGCCGCTGGCCTCGCCATTGCGACGACGATGACTTCCCAGGTGCGCGGCATGAACCAGGCTATCCGTAACGCGAACGATGGTATCGCGTTGGCGCAGACGGCCGATGGCGCGCTCAACGAAGTAACGAATATGCTTCAGCGTATTCGCGAACTCTCGATCCAGTCGAAGTCGGGCACCTACAGCTCGACCGACCGTACGAACCTGCAGGCGGAAGTCTCGCAGCTCACGAGTCAGATCGACGACATTCTGTCCAACACCAAATTCAACGGCGTGACGCTGTTCTCCAAGACGGCGAGCGCCAGCGTCACGATCACGATCCAGGCCGGCGACGCTGCTGCCAGCACGATCGATCTGCGCATCGACGGCGTCGATGGCACGAAGCTCACCAACACGGCGCTCGACGTGTCGGACACTTCGAAGGCTGCGACCACGATCAGCAACGTCGACTCGGCGCTGACCTCGATCAACACCACGCGCGCCGCGCTGGGTGCCGGCCAGAGCCGTCTGGAATCGGCCGTCAACAACCTGACGACCAACATGACGAACCTGTCGGAAGCCCGCTCGCGCATCGAGGACGCGGACTACTCTTCGGAGACGACCGCGCTGGCCAAGGCCCAGATCCTTGCCCAGGCCTCGACTGCGATGATCTCGCAGGCGAACCAGAGCCAGCAGAACGTCCTCTCGCTGCTCAAGTAAAACAGCCATAGGTAACGCCTGTCCCTTCCAGGCGAGCCCGACGGTCCTACTTGGACCGTCGGGCTAATACCGCATGCGTCGACGGCGCATGGCAAGGGAAACGATCCTCCTGGTGGACGCCGCAAGCGACTTGTGGTGATCTGATGCCGAAGGGGATCGAGGTTGAACGAAGCCGGCACCGACTTTCCGCCAGGCGCTTTCGACCGGATCGACGAGGGCGACGACAGCGCCTTCTACGCACCGTCTCGGCTTGTCACCCATATCGACGAGCGCGCGATCGCCGCGCTGACCGCGTGCTACCGCACCGAACTGTCTCCCGGCGACCAAGTGCTTGACCTGATGTCGAGCTGGGTCAGCCATCTCCCGCCAGAGCTCCAACTCGGCGAATGCGTCGGCCACGGCATGAACGCCGAAGAGCTGGCGGCCAATCCGCGTCTCGATGCCTGGTTCGTCCAGGATCTCAACCGGCATTTTGCGCTGCCGTTCGGTTCCGCGCGCTTCGATGCCGCGCTGTGCTGCGTCAGCGTGCAGTATCTGCAGAACCCCGTCGCGGTCTTTACCGAGGTGCGCCGCCTGCTGCGGCCAGGCGCGCCGTTCATCGTCAGCTTCTCCAACCGTTGCTTCCCGACCAAGGCTGTGGCGATCTGGCGCGCGCTCGATCTACCGCGCCATGCCGGCCTCGTCGGCGCCTACGCCGAACGCGCGGGTTTCGTCGCGGTCGAGGCCCGCCTGCTCGTCAACGGTGGCGCGGGCGATCCACTGGTGGCGGTTATCGCCCGCGCCTAGATCGCGGGCGCAACACAAGACGATTGCGAAGCAAGCGCTTGGTGATTTATCTCTGAAGCGAAGGTCGGGGGTGGATTCGCGCAAAGACGCGCGCCCCGATGGCCATAGAGGGAGAAGGGTGATGAGCGGAGTTTTTGCCGGCGTGCGCGTGATCGAACTGGCGCAGTACGTCTATGTCCCCGGTGCCGGCGTGATGCTGGCCGACCAGGGCGCCGAGGTGATCAAGATCGAGGCGATCGAAGGCGACCCCTACCGCACTTTGCGCATCGCGGGCGGCAGCCGTAATCTCGGCAAGGTCAACATCGCCATGGAACAGAACAACCGCAACAAGAAGAGCGTCGCGCTCGATCTCAAGAGCGAAGAGGGGCGCGAGGCTCTGCTCAAGCTGGTCGAGACCGCGGACGTCTTCCTCACCAGCCTGCGGCCCAAGGCCCTGCGCGGTCTGCGGCTCGAGGTCGAGGATCTGCGCGCGCGCAATCCCAGGCTCATCTATGCGCGCGGCAACGGCCTGGGCTTCCGCGGCGCCGAGGCGGACAGGCCGGGCTTCGACGCCTCGGCCTTCTGGGCGCGCGGCGGCGCCTGCTTCGCCTTCACGCGTCCCGGCCAGCAGCCGACCTCGCCGCGTCCGGCCTATGGCGATCATACGGGTTCCATGGCGATCGCATTCGGAATCGCCGGCGCCTTATTCAAGCGCGCGCAGACCGGCGAGGCCTTGGTGGTCGAGAACTCCTTGCTGTCGACGGCGGCATGGGTGTTGTCGGGCGACATCACCGCGGCGCAGATTCCCGGCTATGTCACGCACCAGGCGACGCCGATCAAGGTGCCGCTCAAATATGCCTATGCCACGCGTGATGGTCGTATGGTCCAGTTCATGGTCCTGAATCCAGAGCCTGCCTGGCCGGGGTTCTGCGAGGCGATCGGGCTGCCGGAGATCGTCGACGATCCGCGTTTCGCGACCGAGGAAGTGCGCAATGCGAACGCCGACGTGCTGATTCCCTTGATCCAGGAGAAATTCGGCGCCCGCGACTATGCCGAATGGAAGCCGATCCTTTCGGGACTCGATGCGCCGTCGGAACTGATCAGTTCGATCGACGACGTGATCAACGATCCGCAGGTCCACGCCAATGCCATGATCCAGACGATGACTGTGGAGGATCGTGAGATCAACGTGGTCGCCGGACCGACCGCCTTCGACGGTGCCCCGGTCTCCGGACGGCTCCATCCCGCCCCCGCGCTCGGTGCTCATACCGAGGCCCTGCTGCGCGAGGTCGGCTATGGCGAGGCGGAAATCGCGGACCTGCGCGCAAGATCGGTGGCGCGCTGAGGGCTGCGGTAGTGATCGCACGCGCGAGCGTGCCGTTTCGGGACAGGCTTGCGATTGCAAGATGCTGTAATAATTCGTCAATTCCTGGATGCTAGAAAATATTGGCGGGCCCGGCTCCATTGGCTGCAGTCGGGTCCGCTACTCGATAGGCGCATCGCGCGAGCCGCCGAGACGGCTTTCCCTCCGACGCCGACCGATCCCTGCAAAGAGATTGCTGGTGTTATCCTGCGCAAGGCCGCATGATGCTCCTTCCGGCCCGCGAGTCCGGCATCTGATCTCAAGTCGCTTTTGCAGTTCTGCCCCCAGTGCCTAGCTGGGCTTTCCGGCCCATAGCGGAGGGAGATTTTTGAATGCGCACCAATTGGACCAAGGACTTTCTCGGCCGCCGGATCGACCGTTGCTATCTGATCGCCGCCTGGACTCGTATTGCCGAGAAGCGTGAAGCCTATCTCAAGCTGGCACGCTATTATCGTGGCATTCTGGCGAGCATGTCGAACCGGAATCTTGTGCCCGAAGGCGCCTGAGCGTCAGCGCGAACGACAGAAGCGCCGCGAGACCCCCCATCATGACAGTATCAGGCGCGGCGTCGTTCGAGCTGCGTATCGTATAGCTGGCTGATCGCTGCCGGAACCTTCGCTGCGGGAAGCGCGCGCGAATAGAGAAATCCTTGTCCGGTATCGCAACCCATGGCGCGGAGCAGGGCTTCCTGCGCCGGGGTCTCGACGCCTTCGGCGATGACCTCGAGGCCCAGGCAGCGGCCGAGATTGACCACGGTCGACGAGATCGCATCGGCATCGACGCTAGAGCCGATCTGCTGGATGAACGAACGGTCGATCTTGAGCAGGTCCACCGGGAACTGGTTCAAATGCGATAGCGACGCATAGCCCGTGCCGAAATCGTCGAGCGCAATGCGGATGCCCATGCCGCTAAGCTGCTGGAGCACGTGCTTCACCTCGTCGGCGCCCTGGCCGAGGAACACGTTCTCGGTCACTTCGATCTGGATGCAGCTCGGCAGGAGGTCTCGTTCGGCCAAGCGCGCGCAGATGGTCTCGACGAAGTCCTCGCGGCGGAAATCGGTGCTGGTGACGTTGATCGCGACGTGGCCGAAGTCGATCCCGGCGGTCGTCCAGATGCGGACGTCGTCAAGGACCCCTTCGAGCATGCGGTCGCTCAGCAGGGTGCCGAGCACTGGATCGTCGAAGGCCGCTTCCAGTGCGTCGGGGCCGCGGAGTTGCCCGTCGCGGTCGTGCCAGCGCAAGAGCGCCTCGAAACCGACGATCCGCGAAGTGCGCAGGCAGACCTTGGGCTGATAGTGCGGGACGATGGCGCTGCGCTGCAACGCGAGACGCGCCGAGGTGATCATGGTCTGGTGCCGTTCGACCTCGATCATCATGGCGCGCTCGAAGATCCGCAGCTGCGCACGGCCGCCGGCTTTGGCCGCATAGAGCGCGATATCGGCGGCCTTCATGATCTCCGAGCGATCTCGGCCGTCGCGCGGGATGAAGCTGGCCCCCATACTGGCACCGCATTCGAGCAGGCGGCCTGCATGCATGATGGGGCCGCGCAGGCCCTCGTAGATGCGCTCGGCGATCCGCTCGACATCGGCGTTGGACCGCGCCGCGACCAGGAGAGCGAATTCGTCGCCGCCGGTCCGCGCGACGAGATCGCCCTCCGGAACGGCGGCCGCGAGGCGGCCGGCGATCTCGCAGAGCAGCGCGTCGCCGGCATCGTGTCCGAGCGAATCATTGATCGTCTTGAAGTTGTCGACGTCGACGATGATCATCGCGGCGGAATCCGATTGGCCTGCCGTAACGAGAAGGCTGTCGAGCCTGTCCTGCAGGAGCGCGCGATTGGGCAGTCCGGTTAGCGCGTCGTGCTGGGCCATCCAGATCGCCTGTTCCTCGGACTTTTTCTGGTGGGTGATGTCGCGCGACACCACGATCAGGCGGCCCGAGGTGTCCGACGTGCGATTGATGACGTTGTCGAACCAGCGCTTTTCGTTCGACGAAGTCGAATGGCAGGTCATGAGATTCACGGGCTTGCCCGAACTGGCTTTCGCCAGCGCCGCCAAAGCGCTTTCCCGATCTTCGGGAGGCAGAAGGGTCAGCCAGTTCCGGCCGATCAATGAATCGCCGTCGTGCGCGTCTTTGCCGGGGCGCTTGCAGAAGGCGATGTTATGATCCTGATCGAGGATCAGCGTGTGGTCGGGGCTCGATTGCAGGATCGTCTCGTTCAGCGATCGGCTGCGTTCGAGTTCACCAATCGCCGTCATCCAGGAGACCATCATGCGATGGAGCCCGAACGAGGCCGAGAGGATCGTCAACATGAAGACCGGTAACTGGACACTGATGACCGGCATGATCGGCTCGGAGGTGAGCAGGCCAGCGGCGGCGCAGGGCAGCAGCGCGGCAACAACCATGATCGCCGCGAGACGCGGCGTGCCGAAATTGCGCAGGCACATGCCGCAGACCATTGCCGCGGCCGACAGGCAGGCGATCGTCGCGAGGACCCAATCGCTGCTGGCGATGCAGATAAACGTTCCGAACCCGACCGAACCGGCCCAGACGCAGGACAGCCATGCCGCGAGCGCGCGAGGCGGAGTTCCACCGGCGGCAACTCGCTGACGTCCGTGCAGCAGCACGCCGAGGCGCACGATACCGAGCACGACTTCGAAAATCAGCCAGCCGATGAATGGCGCGGTGGCGTGGCGGAGCGCCGCGATCGCGGCCACCGCCGTCGTGTTGAGCACGCCGCCGAGGAAGATCGGAACCGATAGAAACAGGCCGTTCGCTAGGCGGGTGGCGATCGCAGCGGGCACGTCGGTGGGCGTTCCCAGCAACCAGGATGCCAGCTTTTCAGACTGTTCCCGAAACCCGACCATTACCCATTCAACCCGTGCGACTTGCGCCAAAGGCCTACAGGCGATTGGTTAACAATCCGCGCGCTCCGAAGCCGGAATCGGCGAATTTCTGCGGTAATTGCATCCGATCACACGGTTGCCGAGCTGATCACGGCGCTGGCCTTGGCGCTGCAGATATGGATGGGAGAGGGCGACGGCGTTGGCGACATTCGACGATGTCGGCCGTGTCCACGCGAATGTCTCTCTTGCTCGCATCAGCGCGCCTTGACGAGATCGGTACCCTTTTCGCCGATCATGATCGCCGCGGCCCCGCGGACCCGCAGAGTGGAATCGACGACGGCGCACGCGTCGCTGCCGATCCGCGCCGTGCCCGCGATGTCCGATGTCTCGCGAGGGTGTCGCGTACGGGGTCTCAGTCAAGCGCTTAGCCGGTGGGCTTGGCGGCCTTGCGCGTCAGGCTGCGCGCTTGTGCTTCCCGAGGCTCTCGATGACGTCCTCGATCTTGCCGGGCCGGGCGAGATAATAGCCCTGCGCATAGTCGAAGCCTGCAAGCGTGGCTTCGACCAATTGCTGCTCGGTCTCGATCCCTTCCAGCACGCATTGCAGCGACAGCGTCTGCGCCAGGCCACGAATGGCGCTGACGAGGCGACGGCCGGTTTGGTCGTTGAGCCGCGCGGCGAAGCTGCGATCGATTTTGAGAATGTCGAAGGGCAGCTCGTGGAGGGTCGACAGGCTCGAGAAGCCCGTGCCGAAATCGTCCAGCGCAAGCTGCGCGCCCGTGTTCCGCAGTCTTTCGAGCGAGAGGCGCGCAGTACCGATATCGGTGATCAGCGAGTTCTCTGTGAGCTCGAACACGATCCGACGCGGTGCGACTCCTGAAGCCGCGAGCCGTTCGAGCAGGCAGGTCACGGTCATTTCGTCGGCAATGTCGAGTGCCGACAGATTGAACGTCAGGCGAACGTCCTGTGGCAGCCGGGCCGCGCCTACGAGCGCCTTGTCGAACAGCGTCAGGGTGGTCCGGCGAGCCATGCCCACGCGCTCGGCTGCGGCGATCAGCTGTTCGGGCGAAACCGTGCCAATCTGTGGCGATTCCCATCGTGCCAGCGCCTCGACTGCGACGAGTTCGAGCTCGCGCGTCGCGAAGATCGGCTGGAACACGACCGAAAGTTCGCCATCGAGGTCCGCGGCCTGGAAGGCACTGTCGATCGCCTGTTCCGAACGGATCAGTTCTTCGAGCTCGCTCGAAAAGACGACGCAGGCGCCGCGCCTTTGCGCCTTGGCGTGATAGAGCGCGAAGTCGGCGCGATCGAACAGGTCCTGCGCGGTCTGGCCGGCATCCGGATAGCTCGCCAGGCCCAACGAGCAGCCGACCACCACGGTCGCCTCGGGGAGTGGCACGGGCTCCTTGACGATGTCGCAGAACATCTGGCCTCGGGCCATGGCGTCACGCGCGTCGAGCCGCATGAGCACGCCGAATTCATCGCCCCCCAGGCGAGCGACCACCATCTCTCCGGCGCCGACATGGCGCAGGCGTTGCGAGATGATCTGGAGCAGCTGATCGCCCTGGGCGTGGCCATAGGTGTCGTTCACCGGCTTGAAGCCGTCGAGATCGAGCAAGGCGACGGTGAACGATTGCGCGCCATCGGCGAGCAGGCGATCGAGCTCGGCGAAGAAATACCGGCGGTTGGGCAGGGCGGTGAGCGGGTCGGTCTGTGCGAGCAGGGCGTTTTCCTCGCTGAGCTCCTGCGCTTCGGCGCGCTTCTGTTCGAGCGCTTGCTGCGACAATTCCAGGCTGAGGAATCCGGCGAACGAATCGCGCAGGACCTTCAGGATCACGCCGGTGACCAGCGCGATGTTGATCGCGATGGCGGAGATCACCTCGGAGCCCTTGGACAGGCAGTAGGCGAGGAAGGTGCCGATGACGATGGCGCAGACCAGGGCTGCGGCGTGCGGATGATAGCCAAGACAGAACACGCAGCCGAGCACGGTGACCGCAACGAACATTGCGACGTGCCCCTGCTCATAGGGGCCGCCATAATGGTCGAGCGCGATGGCCCAAGATACGAAGAGCACCGCCAGGATTCCGGCCATGATCAGCGTTCGCCGCAGCAGGCCGCGCGCTTCCGCCGGGGTGACCTGCCGGTCGGTTGGCATCATCATCCAGCGCACGGTGCGGACGATGCACGCGGTGATGAGCAGGGCCGGCAGAATCAGCGTCAATACGGTCGGCGCGACGTGGCGATGGGTGAAGGCGAGCGAGGCGGCGCTCAAGGAGAGAAGCGAATAGAGCGGGGCGATCTGGCGCTGCAGCTTGGAGACCTGTGCGACTTCGAAATCCGTCGCACCGGCCGCATAGCGGTACCGTTTCAGCAAGGAGAATCGTCCATCCATCCGACCCGGCGTAACGCGAAGTCGTTGACAGCTGGTCAAAATGGCTGGTTGTAACAACCGAATCGGATGTAGATCGCTCGGTAACGGGATGGAGGTCAGCTGGTGGCCCATTGGCCCAGGGTGACATAGTCCGTCTTGCCCGTACCCAGCACCGGAAGCGCCTCAATGGAGCGGATGTCGCGCGGCAGCATGAGCTCGGTCACGCCGTTCGCCCGCGCCCATTCCTGCAAGGCTTTGAGGTCGGGTGCCGCGGCCGTGGTGAACAGCACGAGCTGCTCGCCCTTCTTGGCGTCGGGCTTGGTGACGACGGCATGCTCGGCCTCGGGCCAGACTGCCATGGCATAGCCCTCGACCGCGGGCAGCGAGACCATCTCGCCGCCGATCTTGGCGAAGCGCTTGGCGCGGCCGCGGATCGTGACGAAGCCGGCCGCGTCGATCGTGACGATGTCGCCGGTGTCGTGCCAGCCCTCGGCCGGCGGCTGCAGCACGCCGGGTTCGCTCGCGAGGAAATAGCCGGCCATGACGTTGGGCCCGCGGATGTAGAGCCGGCCGCCTTCCGCGATGCCCGGCACCGCGTCGAGCCGCGCCTCGATTCTCGGCAGCAGCCGGCCGACGGTGCCGGCCTGGTAGTGCATCGGCGTGTTGACCGCGATCACCGGCGCCGCCTCGGTCGCGCCGTAGCCTTCGAGCACGCGCAGTCCGAACTTCTCGGCATAGACGCGCCGCGTCTCGTCGCGCACGCGCTCGGCGCCGGCGAAGATGTAGCGCACCGAATAGAAATCGTAGCCGTGCGCCATCCGCGCATAACCCGAGAGGAAGGTGTCGGTGCCGAACAGGATCGTCGCGTTGCAGTCGTAGGCCAGCGCGGGGACGATGCGGTAATGCAGCGGGCTCGGATAGAGCACCGTGCGGATGCCGTTGAGCAGCGGCAGCAGGGTGCCCCCCGTCAGGCCGAACGAGTGGAACACGGGCAGCGCGTTGAGCACGACGTCGCTGGCGTTGAAATCGATCCGCGCGGCGAGCTGCGCCAGGTTCGACAGCAGATTGCGGTGGGTCAGCACCACGCCCTTGGGCACGCCTTCGGAGCCCGAGGTGAACAGGATCACCGCGGGCGCATCGGGCGCGATCCGCAGCTTGCGATGGCGACCAGGGATCGCCAGCTTGCGGAACGCGGTCCACAGCTTGGCACCGGTGCCGATGCTCGCGCCGACATCCTCGAGATAGACGATCCGCAAGCCGTCGCTCTTGAGCGCCGCCAGGGTCTCGTGCAGCTTGGCCTGGTCGACGAAGGCGCGCGCGGTGACCACGGTGCGGATCTCGGCCGTGGTGCAGGCCGAGCGCAGGTTGGCGAGGCCGACGGTGAAGTTGAGCATCGCCGCGATGCGGCCCTGCGCCTGCAGCCCGAAGAAGGCGACCGCGACGCCGCTGACATTGGGCAGCAGCAGACCGACGGCCTCGCCCTGGCGCGTGCCCGCGGCCAGCTTGCCGCCGAGCAGGTGCGCGGCGATCAGCAGGCGGTCGTAGGACAGCGGCTCGCGCTTGACGTCCTCGACCACCAGCGCCTGGCCGCCGTGGACCGCGCGCGCCTCGCAGAGCGCGTCGAACAGCGTGCGGTTCGTGTCGGTCGTGTCGAAGATCATCGCGCTCATCTCGTCGTAGAGACGGCGGCCGGCGATCGCGCGGCGTTCGCGCGCGGACATCTCGCCCTCGATCGCGAAGCGGCGCGGCGGCAGGACGGTCAGCGAGACCTTGGGGAACCAGCGCTGGCGGACCTTGCCCTTGAGATAGGAGGCCGGCGTGTACTGCGGCCCGTCGAGGCGCAGCGGAATGATCGGCGCGTCGGCCTTGTCGGCGACCATGCCGGGGCCGTCGAACACCTTCATCAGCGCGCCGGTCACGGTGATCCGGCCCTCGGGGAAGATCACCAAGGTGCGCCCCTCGCGCACGGCCTTGACCATGGCCTTGGCCGCCATCGGGTTGGTCGGATCGACGGGGAAGGCCTCGAACAGCCCGAGGAACGGCTTGACCCACCATGCCTTGGCGATCTGCGTGTTGATCGCGAAGGTCGGCTTGCCGGGCAGGAAGGCGCCGAGCAGCACGCCGTCGAGCAGGCTCAGGTGGTTGACCACGACGACGGCGCGCTCGCCGGGCTTGGGCATGTGCTCGATCCCGCTCACCTCGACGCGGTAGAGCAGGCGCAGGATCAGCTTGATCGCGGCCTTGAACAAGGTCTCGGGCAACAGCCAGATCGAGACGAAGGCCACCAGCAAGGTCGCGAGGCCCAGCGCGAGGATCAGGCCGGGCACGTCGACGCCCAGCGCCAGCAGGCCGGTGATCGCCAGCACGCAGAGCACGGCAACGCCGGCATTGATGACGTTGTTCGCGGCGATGATCCGCGAGCGTTCCTCGGGCGGGCTCTTGACCTGGAGGATGGCATAGAGCGGGACGATGAACATGCCGCCCGCGAAGGCGACGACACCGAGGTCGATCAGGATGCGGATCGCGCCCGGCGTGGCGAGGAACTGCTCGACCGAGGCGCCGACGGTGCGGACTTCGAAATGGCTGGTCGAAAAGGCGAGGTCGATCAGGCCGAGCGCCAGCCCGAGCGCCGACACCGGCACGTAGCGCGCCGAGACTTCGCCGCCGAGCAGCTTGTTCACCGCCAGCGAACCCACCGCGATCGTCAGCGAGAAGACGACGAGGAACAGCGTGGCGACCTCCTGCCGCGCCGCAAGCGTGCCGCTGACCAACGGCGCGAACTCGGAGACGAGCACCGCGCCCGCAGCGAAGAACCAGGAAATGCCCAGGATGCAGAGCCAGACGCCGCGACCGTGGCGCGCCGCGCCCATGATCTCGCACGTGCCGCGCCAGACGTTCCAGTCGATCGGGTGGTCGCCACGGAGGGGTGGCGCCGGCGGGATCGCCAGCGCGGCCAGATAGCCGAGCGCGGCGATGCCCATCGCGGTCAGCCCCGCTTCCCAGGCCGGAATGAACTGCGCGAGCAATTGCCCGCCGAGGATCGCCAGGAAGGTGCCCGCCTCGATCAGGCCGGTGCCGCCGGTGATCTCGTTCGCGCCCAGGTGCTGCGGCAGAATCGAATACTTGACCGGGCCGAACAGCGTCGAGTGCAGCCCCATCAGGAACAGCGCGGTCAGCAGCGCCGGGATCGACTCGAACCAGAAGCCCGCGAGCCCGATCGTCATGATCGCCACTTCGGCGAGCTTGATCCAGCGCACCAGCCGCGCCTTGTCGATGCGATCGGCCAGTTGCCCGGCGAGGGCCGAGAACAGGAAATAGGGCAGCATGAACAGCCCGGTCGCGATCACCGCGAGCAGTTCGGCCTTGGCCGGCTCGGTCCGGTAGATCACGAAGTTCGCCAGGAACAGCATCGCGAACTTGAGCAGGTTGTCGTTGAACGCGCCCAGGAACTGGACGACGAACATCGGCGCAAAGCGGCGTTTCGTCAGCAGCGACAGGTCAGGTGCGGACATTGGTAGTTCCCCCAGTTGTACGGGACTTACGATCACACCTTGCCCGCCGTCACCCTGAACTTGGTTCAGGGCCCATTTCTCGTCCCGCCCGACCTTGGCCGGGAGGCACGATGGATCCTGAACCGAGTTCAGGATGACGGTGGTAGGTTGGCGAGATGTCGGAATTCTAAATCGCGAAGAAGTAATTCGTCAGATGGAAGAACACCGGTGCGGCGAAGCTGACCGAATCCATCCGGTCGAGCGCGCCGCCGTGGCCCTCGATCATCGTCCCCCAGTCCTTGGCGCCGAGCGAGCGCTTGACGGCCGAGAGCACGAGCCCGCCGGCAAAGCCCGACAGCACGATCGCCAGCGCCATGAGCGCGGCCTGCCA
>SECS01000054.1 GCA_004211435.1 Novosphingobium sp. | reverse complement strand
CTTGCGTGCCGAAAAGATCCTGCAGGATCGCCTCGAAGCAAATCCCCATGTTTCAACGCTCTGGCACAAGAAGGTCGAAAGGTTCTTGCACGACGAGACCACCGGTGCGTTGCGCGGCCTGCTGCTGGTCGACACGATCACCGGCGAGGAGAGCGAGTTCGCCGCCGAGGGCGCCTTCGTCGCGATCGGCCATGCGCCGGCGACCGAGCTGTTCAAGGGCCAGCTCGAACTCGACGACAGCGGCTATATCGTCGTCCAGCCGGGTACGCCCAAGACCGCGATCCCCGGCGTATTCGCCTGCGGCGACGTCATGGACCATACCTATCGCCAGGCCGTGACCGCGGCGGGCACCGGCTGCATGGCCGCGCTCGACGCCGAACGCTTCGTCGGCGAGCGCGAGTTCGAGGCGGTCAAGCTGGCGGCGCAGGCGGGCTGAACTAAGCTCGCAGCATTTCGAGAATTTGCTCCGTAAGCCATTCCTGGGAATGGCTTTCCGCAAAGCTATGCGTCGCATTCGGGCAGCGCCGGATGCGCGCGTCGGCCTTGTCCCAGGCGGCGAGAAAAGCCTGAGCCGTCCGGTCGCGCTCGGCGATGAGGAAACGGGTCGGACCGGCGAAAGCGGCGAGCCCCCGCGCCAGGTTCTGGGTCAACGTCGTCGGCGGCGCGGGCTTGCGCGTGGCGTCGCGCAACGAAGCCACCAGCTTGCCGACCGAGACCTTGCCCGTCAGCAGCCGCCTGATCGCTGTCGGATCGGCCAGCCGTCGCTTGTAGTGATCGCGGAGCACCTCGGGCGGCTGCGCGGCATCGTCTTCCTCGATCGTCCAGGGATTGGAAAGAACGAGCCCCTCAAATCCCAGGCCGCGTGCCAGCATCAGCGCGCTCGCGCCGTCGCAATTGCCCCAGCCAATGACCCGGCTCAGTTCGGGACAGGTCTTCCGAAACGACGCGAGTGCCGCGGCGATGTCTGGCCCGCGCGTTTCGAAGCTGCCATTGGGGCCGTCGCTGTCGCCGACGCCGCGATGATCGAAGCGGAGTACGGGGAAGCCCGCTGCGGCGATCCGTGCGGCGATCCGCGCCTGGCCGGCCCAAGCGCCCGACCGCAACTCGTTCCCGCCGCTGACGATCAGCAGCCCTGCGGTACCCGGCGCCTCGTCAAGCGTAGCGACCATTGTCGAGCCTTCGCAGGCAAAGGTCAGATGCCGCCGGCTCATGCCTTGATGCCGATCGCCAAGACCGCTGCAAGCGCATCGGCCTGATTCCGGTCCTCCCCAGGCTCAGCGCGGAGCCAGAGGCCGCCACCGCCGATCATCTCCTGGTCGATCACGCTGGCGCCGTCGATGGCTTCCAGCCTCTGGAGCTCCTCGAGGAATTGCGCGCCCAGACCGAAACCGGATAGTTCGAGCCCCTCACGAAGCCCGGTTTCCAAAAGACTGTCCTGACTTTCTGAAATGCCTATTTCACGCGACGCAAGAATGCGTGCGCGGAAGAGCTGGCGCAGGATCGCGGCACCCTTCGTCGGCGCATAGTGCCAGCCCGGCAAGCTTGCGGGCGTCAGCATGGCGCCGCCGCGGATGCCCAGCACATGCGTTGCGCGGAAATGTTCGGCGGCCGCCCCCATCGCGCGGCGCCAGGTCGTCGGCGTCTGGATATCGAGCGGCTGGGGACTTTCGTTGCAGCCGGGCAGGTCGGGCAGAATGCTGTCGATCCCCGCCGCGTCGAGCCGGCGCATGACCTCGACGGTGAACCGGCGCAGGCGGTTGGCCTCATCGAACAGCGCAGGAACGATCAGCAGCCGGTCGATCCGGCCGCTATCGAAGCAAAGCGCATATTCGTCGGCGGTCGCGCCGTCGGATGTGGGGCAGGGCCAGGCGCCCGGGATCACGCTGTGGTGCGCTTGGCCTCGGCGAAAGCGAGCAGCGAGCCGTAGGTTTCCAGCAGTTCGCCATCGATCTCGTCGTCCTCGATCATGATGTCGAGGCGATCTTCCATCTCGGTCAGCAGACCGGCGACCGCCATGGAGTCGAGCTCGGGCAGGTGGCCGAACAGACCGGTGTCCGCCGTGAAGCCATCCGCCTGACCCGCCTTCAGTCCGAGGACATCGGTAAGGATGCGGCGCAGAAGCTGGTCGGTGTCGGTCTGCATGAGCGTTCTAGGGCGCCTTTCTGGCCGTTGAGCTGCGAAATTGGGCGGGCTCTAGCCACGCTTACCGCGGCCCGCAAGGCGCTTGAGTGCGCGCTTGGCGAGAAAGGGCCAGTTTTGCGGGGCTTCGGGACGGATCATCTCGAGGCGATAGCGCGGGCGAACCTCCTCCATCCAGTCGCGCTTATAGCCGTCGTTACCCGTGCCGAAGTCGATCAGCCCGACTCCATCGGTGTCGATCACCTCGCGGAACAGGGCGGCGCTGAGCACGGTCCCGGGTGAAAGCGGCTTGGCGTCCTCCCGGTGCGCGAGCTTGTGGATGAAGGCCGTGCCGCCCTCGATGGTCCACATCTGTGCAGCCACCGCGCGCCCTTCGGCATAGGCCACACCGAGCCGAAGCCTCCCCGCCGCGCCCTCAGCCTGGGCGAAACCACGAAGGAAATCGGGCGAGCCCTCGCTAGGCTTCCAGCTTTCGGCGTAGATATCCTCATAGTCGGCCCAGGCTTCCGCATCGAACTGATTGAAAATGCGCGTTTCCACTTTCGCGGTCTTGCGCTTGAGCGTGGTGCGCAAAGGTCCCGGTCGACCTGCCAGATAGGCGTCGTAGCTGCGCCCCTGAAGGTGCAGGACGTGGTTGGTGTCGCAGGTTTCACGCAAGGCGATCCAGCCCGCCCGGCGGAACGCGGTTTCGACGAGTTCGGCGCTGCCGTCCTCGTCGGGAAGGCCTGCGAGCGTGAGGCGCGGCGCCTTACGCGCGAGGTCACGCGCCAGAGCCGTCAGCATTCCGGTCGCATCGGCACCGGGTGAGGCGACAGGGCGCAGACGGAACGAGTACCAGTTGGCGAGGCCCGAGAGCGCGCCGTTGGCGCGCTGAAGCGGCAGTACCGTCGTGCTATCGCCATCGCGCGCCACCGCGAGCAGGGGCTCGATCCCGCAATGCTCGGCGAGCCCCTGCCACCAGGCGAGGCGGTCGAACGGCGTCTGCTGCATCTCCGAGGAAAGCAGGGTCGCGAGAGCCGCGTCCGATTGCACTTCCTTAAGATCAGCATGATACTCGATGGCGATCACCCGCCGTTCCCCCACTGGAGCCTGCCTTGCACGCCGACACCGAGACGACGATCCGGCCGCTCGACCATCTCGTGCTCCGCGGTGCCGACGAAGCGCCCGCGCTGGTGCTGCGCGAGGGAACGCTTAGCTACAAGGCCTTAAGATCGCGTGTCTCCCATCTGGCGGGCTGGCTTCGATCGCAGGTACCCGAGCAGGGCGCCCGTGTCGCCACCTGGGCGGCCAAAGGCGAGCTGACCTGCCTGATGCCGCTCGCTGCGGCGCGCGCCGGGCTGGTTCACGTGCCGATCAATCCACTGCTCAAGCACGCGCAGGTCGCGCATATCCTCGCCGATAGCGGATCGCGCCTGATCGTCGGCACGCCGGCGCGGCTTTCGACGTTGGAAAAAGGTGATGTGCCTGATAGCTGCGAGAAAATCTCAGAAGCCGATGCGCTGACCGCTGCCGCTGCCCTTGCGGTCGACCTGCCGCTGTCCGAGGCCGATCCCGACGGACTCGCGGCGATCCTCTATACCAGCGGATCGACCGGCCGGCCCAAGGGGGTGATGCTCAGTCACGCCAACATGTGGCTCGGTGCCGAGAGCGTAGCTGACTATCTCGGCCTCGCGCCCGACGACCGCACGCTCGCGGTGTTGCCGCTGTCGTTCGACTATGGCCAGAACCAGCTGCTCTCGACCTGGTACGCGGGCGGCCGCGTAGTCCCGCTCGACTACCTGACCCCACGTGATCTCATAAAGGCGGTAGAGAAGCACGGGGTGACCACGCTGGCTGCGGTGCCGCCGCTCTGGGTCCAGATCTCCGAGCTCGACTGGCCCGAACAGACGCGCGCCAAGCTGCGCCGGCTGACCAACAGCGGCGGCGCTCTGACGCCCGATCTCGTGCGCCGGCTGCGCGCGCTGTTCCCGCAAGCCCGGCTTTTCGCGATGTACGGCCTGACCGAGGCCTTCCGCTCGACCTTCCTCGATCCCGCGCTGATCGACACGCACCCGACCTCGATGGGCAAGGCGATTCCCCATGCCGAGATCCTCGTGGTCAACGACGCCGGTGCGATAGCTGCCGACGACGAGGAGGGCGAACTCGTCCACGCCGGGCCGCTGGTGGCGCACGGCTATTGGCAGGATCCCGAACGCACGGCCGAGCGCTACAAGCCCGCACCCGCCGCATCGCGCTATGGCGGCATGGCCGTCTGGTCGGGCGACCGCGTGCGCCGCAGCGCCGAGGGCCTGCTCTATTTCGTCGGGCGGCGCGATGCGATGATCAAGTCGGCGGGCAATCGCATCAGCCCACAGGAGATCGAAGAGGCTGCGCTGGCGACCGGCCTGGTTGCCGAGGCCGTGGCGCTGGGCCTGCCCGACGAGCGGCTCGGCCAGGCCGTGCATCTCGTGGTCCGGGCGACCGCAGGAAGTTCCGAAGCCGAGGTAGAACTACCGCGCAAACTTATGCAGGAACTGCCCAATTTCATGCAGCCCAAGCTGATTCATTGGCGCGAGGCCATGCCGATCGGACCCAATGGCAAGATCGATCGCACGGCGCTTTACGCGGAACTGGCGGGCTAGGCCGACCGCTGTGTCGTATCGGGACACCGCGGCTCGCAAGCCGCGGTTCCCCAACGATTAGCGGCCAAGGCTAACGCAATATTCACCCTTTTTACCGATAGCTGCATCCGAAAACGTCTGGCTTGCGCGTGGGAATAGGCCAGTTCCCATCGCCGGCCGGCACTGTTGAGGATGTGCCAAAATGCCACGTGACCGCTTCTTCCGGCTCCTTGCAGGAAGTGCCATCGCGAGCCTCGCCCTCTCGGGTTGCGCGGGCTCGTCGAAGCCCGAACTGCCCTCCGCCTCATTCGTGGCGATGCAGGAAGGGCCCGGCGAAGAATACGTCATCGGGCCCCTCGACGAACTCACGGTTTTCGTCTGGCGCAACCCCGAATTGGGCGCGAGCGTTCAGGTTCGTCCCGACGGCCGCATCACCACGCCGCTGATCACCGACATGCCGGCCGTGGGCAAGACGCCTTCGATGCTGGCCGAGGACATCAAGCTCCAGATCTCGCAGTACATCCAGGATCCGCTGGTCTCGGTAATCGTGAACAAGTTCGCCGGCACCTTCAGCCAGCAGGTTCGGATCGTCGGCGCCACCGAGAAGCCGGCCTCGATCCCCTATCGCGCCAACATGACCCTGCTCGACGCGATGATCGCTGTTGGCGGACTGTCCGAATTCGCCTCGGGCAACCGCGCCAAGCTGATCCGCTTCGACAAGACCCTGGGCAAGCAGCGCGAATTCCAGGTGAAGCTCGGCGATCTGCTCAAGAAGGGCGATAGCCGCGCCAACGTGATGCTGATGCCGGGCGACGTCATCATCATCCCCGAAAGCATGTTCTGACATGAACGGGCTCTACGACGAGGTCCTGTCCGCGCTGCACAGCGTCTGGAACCGCCGCTGGCTCGCTCTGGCGGTGGCCTGGGGCGTGTGCCTTCTGGGGTGGCTCGTCGTCGCCCTGATTCCCAACAGCTACGAATCGAAGGCGCGCATCTTCATTCAGCTCGACGATGCCCTGGCCGAACAGGTGGGCATCGGCGTTGCCGACAAGAAGCGCGACATCGAACGCATCCGCCAGACGCTGACCTCCGCGGTCAACCTCGAGAAGGTGATCCGGTCGACCAAGCTCGGTGATTCGGTGAGCTCGCCCAAGGACATGGAAGGCGCGGTCATCGCGCTCGGCAAGTCGGTCAAGGTTGCCGCTACCGAAGAGAACATCTTCGAGATCACCGCCAAGGCTTCGCAGGGATCACTCTCGGAGGCCGAGAACGCCAAGCTCGCGCAGGAGATCGCGCAGAAGATGATCGACATCTTCCGCGAGGAGAACCTCTCGGGCGGCCGCGGCGAGATGACCGAGACCCTGCAGTTCGTGAACGGCCAGCTCCAGCAGCGCGAGAAGGAACTCGAGGCCGCCGAACAGCGTCGTCTCGCCTTCGAAGCCAAGAACCCCGACATGGTCGCGGGCGGCCAAGCCGGCCTGCAGCGGCTCGAGGCGGCGCGTGCCGAACTGCGCGGCATCGATGCCGATCTCGCCGGCGCGCAGAGCGCGGTCGCTGCGATCAATGGCCAGTTGGCGGGTACCCCGGCGACGATCGCGGGCGGTCCCGGCACCAGCAGCCCCAAGAGTTCGTTGGCGCAGGCGATGTCCGACCTAGCGCAGATGCGCGCACGCGGTTTGACCGACAATCACCCCGACGTCGTCTCGGTGAAGAACCAGATCGCCGCATTGCGCGCCGCGGCGCAGAGCGACAGCGGCAACGTCGGCGGCGTACCCAATCCGGCCTACAGCTCGCTGCAGTCGATCAAGGCGGATCGCGGGGCGAGCGTCCAGTCGCTTAACGCCCGCCGTTCGACGATCCAGGCCGAGATCGCCCAGCTTACGGCGCGCCAGATCAACGATCCCGAGATCGCCGCCGAGGCGCAGCGTATCGGTCGCGACTACGACGTCCTGCGTCAGCAGTACGATAAGCTTCTGCAGGACCGCGAGGAATTGCGCCTGCGCGGGGAGGTGAAGACCGAGCGTGAGGCGATCAAGTTCCAGGTCATCGATCCGCCGACGACGCCGCGCGCGCCGGTGGCTCCCAACCGTCCGCTGCTGCTGATCGGCGTGCTGATCGTGGGTGTCGGCGCAGGCCTTGGCGCGGCTTTTGCGCTGGGCCAGCTCCGCACGACCTTCGCGACGACGAGCAAGCTCGAGGCCGCCACCGGCTTGCCGGTTCTGGGATCGATCTCGCGCACGCTCACCGAGACGGCCCAGGCGGCGCGGCTGCGCCAGCGCAAGCTGTTCTTTGCAGGGCTCGGCGCACTCGGCGGGCTTTTCGCTCTGCTGATGGCCGTCGAATTCGTCCAGCGCGGCATGGTGGCCTGAGGGGGTAACGTATGACCGAGCAGACCAAGATACCCCTCCCGAACGGAAATGGGCCCAAGGACGGCGGTTCGCTGATCGAGCGCGCCGTCGAGAGCTTCGGCTGGGGCCAGTTTGCAGCGCCGCCGGTGCCTGCGAGCTTCAAGTCGCAGATCGCTTCGAAACCCGCAGTTCCCGAGCCGGCCGCCGAGGTGCGCGCGGTCGCGGCCGCGACGCCGCAGCCCGCGGTCGAGCCGGCCCAACCCGAAATCCTTCCGGAAGTGGTGGAAGCCGAACCCGAGGCGATCGTCGAAGCGGCACCAGCAGCGGTCGTGCCTGCGCCCGTCGTGCGTCCGGTCGTTGCGCCAGCGGCGTCGTCGCCGCGCGACGATACCGCACATCCGATCGATCGCGAGCATCTTCGTCGTCAGGGCTTCATTCAGCCCGAGGGCAACGTCTCGGCGACGCTCGAGGAGTTCCGCATCGTCAAGCGGCAGCTCCTGCTCAACGCTGCCGATCTCAAGCGCCAGGGCGCTGCGGCCAAGGGACAGCGCCTGCTGATCTGCTCGCCGCATCCCGGCGAGGGCAAGACCTACTGCGCTGTGAACCTCGCGCTGGCGATCGCCGCGGAGAGGGAGAGCGAAGTGCTTCTCGTCGACGCCGATTTCGCCAAGCCCTCGGTGCTGAGCGCGCTCGGCCTGCCGGGCGGACAGGGTCTGATGGACGCGCTTGCCGATCCCGCGCTCGATGTTGCCGATCTGGTGCTCAACACCGACATTCCAGGCCTCAAGGTCCTTCCTGCGGGCAATGCGACCAATCGCGATAGCGAGAATCTGAACTCGTCGCGAACCGCAAGCGTGCTCGATCGTCTGACCGAGGATGCGCCGCACCGCATCGTGATCTTCGACTCGCCTCCGGCGCTCGCGGCATCGCCCGCGGCCGAACTTGCCAAATATGCCGGTCAGGCGCTGGTCATCTGCCGCGCCGGCCAAACCGGCCAGCAATCGCTCGAAGATGCGATCTCGTTGCTGTCGGGCTGTCCCAACATCCAGCTCTTGCTGAACGCCGCAAGCTTCAGCCCGAGCGGCCGCAAGTTCGGCGCCTATTACGGATACGGAGCATGACCATGCAGTCACGCCATTCGAGAAATCTGGCCGCATTGCTGGCTGCGGGCGCCTGTGCGCTTCCGCTCGCCGCGACGGCACAGTCGATCGGCTACGGCAACGTCTCGGGCGGTGGTTCGGGAGGAAGTTCGGGCGGCGACGACGTCAAGGCGAGCGACGGCTCCGGATCGTCCGATCGCGGTGATCGCGCCGGACGGGGCGGTCGAAATGCGGGTAGCCGCGGCGTTCGGATCACGCCCTATATCGAAGCCGCGCAGATCGTCACTGCCGAGCTCTCGCCGGGTGACGACACGCTTACCTATTCGACGGTTGCAGCCGGTGTCGACGCCTCGATCCAGGGGCGCAACAATGGTCTCTCGGTTTCGCTGCGCTATGAGCATCGCTTCGGATGGGGGCGCGCTGCCGACAGCAATACGATCAGCGGCGTCGCCAATGGTTATGCCACGGTCGTGCCAGGCCTCACGATGCATGCCGGCGCGCTCGCGGCGCGTACGCGCGTGGGAGTCGACGGTTCTTCGGCGCTTTCGCCGATCGACGTCGGCAACGACGCGGTGACTCAGGTCTATTCGGTCTACGCGGGACCGTCGCTCGCGACCCATGCCGGTCCCGTGGCGGTCAACGCCAATTACCGTATCGGTTACAGCAAGGTCGAGGCGCCGGACGCCTTCGTAAACACGCCGGGCCAGCCGCCGGTCGACGTGTTCGACGATAGCGTGGTCCAGTATGCCGACGTCAAGGCCGGGGTCAAACCGGGCCAGATACTGCCCGTCGGCTTGAGCGCCGGGGCGAGCTATTACCGTGAGGACGTGTCGAATCTCGATCAACGCATCGAGAATTTCGCAGCGCGGGCCGACGTGACCGTGCCGATCACCAATACGCTCCATGTCGTGGGCGGGATCGGTTACGAAGACGTCGAGATCTCGGGTCGCGATGCGGTGCGTGATGCAGCCGGCAATCCGGTGGTCGGCAACGACGGCCGTTACATTACCGACAAGAGCGGCCCGCGCCTGATCGGATACGACGTCAGCGGTTTGATCTGGGATGCCGGCGTGATCTGGCGTCCGAGCCGCCGCACCGCGCTCGAGGCGCATGTCGGTCGCCGTTACGGCTCGACCACCTATTACGGCACCTTCGCCTATGCGCCGAACCCGCGCGCGGCATTCAACGTTTCGGTCTACGACAGTATCGCCGGCTTCGGCGGCCAGTTGGCCCGATCGCTCGATGGCCTGCCGACCGACTTCGAGGTCGTCCGCAACCCACTCACCGGCGGCTTCGGTGGTTGCGTCTCATCGCTCGACGGCGGCAACTGCCTGAGCGGTGCGCTCAGTTCGGTGCGTTCGTCGGCGTTCCGTGCGCGCGGCGTGATGGCGACCTACAGTGTCAATTTCGGCCGTATGAATGCCGGGCTTGGCGGGGGGTACGATCGCCGTCGCTTCATCGGTGCGCCAGGAACGGTGCTCGCGCAGCAAAGCGGCGTGGTCGACGAGAACTACTGGCTCGCTGGTTTTCTCAGTCGCCGGCTCGACGCGGACTCGGGTGTTCGTGGCGAAGTGCGCGCGAACTGGTTCCAGAGCGGATCGAGCCTGAACGGCGATGGAACGGCGATTGGGGCGACCGCGTCCTACTATCGAAACCTGACCCGTCGTCTCTCGGCCACGGCAGCCGTGGGCATCGACGGCATCGATCGCGAAGAGCCGCTGCCGGATCAGTGGATCGCTTCGGCGCTCCTCGGCCTGCGCTACAGTTTCTAAGCCCAGGGGGCACGAATGTTCGACGAATTCTACGGGCTTAGCGGCCGCCCTTTCCAGCTCACGCCCGATCCGGCGTTCTATTTCGAGAGCCTGACGCACCGCAAGGCGCTGTCCTATCTCTCCTATGGCCTCGCCCAGGCGGAAGGCTTCGTCGTGATTACCGGCGAGGTCGGCGCGGGCAAGTCGACCCTGGTCGCCTACCTCATGGCGACGATCGATCCCGCACGGCTGACCGCGGCGCAGATCGTCACCAGCAAGCTCGACGAAGGCGAGGTGATCCATGTCATCGCGCAGGCTTTCGGTCTGCCGGTACAGGGACATGACAAGGCTTCGGCGCTCGGAGCGATCGAGGCATTCCTCCACGACGAGGCGCGCGCGGGCCGGCGCTGCCTGCTGATCGTCGACGAATCGCAAAACCTGTCGATCGGCGCGCTCGAAGAACTGCGCATGCTGTCGAATTTCCAGCTCGGCTCGCACCCCTTGCTGCAGACGCTGCTGCTCGGCCAGCCCGAGTTCCGCGGCACTCTCCTCGACCATCCGCAGCTCGAACAGCTTCGCCAGCGCGTCATCGCCACGCATCACCTCGAGGCGATGGAGGCCAGCGAAGTCCAGGCCTATATCGAGCACCGCCTCAAGCGCGTCGGCTGGGACGGCAATCCGAGCTTCGACCAGCGCGTCTTCGCCGAGCTCTATACGGCCAGCGGCGGCGTGCCGCGGCGAATCAACCAGATCTTCAATCGTCTGCTGATGCTCGGCGCGGTCGAGCAGCGCAGCCACATCGACAATGCGATGCTGCAGCAGGTTCTCGGTGAGCTCGGGCACGATGCTGCGCCGACGCGCGAAGCCTCCGTTCCGGCACCGCAGTCCGCGCCTGTCGCGGTCGCGCCGCAGCCGATCGAGGGCGTTGCCGCCGCCGCGCTCCAGGTCGCTCTGGCCGAGCGAGACGCGCAGATCGCCGAGCTTCAGCACGCCATCGTCGAACTCGCCAACAAGGTCGAAACCCCAAGCGCGCAGAACGAACTCACGATCCTTCGCGATCGCGTCGGTGCACTCGAAAGCCAGGTGATCGAGCAGGAAAGCGCGATCCGCCATACGCTGACCATGCTGATCGAATGGATCGAGACCGAGAACGGCGCGCGCGCCGCAGCCTGATCCTGATGCCTCTCGCAGGGAGACTTCGCCCGTGACCGCCGCCCTGCCTATCGACATGCCCGCGCCCGGCGGGACCTGCGGGCCGATCAACGGCCTGTCGGTCGACGTCGAGGACTGGTTCCAGGTCGGTGCCTTCGAGACGGTCATCGACCGTGGCGACTGGCACGGGCTGACGACGCGCGTCGAACACAATTGCGACGCGATCCTCGCGCTGTTCGCCGAGGCCGAGGTCAAGGCGACCTTCTTCACGCTCGGCTGGGTGGCGAAGCGCTATCCGGCGATGATGCGGCGCATCGCCGCGCAGGGGCACGAGATCGCCAGCCATGGCTGGGACCATGCGCGCGTCTTCACCATGGACCGCGCCGGATTTGCGCTCGATCTCAAGAAGAGCCGTGAAGCCATTGAAGATGCTAGCGGTGAGCGTGTCAGCGGTTATCGCGCCCCGAGCTTCTCGATCGACCAGCGCACGCCTTGGGCCTTCGCCGAACTCGCCGAGCAGGGCTACGCCTATAGTTCGAGCGTCGCACCGATCGCGCACGACCACTACGGCTGGCGCGAGGCGCCGCGCTTCGCCTTCCGCCCGCTCGCCGATGCCGATTTCATCGAGATCCCGGTGACGACGGCCGAATTCGCCGGCCGTCGCCTGGCTGCCGGGGGCGGAGGTTTCTTCCGCGTTCTGCCCTACCAGTTCTCGCGCTGGGCGATCCGCCAGGTCAACCGGCGTGACGACCGTCCGGCGGTGTTCTACTTCCACCCGTGGGAGATCGACCCCGAACAGCCGCGCGTGGCTCATGCGCCGCTCAAGTCGAAGCTGCGGCATTACACCAATCTCGACGGTATGGCCGGCAAGTTGCAGAAATTGATCGCGGATTTTGATTGGGGCCGCATGGACGATCTGGCCCGCGGCGAAGCGCTGCGCGCCATCGCGCTGGCCGTATGAACGCGCCTTTCGTCCCCCAGCGCGAGCGGATCCACCTCGCTGACCTGGCTGACCCGAATGAGACGGCGCGGATCGAGGCATTCGTCGCCGCGCATCCTGACGCGACACCGTTTCACCGTCTGGCCTGGCTGCAAGCGATCGCCGCGGGAACCGGCAATCGCGCGCTTGCGCTCATCGCCGAGCACCACGGTGAGATCGTCGCCTATCTGCCATTGAGCGAAATCCATTCGCCGATCTTCGGCCGCCTGCTCGCATCGAGCGGTTTCGCGGTCGACGGTGGCCTTCTTGCTAGCGACGATGTCGACGTGGCGGCGATTTTCGCCCAGGCCGAAGGCCAGGCGCTGCGGCGGTCGTGCCCGGCAATCGAACTGCGCGGTGGCAGCCTGCCGCAGGACCGAGCGGGCTGGACTTTGAAGACCGAATCGCATTGCGGTTTCGTGACCCCTCTCGCCGCCGACGACGAGGCTCAACTCCTGGCGATCCCGCGCAAGCAGCGCGCCGAGGTCCGCAAGGGGCTCGCCAATTCGTTTGAGATCGAGATCGGCACCAGCGCGCGCGACCGCGCGGCACACTATGCGGTCTACGCCGAGAGCGTCCGCAATCTCGGCACGCCGGTTTTCCCGCGCGCGCTGTTCGATGCGGTGCTCGATCGCTTCGGTACCGATGCCGACATTCTGACCGTGCGCCACGAAGGTGCGGCCGTTGCGAGCGTGCTCTCGCTTTACCACCGCGGCGCCGTCATGCCCTATTGGGGCGGCGGCACTCAGGCCGCGCGGCTCCTGCGCAGCAACGATCGCATGTATTTCGAGCTCATGCGCCATGCGCGCGAGCGCGGCTGCAGCCATTTCGACTTCGGCCGGTCGAAGACCAACAGCGGCGCTTACCATTTCAAGCGCAACTGGGGGTTCGAGCCTGAACCTTTGACCTATGCGACCTGGACCGCCCCCGGCGAGGCGCCGCGCGACGCCGATCCGACGAGCAGAAAACACGCGCTGCAGATCGCGCTCTGGCGGAAGCTGCCGCTTGCCGTGGCGAACCGCCTGGGTCCCTGGATCGCACGGGGTCTGGGATGAACGGTGAAATCCTGTTCATCGCGCATCGCCTGCCGTTTCCGCCCGATCGCGGCGACAAGATCCGCTCTCACCATATCCTCAAGCACCTCGCAGACATCGCGCCGGTCCACGTGGCGACTTTCGCCGACGACGAAGCCGATTTCGCCGAGGAAGCGAGCCTCGCGAGCATGGCCGCGAGCTATTGCCTGCGTCGCCGGACCAAGCCGCTGCCACTGGCGGCGCTCCAGGCTCTCGCCACGGGGCGCGCCGTCAGTCTGACCGCGTTCCACGATCGCGCGCTTGCCGACTATGTCGCGCAGACCTTGGCGACGCGCTCGATCGCGGCGATCTACGTCTTCTCGGGGCAGATGGGCCAATACGTTCCCGCGGACTTCCCGGGCCGGCTGATCGTCGATCTGGTCGACGTCGATTCGGCCAAGTTCGAAGCCTATGCCGCCAAGCGCAGGGGGCCGATGGCGCTCGTCGAGGCGCGTGAGGCGAGGCTTCTCGGTGCCGAGGAAGCGCGGCTTGCAGCGCGCGCAGACGTCACCCTGCTGATCTCGGCTGCCGAGACCGAACTGTTCCGTTCTCGCCTCCCGGCAGGTTCGCCGGCCGAGGTTCGCGTTCTGGGCAATGGTATCGACAGTGCGGGTTTCGATCCCGTGCTGGTTTCGCCGGAACCGCGGATGCTCGCCTGCACCGGCCCCCGCCTGATCTTCACCGGGCAGATGGACTACGCGCCCAACATCGACGCCGCACGCCGCGTGATCGAGCGCGTGCTGCCGCGGATTCGTTCCATTCGACCCGAGGCCAGCTTTCATATCGTCGGCCGCAATCCGACGCCCGAACTGCTCGCGCGGCATGGCCGCGACGGCTGTCACGTCTGGGGCCGGGTCGATGACGTCCGCCCCTGGCTCGCCGCAGCCGACGGTGCGCTGATCCCGCTCGAGATCGGCCGCGGTGTGCAGAACAAGGTGCTCGAGGCCATGTCGATGGCGCTCCCCGTCGTGCTGAGCCGTGAAGCGGCTACGGGCATCGCGGCGCAGGATGGCGAGCATTTCGCTGTGGCCGACACCGACGCTGCGCTGGCCGAGTCGGTGCTGACCCTGCTCGATGACACTGCCCGCGCGCGCCGATTGGGCGAGGCGGCGCGCCGTTTCGTCGTCGAGAACGTGAGCTGGGATGCAGCGCTCGCGCCGCTAGCGGAATTCATCCAAGCTAAGGGTGGGGCGCAGCGTCATGCCGCATGACATCGCCGCGCGGCTGCGCTCTGGCCCAGGCCTTTTCGCGAACGTTCCCCAGGCCTGGCGTGCCGCGCTCGGCCTGCTTGCGGGCGCCTGGATCGCGGACCTGCTGCTGTTCCTGTCCGACTGGGCGGACATGGCCGACCAGTGGTGGAACATCTCGACCTACAACCACGTGGTCCTGGTTCCCGCGATCATTGCCTGGTTGGTCTACGAGCGGCTGCCGCAGCTCGCGAAGCTGACGCCGCAAGCATGGTGGCCGGGGTTGGTGCTGAGCGCGGCTGCGGGCCTGCTCTGGGTGCTCGGCGAGTTTGCGGGCCTCTCGGTCGCGCGGCAGGCGGGTGCGGTGACCCTGCTTGCCGGTTCGGTGCTCACGTTCCTGGGCCCGAGGATCGGCGCAGTCCTTGCGTTTCCGCTGGTTTACATGGTTTTCCTGGTGCCGATCGGCGACGAACTGGTTCCGGCCCTGCAGATGATCACCGCGGCGATCACCATCTCTCTCGTGCATCTGAGTGGCGTGCCTGCAGTGATCGACGGCGTGTTCATCCATACGCCGGCGGGACTGTTCGAGGTGGCCGAGGCCTGTTCGGGGGTCAAATTCCTGATCGCCATGGCAGCCTTCGGCGTGCTGGCCGCAGAGGTCTGCTTCACCCGCTGGCCGCGCCGCCTGGCCTTCCTTGCGGTCTGCCTCGTCGTGCCGGTTCTGGCGAACGGAGTGCGCGCTTGGGCTACGGTCTTCGTGGCGCAATATGTCGGCGCGGAGCGCGCCTCGGGTTTCGATCACATCGTCTATGGCTGGATATTCTTCGCCATCGTGATCGCGCTCGTGCTGGCGCTGTCGTGGCGGTTCTTCGATCGCCCCATGGACGAGCCGATGGTCGATCTCGACCGGATCATGGCCTCGCGGGTGATCGCGCGGCTAGAAGCCTTGCGCATCGGCGCTATGCCTGCGCTGTTCGCGCTGATCGCGATCCTGTTCGTGGGACAGGTTTGGACACGCGCCGCCGATGCGCTCGCCGCGCCGATGCCGGGGGCCATCGATCTACCGCAAGTGGCCGGTTGGCAGCGCGTCGCCCACCGCCCGAGCCTGCCATGGGCGCCCCGCGCGCAGGGCGCCGATCATCGCTTGATCGGCCGCTATGCCGATGCCGCAGGCCATGAGGTCGACGTGTTCGTTGCGCTCTACGCTGCCCAGACCGAAGGGCGCGAAGCGGGCGGCTTCGGCCAAGGCGCGCTTCCGCCCGATGGCCTTTGGGCCTGGCAGTCGCCGGGGCCGGCGATCGCCGATGCCCGAACCGATCGCATGCTGGCCGAAGGCCGCGTCGAACGGCTTGCCTATACCTGGTATAGGACGGGAGATTTGCTGACCGGCAGTAACGCCCGACTCAAGCTCGCCAATATGGCCGACCGGGTGTTTCTCCGCGAAAGGCCGACGATGATGCTGATCGTCTCGGCTGAATCTACGCCCGGACGTCCCACGAAGCTGGCTCTGGATCGATTCCTCCGTGCGATCGGTCCAACGGACCGATGGATGGACCGCGTGGCCGGCCTCCGCTAGGACGTCGGCCGATGTGCGGAATTGCGGGCATTTTCCATCTTTCGACACCCAAGCCGGTCGACCCGGCGCGGGTTGAGCGTATGTGCGACGCGATCGCGCATCGCGGACCGGACGGGCAGGGTGTCTGGACCGCGCCCGGCGTGGGGCTCGGCCATCGCCGGCTCTCGATCATCGACCTTGCCGGATCACCGCAACCGATGGCCTCGACCGACGGGCGCGCGATGCTCGTGTTCAACGGCGAAATCTACAACTACCGCGAACTGCGCGAGGAACTACGCGCGACCGGCGCGGTGTTCCACACCGACGGCGACAGCGAAGTCATCCTTGCAGCCTGGCAGCGCTGGGGGATCGACTGCCTGCCCAGGCTCCACGGCATGTTCGCTTTCGCGATCTACGATCTCGAGCAACGCACGCTCTTCCTCGCGCGCGACCGGCTCGGGGTGAAGCCGCTGTTCCTGGCGCCGCTCGCCGATGGCAGCCTGATCTTCGGGTCCGAACTCAAGGCGCTGACCGCCCATCCGTTGTTGCGTCGCGAGGCCGATCCGCTGGCGGTAGAGGACTATCTGACCTGGGGCTACGTGCCCGATACGCGGTCCATCCTGAAGGGCGTCGAAAAGCTGCCCGCGGGGCACTATCTGCTGCTGCGCCATGACGCTTCGATGCCGCGGCCCGTGCAATGGTGGGACGTCTCGTTCGCCGAGCGGCGTCGCGGCAGTGCCGCCGATCTCGAGGCCGAACTGGTGCTGCTGCTACGCCAGGCCGTCACCTCGCGCATGGTGTCCGACGTTCCGCTGGGCGCTTTCCTCTCGGGCGGGGTCGACAGTTCTAGCGTCGTCGCGCTGATGGCCGAGGCGAGCACCAATCCGGTCAAGACCTGTTCGATCGGCTTCGACGTCGCCGAACTCGACGAGACCGGCTATGCCAGGCAGATCGCCGAGCGCTTTCACACCGATCATCGCAGCCGCACGGTGTCTCAGGACGATTTCACTGCGATCGATACGCTCGCGGCCATGTTTGACGAACCCTTCGCCGATGCCTCGGCGCTGCCGACCTGGCGGGTCTGCCAGCTTGCGCGCGAGAACGTGACCGTGGCGCTGTCGGGCGACGGCGCGGACGAGGCGCTTGCGGGCTATCGCCGACACGTGTTCCAGCGCAACGAGGACGGGCTGCGCGGTTTGCTTCCGTCATCGCTGCGCCGCCCCGTGTTCGGTGCCCTCGGTGCGGCTTACCCCAAGGCCGACTGGGCGCCGCGGATGTTCCGCGCCAAATCCACCTTCCTCTCGCTCGCGGCGAGCAGCGAGGAGGGCTATGCCCGCGCGCTGTCGGTGACGCCGCCGGAGGTGCGCGATCGCATCTATTCACCAGAATTCCAGCGGCTGCGCGGCGACTATCGCGCAGAGCAGCCGCTGGTCGCGCTGATGCAGCAGGCTCCCGCGCGCTCGGGGCTCGATCGCGCGCAATATGCCGATCTCAAGTTCTGGCTGCCCGGCGATATCCTGACCAAGGTCGATCGCGCGTCGATGGCGGTGGGGCTCGAAGCGCGCGAGCCGCTGCTCGATCATCGCCTGATCGAATTCGCCGCCAGTATGCCGGAGCGGCTGCGCACACAGCGCGGGCAGGGCAAGTGGCTGATGAAGAAGGCCATGCGCCGCTATCTGCCCGATGACATACTCTATCGTCCCAAGCAGGGCTTCGTGACGCCGATCTCGCAGTGGTTTCGCGGTCCGCTGGCCGAAGCTGCGCGGGCGATCGGCGAGAGCGCCGGGCTCGCGCGCATGGGCTGGTTCGACCGCGAGCAGCTTAGTCTGCTCGCGTCTGCGCACATCGCCGGACGGGCCGACAATTCGCGCCTGTTGTGGCAGTTGCTGATGCTCGAGAGATCGCTCGAGCGGTTGGGCGCTGCAGCCTGACGTTTTTTCGGAATCGGCGGAATTCTGCGAATGTCTCGACGCCTGAAGGGCGCCGGGATGGCGGCATGATGTTCGACCATTGTCTAATTTACGAAACGACTCGAACGCCATAGGTTGTGGTAAATTTCAAGTTAACCATACAGGATACGGATTTTAATACGGGAATCTTCCGTGAGTATGATCACGGGCGGCATTTCCGAGGACGCGAGCGGACCGTGCCTTTAATGACACGGTCAAGTGAAAATTATCCGTTTTGCACAGTGTTTATACGTAGTCGTGGTCCCTTGATGGACGCTGCGTCGCGCAAAATCCCTTTGCCAAGGGACTCCGTGCTCGCGTAGATTCTCAAGAGGCCGCGATAACATAACAACTGGCAGCGGGGTCGTAAGCGGGGTTATGTATGGATCGGCTGAGCGGCGATCTTGATAGACGGACTGAGCAGGACGGCGCGGATGATGCGCTGGCCATTCCTCTGACCAATGACGTCGAGCTTCTGCTCGAACGGTCGGAACGGCGCCTGGCCGTGCCGGAGCGCCTGCTCGCGCTCGAAGAGCTCGACGTCCTCTATGACGAAACGAAGCAAGCGCTGTGGACCTTCATGCGGCCCAAGGACCGCCCGAGCTTCACTCGCACGATGCTCACCGATTTCGAGGCCTGGCAGTCTCTGATCAAGCAGGGCTTCGGTCCCGAACGGCTGCCGCTGCGCTACCTCATCCTCGGCAGCCGAGCGCCCGGCGTGTTCTGCTTCGGCGGCGATCTCGCGCTGTTCCACCAACTCATTCGCGAGCGGGATCGCGAGGCTCTAGCGGCCTATGGCTACCGCTGCGTGGAAATCCTCGATCGCAACATGCACGCGCTCGACCTGCCGATGCTGACGATCGGCCTGGTCCAGGGCCAGGCGCTCGGCGGCGGTTTTGAATCGCTGCTGTCATTCGACTTCATCATTGCCGAGCGCGGCTCGACCTTTGGCCTGCCCGAAGTCACCTTCGGCTTGTTCCCCGGCATGGGCGCACACGCGATTCTCTCGCGCAAACTCGGCGCGGCCATGGCCGATCGCATCATCCTGTCGAACGAGACCTACTCGGCCGAAGAGATGTATGATCTCGGAATCGTCCACCAGCTCGCTCCGGCCGGCGAAGGCGTGGCCGCGGTGCGTGATTTCATGGCCAAGACCGACCGGCGCCACGCCGGCGTGGTCAATGCCCGCCGCGCCACGCGCGTCGCCAACCCGATCGAGATGTCGGAATACTATCGCATCGTCGACCTGTGGGCCGATGCGGCGCTGCAACTGCGTGAGCAGGATCTCAAGCTGATGCAGCGACTTGCCAGCGCCCAGGCGCAAAAGGCGATGCTGGCTCGGGCCTCTTAGTCAATCTCCGTCCCGGGCTTGCCCGGGGCGGCATGGCTATTCTTCGCCGTGTCCTAGCGCCAGGTAATCGGCGCTCTGCATTTCGTTGAGCCGGCTGACCGTTCTCTCGAACTCGAAGCGGCCGCCTTCGTTGCCTTTGCCGCCGTTGTCATAAAGATTCTCGGGCGCCGCGTCGGCCGTTACCAGCAGCTTGACCTTGTGCTCATAGAGCGTGTCGATCAGCGTGACGAAGCGCGCTGCCTCGTTGCGCGTGTCCGGACCCATCTTCGGAATGCCGACGAGGATCACCGTGTGATAGGCGCGCGCGATCGCGAGATAGTCCGAGGCGCCGCGCGCTTCGCCGCAGAGTCGCTTGAAGCTGAACACCGCAACGCCCTTGAGGCTCTTGGGTACGAACAGCGCCCGCCCGCCGAGATCAAGCTCGGCCGAGGGAACGTGAGCGCTATCCTCGGGCGAATAGTCGGTCAGGCGAAAGAAGGCCTCGCGTACTTGCGCCGTGGCTTCGGGGCCGAGGGGCATGTGCCACATGGCCATGCCACCGAGGCGATGCAGGCGGTAGTCGACCGGACCGTTCAGGGTCAGCACGTCGAGCTCGCGCTCGATCAGCGCGATGAAGGGAAGGAAGTGCTCGCGGTTGAGCCCGTCCTTGTAGAGATCCTTCGGCGCGCGGTTCGAGGTGGTGACGATCGTCACGCCCTGTTCGTCGATGAGCTGGGTGAACAGCCGGCTCATGATCATCGCGTCGGCCGAATTGTTGACCACCATCTCGTCGAAGGCGAGGCAGCGCAGGTCCTTGCCGATCGCCGCGGCGACGGGCGGGATCGGATCGCCCTGTTCCTTCTTGCGCTCGTCGCGCAGGCGTTCGTGGACCTCGAGCATGAAGGCGTGGAAGTGGACGCGGCGCTTCTCGTCGATCTTCAGGCTGTCGTGAAACAGGTCCATCAGCATCGACTTGCCGCGACCGACGCCGCCCCACATGTAGACGCCGCGGTGGCGGCTCTCGCGCTTCTTGCCGAACAGCTTGCCGATCAGGCCGCCGGTGGGCGCGCGCTCGAGCTCGCGCTGGAGCTTTTCGAGGCGTTCGGCCGCGGCCTCCTGTTCGGCATCGGGGCGGAGTTCGCCCGAGGCGATCAGCGCTTCGTAACGGGCAAGCAGGCCGGTCATCGCGGCGCGCTGGGCTTGCGGACGGTGCCGGTAAACGACGCGACGAGGCTCTCGTCCGCACCCTCGCCCTGCACGACCAATCCGCGCAGGAAGCCGAGCCGCCGCGTCTCGCGCAGGACCTGGACGACCGCGTCTAGCGGCTTGTCGGGGTTGCCGGGGCCGATGAACTGGCACGACACGTCGACCG
>SECS01000397.1 GCA_004211435.1 Novosphingobium sp. | reverse complement strand
ATCTTCCTTGGGCAGAAGGTTTTGGAACCAGTGCAGCATCATGCGGCACTAGGCCGCGACGAGGCCGCTGTCGAGTGACCTCGGTTCTTTCGCCAGCCGAGTTTGCCGTCAGCGCGTGACTAGGCTGCTTAATGGGACCGACGAGACGTCGCGTCGGCCTGTCGCACCTCCAGGTTCAGCGCTTGGGCGATGCTGGTCCACGGGACGTACTTGTAGTTCTGCCGCTCGCCCGGCAGCACGTTGCGTCCATCCTGCGCGATCATCGCGCCGCGCTCAAAGCCGGGGCCGAGGTCGGCGCTGGTGATCTCCAGCCCGTCGGTCTCCGATATCCCGTCGATGCCGGCCGGGCCATTCGCGACCACGGCGAACGACCCGAGGTAGTCGTTGGCGCCTTCGCGGCGGTAGACAGCGTAGGTATTGTTGCCCTGGCTCGATACCACCAGATAGCCGCGGCTGCCGCCCAGGTCGTATAAGCCGATGCCTTCGAGGTCGTCCTTCAGCGCCGGGTTCTGATCGACGCGCTGGACCGACGTCATGGCCGCCCCGCCATCCGGCTCGGCGCTCATGCGCCAGATCCCGACGTCCTCCTCATCGACGTAGAGGACGCCCGCCGCATCGTCGGCGACGCAGCCCTCCACCTGGCTGGAGAAGGCGAAGTCGCGCACGCGCTGGGCGCGGACGCGGCCATTGCCGGCGTCGATCAGCTCCCACTGGCGCTTCTCGCCGTTCGAGTCGTTGATGAAGACGTAGGTTTTGCCGGTCGTGGGGCTGACGTACATGCATTGGCCGTAGGGATCGCCCTGCTCGGTCGGCTGGATGCCGTCGGCGATGTCCACCAGCCGCCGCGCCTGGGTGTCCAGGCGGTAAATGGCGACGGCCTTGTTCGTGCGGTCGCTGGCGGTGACCAAAACGATTGGTTGGCCGCCCAGCATGAAGCCGGAGCGCAGATCCACGTTGTTCATATTGCCGTCGGCCAGATGCTGCAGCACGCGGCCCTGCATGTCGTAAACGTACAGACCCGACTTCT
>SECS01000396.1 GCA_004211435.1 Novosphingobium sp. | reverse complement strand
GCGGTCGCGCGACGAGGCGATCGAAGGCGTGATGCTCAAGCGCCGCGACAGCCCCTATGTCGCCGGCCGGCGCACGGGCCTGTGGTACAAGTGGAAGCGTGATCCGCTGCTGATCGACTGCGTGCTGATGTATGCCCAGCGCGGCTCGGGCAAGCGCAGCTCGTTCTACTCGGACTACACCTTCGGCTGCTGGGACGGCGATCCCGACGATGTCGAGAATGGGGGGGCGGAACTGCTCCCCGTCGGCAAGGCCTATTTCGGCTTCACCGACGAGGAGCTCAAGTGGCTCGACCGCTATGTCCGCCAGCACACGGTCAAGACCTTCGGTCCCGTGCGCGAGACCGACAAGAGCCTGGTCTTCGAGGTCGCCTTCGATTCGGTCCACGCGAGCAAGCGCCACAAGTCGGGGCTGGCCATGCGCTTCCCGCGGATCAGTCGCATCCGCGCAGACAAGCCCGCGCACGAGGCCGACCGGATCGACACGCTGCGCGCTTTGGTCAAAGACTGAGTCCGATGACGACTCCGCCAGCCCCACCGGCGCGTTCGCGCCTGCGCCGCCTCGCCCTGCCCGGCCTGGCCGTGCTCGCGACGATCGTCGCGGCTTTCGCCTTCGATGCGGCGCGCGCGCCTTCGGGCGCCTGGACCTACAGCACCGAAAAGGGCGCCGAGGGCGGCGAGGATCGTTTCGCGACCTTGCTCAGCAGCAACCGCGTGCGCCAGAAGCCGCCCTATGAGGCCGAAACGACGATGGAACTGATCGTCGGCCAGACCGCGAAAGGCCCCGAAGTGACCTTGCGCGTCAGTTCGGGCCAGCTGATGTGCCCGTCCTATGCGGGCTGCGCCGGCACCGTGCGCTTCGACGAAGGACCGACGCGCGAACTGCGCCTCGAAGGCTTCCTGCAAAGCGGCACCAACACCGTCTTCGTCAAGGAGCCCAAGCCCTTCATCGCCGCGCTGACCAAGGCGAAACACGTGACGATCGGCAAGCCCATGCTCGGCGCGGGCACGCCGCGCTTCGAGTTCGCGGT
>SECS01000395.1 GCA_004211435.1 Novosphingobium sp. | reverse complement strand
ACGATCATCAGCCTGGCCTGGCGCGGTCCCTGTCCACACACCCCTTGCGTCGCATCGCGCCATAGCGGACAGCGCCGGCACGCCTGGACGCCCTTGTTCAGCACGTCCAGATCCAACGGAGGCGCGGCGTCCTCGACGAGCGCGCGAGCGGCGGGCACGACACGGGCGAAGCGTTCGTTCGGGGCCGGCGCAGGCGCGGCGACCATGGTCTCGGTGCGCACCGCGGAGGCCGCGATCAGTTCGGGGATCAGCGACGCCTCCGGCAGATTGGCCCAGTACCGCTTGGCCATCTCGCCCTGCATCGCCTTGGTCCGCAGACGCGCGGGGTTGAAGGTCGAGGCGTAGTAGGTCTTCCAGAACTCCTCGATCTCGTCGTCCTGCGGCGCCATGTCCCGCGTCGCGGGCGGACCGAAGGCCAAGTCGTGGCCGTCCCAGGCGGCGCTGCCGTCCGACGTCAGGATGGCCCAGCGCATGGTGGTGAACCGCCGCATGAAGAAGGGCGCCGTCCGCTCGACCACCCGGTGCGCCGGCTCGAACCAGGCGACCCATGCCTGCCCCTGATCGTCCTCCACCTCGCGAAAGCGCACGAAGGCCTTCATCTTGTGGCTGGCCCGCGAGACGTTCTTGGCACGCTCCAGCGCATCGGCGACGTCGATGTCAGACGTCACCTTGATCAGGTTCGGCTCGTCTCGCAGCCGCCACAGCAGGCGGTACATCAGATCGAACCGGTCGTCCGAGCGATGCAGGATCACGCTTTCCGCCAGATCCACGAACGGCTTGGGAACGGAAAAAGCCGCTTCCCTGCGCGCGCCGACCTCGGGATCTGCCGGAGCATCGAACAGCCCGTCCTGCCCCTCAGCCCCCGCAACCCGGAACCGTGCGCTGCCCGGCTCTACGCCCGCCAGACGAAAGTCTCGCGCAGCCTTGCGCCACCCGTCGAAGTCGATCTCGGACTGAAGCGTCGCGACCCGCATCAGAACAGGCTCAACTGCTCCGCCGGCGGCGCCAGGCGCGCGCGCAGGTCCGCCGCATC
>SECS01000394.1 GCA_004211435.1 Novosphingobium sp. | reverse complement strand
GACCATGTTGCCGGCTTCACGCGCCGCAACCGTGCCGGTATTCATGGCCACGCCGACATCGGCCTGGGCGAGCGCCGGCGCATCGTTGGTGCCGTCGCCGCACATGGCGACCAGCTTGCCCTTGGCCTGCTCCTCGCGGATCAGCGACAGCTTGTTTTCCGGCGTGGCCTGGGCAAGGAAGTCGTCGACCCCCGCCTCGGCAGCAATCGCTGCCGCCGTCATCGGATTGTCGCCGGTGATCATCACGGTACGGATACCCATGCGGCGCAATTCGGCAAACCGCTCGCGGATGCCGCCCTTGACGATATCCTTGAGCTGGATGACGCCGAGCAGTCTTCCGCCGCGGGCAACGGCCAGCGGCGTACCGCCGGCCTTGGCGATCTCGTCGGCGATCGCCTGGCATTCCACCAGAACGGCGTCCTGCGTGACGGGCCCACCGGCCACGGCATTCTGGCGGATATAGGAAAGGATGGAATCGACCGCACCCTTGCGGATCTGCTCTCCGTCCAGATCGACACCGCTCATGCGGGTCTGTGCGGTGAACGGGACGAAGGTTGCCTTGAGGCTCGCCATGTCGCGGCTGCGGATCGCGTACTTTTCCTTGGCAAGCACGACGACGGAACGTCCCTCAGGCGTTTCGTCGGCAAGCGAGGCCAGTTGGGCTGCATCGGCAAGATCCTGTTCCGATACGCCCTTGACCGGACGGAAGGACGTCGCCTGGCGGTTGCCGAGCGTGATCGTGCCGGTCTTGTCGAGCAGAAGCGTATCCACATCGCCGGCAGCCTCAACCGCGCGGCCGGACATGGCGAGCACGTTGAAGCGCACCAGGCGGTCCATGCCGGCAATGCCGATCGCCGACAACAGCGCGCCGATCGTCGTCGGGATCAGTGTCACGAACAGCGCGACCAGCACGATGACCGGAATGGAGCCGCCGGCATAGGAGGCGAACGCCGGAATGGTCGCGGTTGCCAGAACGAAGATCAGCGTCATGCCGGCGAGAAGGATGTTGAGCGCGATCTCGTTCGGGGTCTTCTG
>SECS01000053.1 GCA_004211435.1 Novosphingobium sp. | reverse complement strand
TCGATCATCGCCGGGACGTACTTGGTGGCGATCGACCATTCGGCCGGCTGGCGGATGTTGAGCGCCTTGATGTCCGCCCAGTAAGCCTCGGTGTAATGCGCGGCGATGTCCCAGATCGACTGGGCGCGCTCCTTCGCCATCTTCTCCATCTTGTCCTCGCCGGCGTCGGCGTCGTCGGTCAGGTGGCCGACGTCGGTGATGTTGATGACGTGGGTGAGCTTGTAGCCCTTGAAGCTCAGGGTGCGGCCGAGCACGTCGGCGAAGACGTAGGCGCGCATGTTGCCGATGTGCGGATAGTTGTAGACCGTCGGCCCGCACGAATAGACACGCGCCTCCCCCGGATGGACGGGCTGGAAGGTCTCCAGCGAGCGGGTCAGGCTGTTGAACAGCTTCAGCGGTGCGGCATCGGTCATAGGCCGCGCCTTAGAATCAAGCCGCGTGGGCGTAAAGCAGCAGCGCGAGGCCGGCGAGGATCACCCCCGTCCCCCACCACTCGTTCGCGGCCATGGCGTTGCCCGAAATCCGTCGCGAGACCAGCGCGGCGAGCGGCATCTCGATCAGCGCGAGCGTGCGGACATTGGCCGCCGCGGTCAGCGAGAAGGCGATGAACCAGCCCGACGAGGCCGCCGCGCCGAGGAAGCCCGCGCCCAGGCTCACGCGCCATTCGCGCAGCGAGCCCAGGAAGGCCTCGCGCTCGCGCAGCGCCAGGTAGAGGCCGAGCAGCGCGCTCTGGATCGCCAGCGACAGCACGAGCATCGACAGGCTGTTGATGACGAAATCGCCTGTTCCCAGCGCCTCGATCGCCGCGCGGAAGGCGATCGCCGAGAGCCCGAACAGCCCGCCGCCGAGCGTGCCGAGGACAATCAGCCGGCCCTCCTTGAGCAGCAGCCGCGCGTCGCTGGGCTTGGTCGAGGCGAGCAGGACACCCGCGGTGACCACGCCGATCGCCAGCCACGACAGCGCGCCCAGCACGTCGTGGAGCAGGACCACGCCCATGATGGCCACGAGCACGGGCTCGGTCTTGATATAGGCATAGGCGACGCCGAAGGCGCGCTCGCGCATGACCTGGAGCATCAGCGCGGTCGCGGCGATCTGCGCGAGCGCGCCGAGCGCGCACCAGCCGAGCGACGGCGCGCCGACCGGCGGCACTTCCGCACCCAGGATCGCCAGCGTGCTCGCGAGGAACAGCGCCGCGAAGGGCAGACCGAAGATGAAGCGCACCTGCGTCGCGCCGAGCGTGCCGATCTTCTGCGTCAGGTTGGCCTGAGCCCCGTTGCGGAAGACCTGCGCGGTCGCGGCGGCCACGGTCACGGGCACCCAGAGCAGGGCCGACGGCATGGTCAGAAACCTTCGAACCGGACCGCTTCGGACAGCGGCGCGCGCGGCACCGCGAACCGGTTCACCGGCGCTGCGGGATCGCCATGGCCGATCGCCAGGCCGCAGAAGAACACGTGATCCTCGGGGATCGCGACGCTCTCGCGGATCTGCCGCGAATACATGGCCCAGGATTCCTGCGGGCAGGAATCGAGCCCTTCGTCGCGCAGCAGCAGCATCACCGTCTGCAGCCACATGCCGATGTCCGACCACTGCGGCGGCCCCATGTAGCGCGGCGTGTGGACGAGCATCACAACCGGCGCACCGAAGGCCCGGAAGTTGCGCGCGAACTGGGCGAAGCGGCCGCGCTTGTCGTCGCGGGCGATGCCCAGCGCCTCGTACATCTTCTCGCCGACCTCGACGCGACGCTCCTCGTAGGCGCCGTCGAGCCCCTTGGGATAGATGTCGTATTCCATCGTCCGTTCGCCACGCGCCGCGACGGTCTCGGCAATCGCGGCCTGGAGCCGCGCGAGCGGATCGCCGGCCAGGACCACCGCGTTCCACGGCTGGACATTGCCGCCCGAAGGCGCGCGCTGCGCGGTCTCGAGCACGCGACGCAGCACCGCAGCATCGACCGGGCTATCGAGAAAGGCGCGGACCGAACGGCGCGAGACGACCGCCTCGGCAACGGTCACTGATCGAAGCCCACGAAGCGCACCGCCTCGTCGAGCGGCACGCGGCCGCGCTCGAAATTGTTCACCGGCGCCTCGGCCTCGCGGTGACCGATGGCGAGGCCGCAGAACAGGATGTGGCTCTCGTCGGGCACGCCGATCTCGGCCTTGATGAGCCGGGCGTAGAGCGCCATCCATTCCTGCGGGCAGGAATCCAGGCCCTCCTCGCGCAGCAGCAGCATGATCGTCTGCAGCCACATGCCGACGTCGGCCCACTGCGGCGGCGCCATGAAGCGCTCGAAGTAGCAGACCAGCAGCGCCGGCGCGCCGAACGAGACCAGGTTCTGCTGCGAGATGTCCCAGCGCTTTTCGCTATCGCCGCGCGCGACGTTCATCGAGCCGTACATCGCCGCACCGAGCGTGCGCAGGCGATCGCGATGCGCGGGCGATTGCTGCGGCGCGGAGAAATCGTATTCGATCGGGTCCTGCGGCTGCGCGGCCAGCATCTTCTCCTGCAGCCGCCGGAGCGGCTCACCCGCGAGCACGGTCGCCTGCCACGGCTGGAAGTTGCACCCCGACGGCGCCATCTGCGCGCGTTCGAGAACCCGCCGCAATACGGTGATGTCTACGGGCTTGTCCCGGAACGCGCGGATCGAGCGACGGGTGGCAACGGCTTCGGAAACTTGCATCAATCGTCCTCGAACAGCCCCGCGAGCTGCTCGATCATCGTGCCGCCGAGCTGCTCGACGTCCATGATCGTGACCGCGCGCTTGTAGTAGCGGGTGACGTCGTGGCCGATGCCGATGGCGACGAGCTGGACCGGCGACTGGCGCTCGATCCAGTCGATCACCTTGCGCAGGTGCGTCTCGAGATAGCCCGCGCTGTTCACGCTCAAGGTCGAATCGTCGACGGGGGCACCGTCCGAGATGACCATGAGGATGCGGCGATCCTCGGGCCGCGCCAGCAGGCGGCTGTGCGCCCAGAGCAGCGCCTCGCCGTCGATGTTTTCCTTGAGCAGGCCTTCGCGCATCATCAGGCCGAGGTTGCGGCGCGCGCGACGCCAGGGCTCGTCGGCCTTCTTGTAGACGATGTGGCGCAGATCGTTGAGCCGGCCCGGATGCTGCGGCTTCCCGCCGCCGAGCCAGGCCTCGCGGCTCTGCCCGCCCTTCCAGGCGCGCGTGGTGAAGCCCAGGATCTCGGTCTTGACGCCGCAGCGCTCGAGCGTGCGCGCGAGCACGTCGGCGCTGATCGCCGCGATCGAGATCGGCCGTCCGCGCATCGAACCCGAATTGTCGATCAGCAGGGTGACGATCGTGTCCTTGAACTCGATGTCGCGCTCGATCTTGTAGGATAGCGACTGGCCCGGCGAGACGACGATGCGCGCAAGCCGCGCCGCATCGATGATGCCTTCTTCCTGGTCGAAGTCCCACGAGCGGTTCTGCTGCGCCATGAGCCGGCGCTGGAGCCGGTTGGCGAGCTTGGTGACGATGCCCTGCAGGCCCTTGAGCTGCGCGTCGAGATAGGCGCGCAGGCGGGTCAGTTCCTCCTCGTCGCAAAGCTCGTTGGCGGCGACGACTTCGTCGAAGCTTTCGGTGAAGACCTTGTAGTCGAAGGCGTCGGGCAGGTCGGTCCAGGGACGGTTCGGACGGACGGGCAGCATGCCCTCGTCGCCGTCATCGCCGGCATCGGCCTCCTGATCGTCGTCGGCAGACTCGGCTTCGCTTTCGCTCTCGCCGTCGTCGTCGCCTTCGCTGGGTTCGGCCGCCATCTCCGAGGGCTGCTGCTCCTCGCCGGCGTTGTCGCCCTGCTCGTCTTCCTCGGTTTCCTCGTCGCCGTCGTTGTCGTCCGAATCGTCGGGCTGGCTGTCCTGCGGCTCGACGCGCACCAGTTCGAGATGCTGGAGCATGTTCAGCGACAGCGCCTGGAACGCCTTCTGGTCCTCGATCGAATCGGCGAGCGCGGCGAAGTCCTCGCCGGCGCGCTCCTCGATCCAGCCGCGCAGCATCTCGACCCCGGGCTTGGCCGCGGCAGGCACCGGCTGGCCGGTCAGCCGCTCGCGCAGCAGCAGCGACAGCGCGGTCTGCACGGGCACCTCGTCGGCGGCCTTGGCGCGGATGATCGGATCGACGTTGAGCCGCACGGTCGTCGCCGCGTCGAGGTTCTGGGCGATGCCGGCATAGTCGTTGGCGCCGAGCGCCTCGTAGCGGACGAGTTCGACCGCATCGTAGCAGGCGCGCGCCATCGGCTCGGCCGGCGCGTGGCGGTTGTGCAACTGATCGTTGTGGTGGCGCAGCTTGAGCGCGAAGCTGTCGGCGAAGCCGCGCGCTTCCATCGCCGCGCCGCGCGGCAGGCTGCGGCCCGGCATCGGCACCCGGAAGGTGTTGCCCGACTGGCTCGGCGCGTCGGCCGTCCAGTTGACCTCGACCTCGGCGTCATGCGCCAGCGCGCGCGACGCACCGGCGAGGACGGACTTGAAGCGGTCGGCTGGGGATTCGTCGGACATTCGAACGCAATTCTATCCTAGATCGTCATCCTGAACTCGTTTCAGGATCCATTGTGCCGTCAACGCGACGCCCGAGATTGCGGCACGATGGATGCTGAAACAAGTTCAGCATGACGATGACAGGGAGGAAAGCCGATTTAGATCGACTGGCCTAGATGCTTTGCCCGGTCTTCGCCCAGTCGGCGAGGAAGCCTTCGATGCCCTTGTCGGTCAGCACGTGCTTGAACAGCGAGCGGATCACCGCGGGCGGCATCGTCGCGACGTCGGCGCCGATGCGCGCGCTTTCGAGCACGTGGATCGGGTGACGGATCGAGGCGACGAGGATCTCGGTCGAGAAGGCGTAGTTGTCGTAGATCAGACGGATGTCGTTGATCAGCGCCATGCCGTCGAAGCCGTTGTCGTCGTGGCGGCCGACGAAGGGCGAGATGAAGGTCGCGCCGGCCTTGGCGGCGAGCAGCGCCTGGTTGGCCGAGAAGCACAGCGTGACGTTGACCATCGTGCCGTCGCTGGTCAGCTTCTTGCAGGTCTTGAGACCGTCGACCGTCAGCGGCACCTTGATGCAGACGTTGTCGGCGATCTTACGCAGGACCTCGGCCTCGCGCATCATGCCGGCATGGTCCAGCGCGACGACTTCGGCGCTGACCGGCCCCGAAGTAAGGCCGCAGATTTCCTTGGTCACTTCGATGAAGTCGCGGCCCGCCTTGGCGATCAGCGAGGGGTTCGTGGTGACTCCGTCGAGCAGGCCGGTTTCGGCAAGGTCGGCGATTTCAGCGGTGTCGGCGGTGTCGACGAAGAATTTCATGATGGCTCCTGCGGGCGATTCCGCGCCCCTATAGGCCGCGCCGGCCGGGGGGGCTAGGCCCCCCGACCCTCAGGGCCGCGGAGCTGCCGGCGGCAGCGGTGCCGGCACCGGGGCGCGTGCGGCCGCCAGACCGGCTACCAGGGCACTATCGCCGCTCGCCGCGGGATTGGCGCGAAGCTCCGCCTCGGCCGAGCCGATCTCGTACCAGATGCCGTTGTCGGCCGAGAGCGCGATCGCCTGGGCGACGTCGCGCAAGGTCACGCCGGGCAGCGCCGCGACGGCCTGGGCGATGATCGGATCCTGCGCCGCGACCAGCGCCTGCTCGATCGGCCCGCGCAGCGCGTTGACCAGGCCCGAGCCCATTTCGAGCCGCAGCGCGGAAGTCGCCGCGGTCGGCTGGCCCTGGACGATCGCCGTGGCGTTGGGGATCGGCAGCTTGCGCGAGGCTTCGGCCATGGCCGGCACGGCGCCGCGCGCGCCCGCTTCGGCAAAATAGTTGAGCTTCTGGATCAGCTCCTGCCGAAACGCGCCCTGCGACAGCGGTCCGGTCGCGGTGGCCGCCCCCTTGGCGAACAGCACGGGCATGCCGAAGCGCGCGACGTTGCTCGTCAGGAAGCCGTTGGGCTGGCCGAGCCGGTTCAGCGCGTTCTGCGTCGAGAGCACCATCAGCCGGCGCACGGCGTCGCTCGCCGGATCGGCGGCAACCTGTGCGAAAGCGACGCCCGGCAAGCTCGCCATGACGCCCAGCGCGAGCGTGCCCAGAAGGAATTCGCGGCGGCCGACGACGGGGTATGCGGTTGCGGTCATTCGATTTTCCTCTTCTCTTCCGGCGTCTTCATCGTGGGCCATGCCTATATGCGCAGTGAATGGCTATAGCCCGCAAGATGAATCGCGCCAGACTCCTCGTGTTCAATGCCGCGCTCGGCGCGCTCGACTACCGCGTTCCCGAGGGAATGGCGATAGAACCGGGCTCGGTCGTCGTCGCCCCGCTGGGGCCGCGACAGATCGTCGGCGTGGTCTGGGATGCGGAACGCCTGCCGACGAAGGATGTGCCCGACAGCAAGCTGCGCCCGCTGCTCGAAGCCCTGCCCGTGCCGCCGCTGCCCGCGCCGCTGCGCCGGCTGATCGAGTGGGCAGCCGACTACTATGTCGCGCCGCTCTCCTCGGTGGCGCGCATGGCATTGGGTTCGAGCGCGGCGCTGCGCGGCGGCGGCACGACCACCGAATACCGCCTGACCGGCGAGGAGCCCAAGCGCATCACCCCGCAACGCGCCGCGGCGATGGACGCGCTCCACGGCGAGCAGGCGACGATTCGCGAACTCGCCGAGATCGCCAGCGTCTCCGAAGGCGTGCTGCGCGGCATGGTCGGTGCCGGACTGCTCGAACCCGTCGTGGTCGACATCGACCGCCCCTACCCGCGCGCCCGCGCCGATTTCGCGGCGCCGACCCTGAGCGAGGATCAGCAGGCTGCGGCGGACATGTTCGTGGCCGCGGTCGAAGCGAAGAAATTCGCGCCGTTCCTGCTCGACGGCGTCACCGGCTCGGGCAAGACCGAGGTCTATTTCGAAGGCGTCGCCGCGGCGCTGGCCGAGGGCCGCCAGGTTCTGGTCCTCCTGCCCGAGATCGCGCTGACCGAGAACTTCCTGCGCCGCTTCGAAGCGCGTTTCGGCGTGTCGCCCGTGCTCTGGCATTCGTCGCTCAAGGCCAGCGAGCGCCGCCGCGCCTGGCGCGCTATCGTCTCGGGCGATGCCCAGGTCGTCGTCGGCGCGCGCTCGGCGCTGTTCATGCCCTATGCCAGGCTCGGCCTCATAGTCGTTGATGAAGCGCACGAAACCTCGTTCAAACAGGACGACGGCGTGCGCTACAACGCGCGCGACGTCGCCGTGATCCGCGCAAGGTTCGAGGGCGTTCCGGTGATCCTGGCCAGCGCCACGCCCGCGCTCGAATCGATGCACCTGGCCGATACCGGGGTCTACCAACGCATCGTCCTGCCCGATCGCTTCGGCGGCGCGAAATTGCCCGACATCTCGATCGTCGACCTGCGCGAGGAGCAGCCCGAGCGCGGCCGCTGGCTGGCACCGCGACTGGTCGAGGAGCTCAAGGCGCGGCTCGAACGCGGCGAGCAGTCGCTGCTGTTCCTCAATCGCCGCGGCTATGCCCCGCTGACCCTGTGCCGCCATTGCGGCTATCGCTTCCAGTGCCCGAACTGCACGGCCTGGCTGGTCGAGCATCGCCTGTCGCGCCGGCTCGCCTGCCACCATTGCGGCCACGAAGTGCCCGTCCCTGCGGCCTGCCCCGAATGCGCCACGCCCGACTGCCTCGTCGCCTGCGGCCCCGGCGTCGAGCGCATCGCCGATGAGGTGGCCGAGATCATGCCCGGCGCGCGGGTCGCGCTGGTCACCTCGGATACGCTGAACAGCCCCGAGAAGATCGGCGAATTCGTCGCCGCGGCCGAAGGCAAGCTGATCGACGTGATCGTCGGAACTCAGCTCGTCACCAAGGGCTACCACTTCCCCGACCTGACCCTGGTGGGCGTGGTCGACGCCGACCTCGGCCTCGAAGGCGGCGATCTGCGCGCGGCCGAGCGGACCTATCAGCAGGTCGCCCAGGTCGCGGGCCGCGCCGGTCGCGGCGAGAAGCCCGGCGAGGTTCTGATCCAGACGCGCCACCCGACGGCCGCGGTGATCGACGCCTTGGCCAAGGGCGACCGCGACGCCTTCTACGCCGCCGAGACCGAAGCCCGCCGCGACGCCGGCGCCCCGCCCTTCGGCCGCTGGGCGGCGATCATCGTGTCGAGCGAGGACGAGGCCGAAGCCCGCGATGCCGCGCGCGCGATCGGCGGCAAGGCGCCGAACCTGCCCGACGTCCTGATCCTCGGCCCCGCCCCGGCGCCGATGTCGCTGCTGCGCGGCCGCTACCGCTACCGCCTGCTGATCAACGCGCGCCGCTCGGCCGAAGTGCAGAAGATCGTGCGCGAATGGCTGGGGCTATTCGACTTTCCGCAGGGTGTGCGGGTGAATGTCGACATCGATCCCTACAGCTTTGTCTGACCTCGCGGCCTGTGGCATAGGTTCCGCATGAACTGCTGGGACATCGCCGCATGAGCACCACCGTCGGCGGCGGCGCCAAGAAGATCCTCTACGCACTTCGTACCGCGCAGCGGATGGGGCTTAAGAACAGCGCCAAGGCGCTGACCGCCAAGAACACCTGCAAGGCCTGCGCGCTCGGCATGGGCGGCCAGGCCGGCGGCATGACCAACGAGCTCGGCGAGTTTCCCGCGGTCTGCAACAAGTCGATCCAGGCGCAGTCGACCGACATCCAGCCGCCGATCCCCGAGGCCGTGCTGACCCACGCGCTCGCCGATTTCGCCGAGCTCGACGGTTACGAGCTCGAACATCTCGGCCGGCTCGGCACGCCGCTGTTCAAGGCCGCGGGTGAGGATCGCTACCGCGTGGTCGACTGGGACTTCGCGCTCGCCCGCGCCGCTTCGCGACTGCGCGAGACCGAACCCGACCGCGCGCTGTTCTATTCCTCGGGCCGCTCGTCGAACGAGGCCGGTTTCCTGTTCCAGCTCTTCGCGCGCGCCTTCGGCACGAACAACGTCAACAACTGCTCGTATTACTGCCACCAGGCCTCTGGTGTCGGCATGGGCTCGACGATCGGCTCGGGCACCGCGACGGTCGAACTCGCCGACCTGACGCGCTGCGACCTGATCCTGGTGGTCGGCGCCAATCCCTCGTCGAACCACCCGCGCTTCATCCACAAGCTCAAGGACTGCCGCGCGCGCGGCGGCGAGGTGATGGTGGTCAATCCGGCCAAGGAGGCCGGGCTCGTCCGCTTCGCCCTGCCCAAGAGCCCGCGTTCGATGCTCAAGGGCGGCGACTGGATCGCCAGCGACTATGTCCAGCCGCGGATCGGCGGCGACACCGCGCTGTTCAAGGGGCTAGCCAAGGCGGTGCTCGAGGCAGGCCTCGAGGCCAGGGACTTCATCGCCGCGCATACCGAGGGCTTCGAGACGTTCCGCGCCGACGTGCTCGCGGCCGACTGGGACGCGATCGAACGCGGCTGCGGACTCGACCAGGCGACGATCGCCGGCATCGCGCGCAAGATCGCGACGGCGCAGAACGCGGTCTTCGCCTGGGGCATGGGCGTGACTCACCACACCCACGGCAGCGAGACGGTCGAGGCGATCGCCTGCCTGGCGCTGCTGACCGGGCAGATCGGCCGGCCGGGTGCGGGCCTGCTGCCGCTGCGCGGGCACTCCAATGTGCAGGGCATCGGCACGATCGGGGTCAAGCCCGTGCTCCCCACCGACGTCTTCGCGGCGATCGAAGAGGGTTTCGGCGTCAAGCTGCCGACGAGCAAGGGTTACGACACGCTGGCCGGGATCGAGGCCGCGCACCGCGGCGCAATCGACGCCGCGGTGATCATGGGCGGCAACCTCCTGGAGGCCACGCCCAACCGCGAATTCGCCCGCGAGGCGCTGGGCCGGATCGGCTTCCGCCTGTTCCTGACGACGACGCTCAACCGCGGCCATGTCGAGGGCGTGGACGACGGCGAGGTCATCGTCCTGCCCGTCACCGCGCGCGACGAGGAGTGGGAACCGACCACGCAGGAATCGATGTTCAACTTCGTCCGCCTGTCGGACGGCGGCATCGAGCGGCTCGACAACGTCCGTCCCGAAGTCGCGATCCTCGCCGATCTCGCGGCGCGCGTGCTGCCGAGCAGCCCGATCGATTTTCCCGCTTTCGCCCGCCACCGCCACATCCGCGAGGCGATCGCACGAACGATCCCCGGCATGGCCGAACTCGCCGACATCGACGTGGCCAAGCGCGAGTTCCACATCGCGGGCCGCCTGCTCCACGCGCCGCGCTTCAACCGCCCCGGCGGCAAGGCCGCCTTCGTGCCGATCCCCCTGCCCGCGCCGCGCGGCGAAGGGCTGATGCTGACGACGGTGCGCTCGGAGGGCCAATTCAACTCGATCGTCTACGAGCGCACCGACTCCTACCGCGACGGCGCCGATCGCATGACCGTGATGATGCACGCAGAGGACATCGCCGCGGCCGGCTTCACTCCGGGCGAGACCGCGACCCTCGTCTCCGACCACGGCCGCCTGCCCGGCGTGACGCTCAAGGCCTACGACATCGCGCGCGGATCGGTGCTCGCCTACTATCCCGAAGCCAACGTGCTCGTCGGCACCGCGGTCGATCCGCGCTCGCGAACGCCTTCGTTCAAGGCGACTCCGGTGCGGCTGGAACGGTGATCGCAGATCCTCCCCTGCAAGGGGAGAATCGGGTTCAGTCCGCTTTTTCCCGTGCCAGCAGTTCGCGCTTGATCGTCTCGCCATAGGCATAGCCGCCGAGCGCCCCGCCGGACTTGATCACGCGGTGGCAGGGGATCAGCACGGCCACGTTGTTCGCGCCGTTGGCCGAGCCGACCGCGCGCACCGCGCCGGGCTTGCCGATGGCCGCGGCGATCTCGGCATAGGATCGCGTCTCGCCGGGCGGAATCCGGCGCAGCTCCTGCCAGACCGCTTCCTGGAAAGCCGTGCCCTGGACGTCGAGCGGGATGTGCCGCGAATCGCCGGGCCTCTCGACCGCCGCGACGACCTGCGCGAACAGCGCGGCGAAATCGTCACCGCCCTCGATCAGCTCGGCTTGCGGGAAGCGGGTCGCGAGATTCGCGCCGTCTTCGTCGAACGACAGCCGGCAGACGCCCTTGTCGGTCGCCGCGACGAGCATCGGCCCCAGGCTGGTCGCGACCACGGTCCAATGGATCGTCGCGCCGCGGCCACCGTCGCGCCAAGCCGAGGGCGTCATGCCCATGCGTGCCTGGCTCGCCTCGTAGAACCGCGAAGGCGCGCCGAAGCCGGCCTCGTAGACCGCCTGGGTGACGCTCTCGCCCGCGGTCAGCGCGTCGGCGGCGCGCTCGATCCGCAGGGCGCGGGCGAAGGCCGCCGGCGACAGGCCGACCGCGCGCTTGAACAGCCGCTGGAAATGCGCGGTGCTGTAGCCTGCCGCCGCGGCGAGCATATCGAGCGGCACCGTCTCCTCGGCATCGCGCAGCATCCGGATAGCCTGCGACACCGCCAGTTCGTCACGCGAGACATCGTCGGGCCGGCAGCGCAGGCAGGCGCGCAGACCCGCGGCCTCGGCATCGGCGGGGGTCGCATAGAACGAGACGTTCTCGCGCTTGGGCGGGCGCGCCGGGCACGAGGGGCGGCAATAGATCCCCGTCGAATGTACACCGGTGATGAACACGCCGTCGAAGCGCCGGTCCTTGGCCAGCGCGATGCGCCAGCGGGCGTCGTCGTCAGCGGGTACTGGGGCCGGTACTGGGGCAGGAACATCGGAGGGCAGCGGCTTGGTCACGTCCTGATACATGGCACGTCTCCTTCTCAGGACAAGCCATGCCGCATGCGCGCCGCCGCCGCGTCCCGGCGCTTGCGTTCAAAGCGATCGGCCGCGCCGTGGTTGCATTGCAGCAGGGCGGCAAGGCGGGCAAACAGCGGCGCATGGCTCGAATCGCACGTCTCTTCGCCCTGATCGCCACTTTCGCCGGACTGCTGGTGAGCCTGCCCGCGACGCGGCTGGCCGCCGAGCCCGCCGACATCGCCGCGGCCGCGCGCAGCGTCGTGCGCATCGTCCTGGTCTCGCGCGACGGCGAACAGCTCTCGCTCGTCGGCCACGGTTCGGGCGTGGCGATCGCGCCGAATCGCATCCTGACCAATGCCCACGTCATCGCGCCGCTGCAGGAGGACGACACGATCCGCATCGGCGTGGTGCCGTCCGAGGGCAAGAACGGCTGGTTCGCCAAGGTCGTCGCGGTCTCGCCGGGCAACGACCTCGCGCTGCTGCAATTGACCGAGACGGGCGCCACCCTGCCGGCGGCGACGCTCTACACGGGGCCCGTCGCCGACGGTCAGGACGTCTACGCGGTCGGCTATCCGGGCAACGTCGACCTGGCCCAGGGCTATTCGATCGGCGACATCACCGCCCCCTCGGCGCCGGTGAAGACGCGGGGCAACGTCTCGGCCGGGCGCTCGTCGAAGCAGTTCGACACGCTGCTGCACACGGCCCCGATCGGCGCGGGCAACAGCGGCGGGCCATTGCTCGACAATTGCGGCCGCGTGATCGGCATCAACTCCTTCGGCACGATCTCGCAGGACGCCGATTCCGAATTCTACTTCGCCGCCTCGATGCGCGAGGTCTCGCGCTTCCTGCTCAACGTCCACGCCAAGCCGCAGGCGACCGGCGCGCCCTGCCGCAGCCTCGCCGATTTCAGCCGCGACGAGGCCGCGCGCGCCGCGGGCGAGAAGGAACGCGCCTTCGAAGCGCAGCGTGTCGCCTCGGTCGCCGAGGACAAGGCGCGGACCGAAGCCCAGCTCGCGGTGATCGGCGAGCGCGAGAACGGCATGGCGATCGCCGGCCTGGCGCTGCTGCTCGCGCTGGCGACGGGTGGTGCCGGCCTGTTCCTGCTGACCAAGGATCGCCAGCGCGATGCGATCATCGGCGGGGTGCTGACCGTGGCCCTGCTCGGCGGGGCGGTGACGGCCTGGGTCCTGCGCCCCTCGCTGGCCGATATCAACACACGCGCCGATGCCCTGCTGGCCGAGGCGAGCAAAGGTGGCAAAGGCAAGCCCCAGGCGGGCGACCTCTCGGGCAATCTGACCTGCGTGCTCGATCTCCAGCGCAGCCGCGTGACCGTGTCGCCGACCGCCGATCTCGCGCTGTCGTGGCGTGCCGACGGCTGCGTCGACCAGCGCGACCAATATGCCAGCGGCGCCGACGGCTGGTTCCGCGTCGCGGTGCCCAACGACGACGAAACCGCCACGGTCGCCAGCTTCGATCCGGCGACCGGCGTCTACCAGGCCGAGCGTCACCTGCTCGACCTCGCCGCGATGACCCAGCTGCGCGCCGAGCGTGACAAGCAGCCCGCGGCCCAATGCGGCGGTGGTCTCGACGCCGCCCGGCGCATGGCCTCGGGCCAGCTCGCGCTCAAGGCGCTGCTGCCCGACGCGCCGAACGAGCGGCTGGTCTACAATTGCAGCAAAGCGGCTGAGCCGGGGACAAAGCCATGATCGTCGCCCCCCGCCTTGCATCGAAATAATTTCGTCGCTATGCGCGCCCCGACTGCGGGCCGCCGGGCGATTTTTCGCATGGCTTAGCGTGCCTGCCCCATCCGGTAAGAGGGAACCGAAACGCGTGGAGAATTCCGGCGGCATTACGGCGAGTTTGCAGGGGCGTTACGCCTCGGCACTGTTCGACCTGGCCAGTGAGAAGGGCTTTGTTACCGCAGTCGAGAGCGATCTCGACAAGCTTGGCGAAGCGCTCAAGGGCAGCCCCGATCTCGCCGCGCTGATTCGCAATCCGAAGATCAGCCGCGATGATACCGCCAAGGCGATGGATGCCGTTTCCGGCGTGCTCGGCCTGTCGGATCTGACCAAGAACTTCATCGGCGTGCTCGCGGCCAACCGTCGCCTGTCCGCCCTGCCCGAGATCGTCCGCGCCTTCGCGACGATCGCGGCCGCCCAGCGTGGCGAGGTCACCGCCGAGGTGACCAGCGCCCACCCGCTGAGCGACGACCAGATTTCCCAGCTCTCGCAGAAGCTCAAGGCGCGCGAAGGCAAGGAAGTGAAGATCAAGGCGAGCGTCGATCCCGAGATTCTCGGCGGCCTCGTCGTCCGCATCGGGAGCCGCCAGATCGACAGCTCGATCCGCACCCGTCTCAATACCCTCGCTAACGCGATGAAAGGCTGAACATGGACATCCGCGCCGCAGAAATCTCGAAGGTCATCAAGGACCAGATCGCCAACTTCGGCACCGAGGCCCAGGTCTCGGAAGTCGGTTCGGTGCTCTCGGTCGGTGACGGTATCGCCCGCATCCACGGCCTCGACAGCGTCCAGGCCGGTGAGATGGTCGAATTCGCCAACGGCGTTAAGGGCATGGCCCTCAACCTCGAAGCCGACAACGTCGGCGTCGTGATCTTCGGCTCGGACTCGGAGATCAAGGAAGGCGACCAGGTCAAGCGGACCGGCACGATCGTCGACGTTCCCGTCGGCAAGGGCCTGCTCGGCCGCGTCGTGGACGGCCTCGGCAACCCGATCGACGGCAAGGGCCCGATCGTCGCCGAGAAGCGTTCGCGCGTCGAAGTGAAGGCCCCGGGCATCATCCCGCGCCAGTCGGTTTCGGAGCCCGTGCAGACCGGCCTCAAGGCCATCGACGCCCTCGTCCCCGTCGGCCGTGGCCAGCGCGAGCTGATCATCGGTGACCGTCAGACCGGCAAGACCGCCGTCGCGATCGACACCTTCATCAACCAGAAGGACGCCCACAAGGGCACCGACGAGAAGGCGAAGCTCTACTGCATCTACGTCGCCGTCGGCCAGAAGCGCTCGACCGTCGCGCAGATCGTCCGCCAGCTCGAAGAGAACGGCGCGATGGAATATTCCATCGTCATCGCCGCGACCGCTTCGGAGCCCGCACCGCTCCAGTACCTCGCGCCCTACACCGGCGTGACCATGGGCGAATACTTCCGCGACAACGGCATGCACGCCGTCATCGTCTATGACGATCTTTCCAAGCAGGCCGTGGCCTACCGCCAGATGTCGCTGCTGCTGCGTCGTCCTCCGGGCCGCGAAGCCTACCCGGGCGACGTGTTCTATCTCCACAGCCGCCTGCTCGAGCGCGCCGCGAAGATGTCCGACGCCAACGGCGGCGGCTCGCTGACCGCCCTGCCGATCATCGAAACCCAGGCGGGTGACGTTTCGGCCTACATTCCGACCAACGTGATCTCGATCACCGACGGCCAGATCTTCCTCGAGACCGGCCTGTTCTACCAGGGCATCCGTCCCGCCATCAACGTCGGTCTCTCGGTGTCGCGCGTCGGCTCGGCCGCACAGACCAAGGCGATGAAGTCGGTTTCGGGCTCGATCAAGCTCGAGCTCGCGCAGTACCGCGAAATGGCGGCCTTCGCGCAGTTCGGTTCGGACCTCGACGCCTCGACCCAGAAGCTGCTCAACCGCGGTTCGCGCCTGACCGAGCTGCTCAAGCAGGCCCAGTTCTCGCCGCTGCCCTTCGAGGAGCAGACCGCGTCGATCTTCGCCGGCACCCAGGGCTACCTCGACGGCATCGAAGTCAGCCGCGTCACCGAGTACGAAGCCGAAATGCTGAGCTACCTGCGTGCCGAGCACGCCGAGGTCCTGACGGCCATCCGCACGAGCAAGGCGCTGGGCGACGAGCCCAAGGCCAAGCTCAAGGCTGCGCTCGACACGTTCGGCAAGCAGTTCGCCTAAGGAATAACGCGTCGTCCTGGTGGAAGCCGGCCGGTGAAAACCGGGACGACGAATTAGGGAGCCGTCATGGCCTCGCTGAAGGAACTCAAAGGGCGGATCAACTCGGTCAAGTCGACCCAGAAGATCACCAAGGCCAAGCAGATGGTCGCCGCCGCCAAGCTGCGCAAGGCCCAGGCTGCGGCCGAAGCCGCGCGCCCCTATGCGTCGCGCCTCGCCGAAGTCATGGCCAGCCTCGCCAGCAAGATCACGGTGAGCGAGAACTCGCCCAAGCTTCTGGCCGGCACCGGCAGCGACCAGGTTCACCTGCTCGTCGTCGCCAACTCGGACAAGGGCCTGGCCGGCGCGTTCAACTCGAACATCGTCAAGGCCGCGCTGGTCAAGGCGCGTGACCTCGAAGCCGCCGGCAAGACCGTGCTGTTCTTCCTGGTCGGCAAGAAGGGTCGCGCGGTCATCCGCCGCAACTACCCCAAGGCCGTGCTGCAGATGTTCGACACGACCGACGTGCGCGAGCCCGGCTATGCCGAAGCCGAGCGCATCGCCGACGAACTGGTCACGCTCTATGAGCAGGGCAAGTTCGACGTCGCCCACCTGTTCTTCTCGACGTTCAAGAACGCGCTGACGCAGGAACCGACCGAACAGCAGATCATCCCCGTACCCGCCCCGAAGGCCGTCGTCGCCGACACCGGTGCCGTGGTCGAGTACGAGCCCGACGAGGAGGAAATCCTCGCCGCGCTGCTGCCGCGCTACCTGCGCACGCAGCTGTTCGGCGCCCTGCTGGAGAACAACGCGTCCGAACAGGGTGCGTCGATGACCGCGATGGACAACGCCACGCGCAACGCCGGCGACCTGATCAACGCGCTGACCATCCAGTACAACCGCAGCCGCCAGGCCGCGATCACCACCGAACTCATCGAAATCATCGCCGGCGCTGAAGCGCTTTGAATCGAGCAGGCATCCTCGTCGCCGTGATCGTGCTGGCGGGATGCTCTGCTAAGAAGGAACAGTCTACCGAGGAACAAGCCATCGCTCCTGAGCTGCGATTTGGTCCGACTCAAGCGAGGTTAGGCCTCTCAAGCGAGATCATACGCTGCCAGGAAGAAGGCGAACGAGATCGCAAGAGTAAGAAATACCTAGCAACGCCAGTTAGCTTTGGTCCCTCGCACGACTGCGAAATGAAGATTTTGAGTAGGTACAAAAACGCTCCGGAATTCAGATCGCTTTGCTTTGAATTCGGCGGTACCAAATTTGACGATAGCACCCATGAATGCCTGTTCATGGGCCTCTGAATTCAGTGATCTAGAGTAGGAAACGAAAATGGCCACCGCCCCAGTCCTTAACCAGACCACAGCTGGCAAGATCAGCCAGGTCATCGGCGCCGTCGTCGACGTCACCTTCGAAGGCGAACTGCCTTCGATTCTGACCGCGCTCGAAACCGACAACAACGGCAACCGCCTCGTTCTCGAGGTCGCCCAGCACCTCGGCGAGAACACCGTCCGCACGATCGCCATGGACGCGACCGACGGCCTGACCCGCGGCCAGGCCGTGAAGTCGACCGGCAAGCAGATCACCGTGCCCGTCGGTCCCAAGACGCTCGGCCGCATCCTCAACGTGATCGGCGAGCCGATCGACGAGCGCGGCCCCGTCGGTTCGGAGCTGTTCGCCCCGATCCACGCCAAGGCTCCCGAATTCGTCGACCAGTCGACCGAAGCGGCGATCCTCGTCACCGGCATCAAGGTCATCGACCTGATCGCGCCTTATGCGCGCGGTGGTAAGATCGGCCTGTTCGGCGGCGCCGGCGTCGGCAAGACCGTTCTCATCCAGGAACTGATCAACAACATCGCCAAGGGCCACGGCGGCGTTTCGGTGTTCGCCGGCGTCGGCGAGCGCACCCGCGAGGGTAACGACCTCTACCACGAATTCCTCGACGCCGGCGTCATCGCCAAGGACGCCGAGGGCAACGCCACCTCGGAAGGTTCGAAGGTCGCACTCGTGTTCGGCCAGATGAACGAGCCCCCGGGCGCCCGCGCTCGCGTCGCCCTGTCGGGTCTGACCATGGCCGAATACTTCCGCGACGAGGAAGGCCAGGACGTTCTGTTCTTCGTCGACAACATCTTCCGCTTCACCCAGGCGGGTTCGGAAGTGTCGGCTCTGCTCGGCCGTATTCCTTCGGCCGTGGGCTATCAGCCGACGCTCGCCACCGACATGGGCGCGCTGCAGGAGCGCATCACCTCGACCAACAAGGGTTCGATCACCTCGGTCCAGGCGATCTACGTTCCCGCGGACGACCTTACCGACCCGGCGCCGGCCGCCTCGTTCGCCCACTTGGACGCGACGACCACGCTGAACCGCGCCATCTCGGAGCTGGGCATCTACCCGGCGGTCGACCCGCTCGACTCGACCTCGCGCGTTCTGACCCCGGCCGTCGTCGGCCAGGAGCACTACGACACCTCGCGTCGCGTCCAGGAGACGCTGCAGAAGTACAAGTCGCTGCAGGACATCATCGCCATTCTGGGCATGGACGAGCTTTCGGAAGAGGATAAGCTCACCGTCGCCCGCGCGCGCAAGATCCAGAAGTTCCTGTCGCAGCCGTTCCACGTCGCCGAGGTCTTCACCGGCATCCCGGGCAAGTTCGTCCAGATCGAAGACACCGTGAAGTCGTTCAAGGCTGTCGTCGACGGCGAGTACGATCACCTTCCGGAAGCCGCGTTCTACATGGTCGGCGGCATCGACGAAGCGGTCGAGAAGGCCAAGAAGCTGGCTGAGGAAGCCTAAGCAAGATGGCCCTCCACTTCGAACTCGTCACGCCGGCGCGCCTGGTCCGTTCGGACGACGTCCACATGGTCGTCGTTCCGGGCTCCGAGGGCGAGTTCGGCGTGCTGGAGGGCCATGCGCCCTTCATGTCGACGATCCGCGACGGCGCGCTCAAGGTCTACAAGACCGACGGCGCCGCCCCGGAGGAAATCCGCATCACCGGCGGCTTCGCCGAAGTGAGCGCCAGCGGCCTGACCGTGCTCGCGGAGCACGTCGAAGGCTGATCCAGGCCCGACACCAGTCACCGAAAGGGCGTGCCGAGCGATCGGCGCGCCCTTTTCGTTTCACGGGGTCATCGGCGTGTAGGTCCAGCCTTGGGCATGGCTGCCGTCGAGCTTCGATATCTCGGCCTTGAGCAGCCTGCCCTCGCGCCAATAGCGGATGCGCTGCGGGTAGTCGTGCGCCGCACTCGTAAATGTCACGCCGGGCTCCGACGACGGGCTCCAGGCGAACATGGTCCAGTCCCGGCCCTGGGGCGCCGCCTGGAACGCCATGCGGACCACGGGGGCATCACCGTTCGGCGCGTCGCGCAATATCCGCATGAACTCCCAGGTCTTGACCTGCTCCCCGCGGCCGCTGCGACTGCTGCCCATCATCTGGCCGGCCCGCGGGATGGTCCAGCATTCCTCTGCCCAGTCCTCGCCCCTCGCCTGCTGCCAGCAGCCGGCCATCCAGCCGGGCAGCGCGGGCGTCGGGTTCTCGGCCTGCGCGGGCGCGATCAACGAGAGCGCAGACACACATAGCGCAACACGGCTCATTTTCACGGCCATAGCAACCTCCCTCGTTACCCACGACAGCCTGCCGCAAGCTCTTGCGCTCGTCCATCGGCGTTGATGCTCTGCCACGTCACTGCCGATAGGTTTTAGCGACGCTCATGGCAGGCCGTCCACGCCGCTACTGTTTCCGATCGTGAAAGCCTGCACGGCAGGAAGATGGGACATGCTCCAAACGAGCATTGCGATGAGAAACACGAGAGCAGGCCCGGCCCTAATCGCCTCGGCCTATGCGCCCAAGAATGGTAAGGCCCAGAAGCGGTGGTCGCATATCTTGGTTACCGAAGCATCAACCCATTGCCGCTAATCCACTACGATCGCCGGCTCGCCGTCCGGGCGTGGAAGTCGACGGGCTTCCCGGCGATCCAGGCCAGGAACCGAGCGATCGCCGGATTGGCACGCAGGGCCTCGATATTCCCGGCCTTCGCCAGTTCGGCGTTGGGGAAGGTCGCGTGGATCGTGCGGTGGCAGATCGGGTGCAGCGGCACGACCTCGCGGCCGCCGCGGCTCTTGGGGATCGGATGGTGCCATTCGATCCGCCGCCCCAGTGGTCGTAAACAGAGCCAACAGTGCTCCGCTCGCCGCAAATCGCCCGTGCTCCGGTCAATTCGTCCCGCCCGCATTAGGAAGTTATCAAACCTTCAACCTTATTATTCAATGAAGAACGCTTGCGGATGCCAGCCATGGATCGGCTTTCGCACAGAGGATTTGACTACGCATGAGCGCATTCGGTCGACGCAATGGAGCAGGCGGCATGGGACCGGGCGCACGCCCGGCCTTCGGTGTCGCGCGGCCTATGAAGAGCGGCGTGGAAGCGCGCCCCGCCAACCCGGCGCCCACCGCCCCCGGTGGCGGCGAACAGTTCCCGCCCCTGCCCGTCGACGAGCCGGCAGCGCGTTCCAACGATCGCAATGCCGATGCCATGAGCCGTCTCAGCGACCGCGCCAACGCGGCCGCCGAAGCGAACACCTATGATCATTCGGGCTTCGAGGCCTCGATCCACAAGATCAAGGAACAGGTGCTGCCGCGCCTGCTCGAACGCGTCGATCCCGAAGCCGCCGCCACGCTGACCAAGGACGAGCTGTCGGAAGAATTCCGGCCGATCATCATGGAAGTGCTGGCCGAGCTCAAGGTCACCTTCAACCGCCGCGAGCAGTTCGCGCTCGAGAAGGTGCTGATCGACGAGTTGCTCGGCTTCGGCCCGCTCGAAGAGCTGCTCAACGACCCCGACATCTCGGACATCATGGTCAACGGCCCCGAGCAGACCTACATCGAAAAGAAGGGCCGACTCCAGCTCGCGCCGATCCGCTTCCGCGACGAGGCGCACCTGTTCCAGATCGCGCAGCGCATCGTCAACCAGGTCGGCCGCCGCGTCGACCAGACCACGCCGCTGGCCGACGCCCGCCTCAAGGACGGCAGCCGCGTCAACGTCATCGTCCCGCCGCTGAGCCTCAAGGGCACGGCGATCTCGATCCGTAAGTTCTCCGAGAAGCCGATCACCATCGACATGCTCGCGGGCTTCGGCTCGATGAGCGACAAGATGGCGACCGCGCTCAAGATCGCCGGCGCCTGCCGCATGAACATCGTCATCTCGGGCGGTAC
>SECS01000393.1 GCA_004211435.1 Novosphingobium sp. | reverse complement strand
GTGCGCTGGCCGGAATTCATGCTCGTCTCGGTCATCGTCGGCGTGTGCCTGATCGTCTGCCTGTTCTATGCGCGGGTGCTCGACGCGTTTGCCTTCGGAGACGAGGCGGCCGCCTCGCTCGGCGTCAATGTCGGTCGGGCCCGCATCGTGCTGTTTGCGCTGACGGCGATCATGACGGCGACGATCGTCTCGATGGTTGGAACGATCGGCTTTGTCGGTCTCGTCGTGCCGCATGCGGCGAGGTTCATCGTCGGGCCTTTGCATATCCGGCTGCTGCCGGCCTGCGCCATCGTCGGTGCAATCTTCATGGTGCTGGCCGATATCGCCTCGCGGGCGCTGATCCCGCAGCAGGTTCTGCCGATCGGCGTCGTCACGGCTTTGGTCGGCGTGCCGTTCTTCTCCGTCATTCTCTACCGGTTCCAGAAGTCGTCATGAGCATCGAAGCGGAAAATCTCAGCTGGAAGATCGGCCGCAAGACCATTCTCGATGGCGTGTCCTTCGCGGCCGAACCGGGTAAGATGGTTGGGCTGCTCGGGCCGAACGGATCGGGCAAGACCTCGCTTTTGCGCCTGATCGCGGGATTGAAGACCCCGCATGCGGGCAAAGTGACGCTTGATGGCCGGGATATCGGCACGATCGGGCGCCGCGCGATCGCGCAGAGGGTGGCGTTCGTGGAGCAGCATGCGACGACCAATTCCAGTCTGCGCGTGATCGATGTGGTCAAGCTCGGGCGGTTTCCGCACCGGTCGATGTTTTCGGGCTGGTCGCTGGACGACGACGAGGCGGTGAGTGAGGCGCTGGAACGCTCCGGCATGGTGGAAAAGCGCAACGACCGCTGGCAGAGCCTGTCGGGCGGCGAGCGGCAGCGCGTGCATATAGCCAGGGCGCTCGCGCAATCGCCGAAGGAACTGATCCTCGACGAGCCGACCAACCATCTCGATGTCCAGCACCAGATCAGCCTCATGCGGCTGGTTGCCGGTCTGCCGGTCACAAGCGTGATCGCGCTGCACGACCTCAACCATGCGGCGATGTTCTGCGA
>SECS01000392.1 GCA_004211435.1 Novosphingobium sp. | reverse complement strand
GGCTCGACACGGGCCACCTGCGAAGCTGGCACAAAAGTGCCGAGATCGGTCGGAATATAGACCGACTGGACGGCGGCCAGCAGGTTGCGGGTGGCATCCGGCTCGCGCACCACGATCGATACGGTCTCCTCGCCATCGCGGAAGTCGCTGATCGGAGCGCCTGACGTTGCGGCCTGCAGCATCTGCCGAACCCGCTGCGACGAGACGCCGAGCGCACGGGCGCGGTCCTGATCGATGACGAGCTTCATGCCCGCGACCGGCTCCATCCAGTCGTCGTGAATGGCGCCGAAATCCGGTTGGCTTTCGTAACGTGCCTTGACCTGGTCGGCGATGCGGCGGACTTCCGCCTTGTCCGGGCCAACGACGCGCATCTGCACGGCCCAGCCCGTGGGCGGGCCGAGGAAGAGACGGTCGACCTTGCCGCGCACCGTCGGGAATTCTTCGGCAAGGATCTTGCGCAGCTTGACGATCATCCGCTCGCGTTCTTCGAGACCGTTCGACATGATCAGGAGCTGGGCGTAGTTCGGGTTGCGCAGCTGCTGGTCGAGCGGAAGGAAGAACCGCGGCGCGCCCTCGCCGATATAGGTGGCGACAAAGCTCTTGTCGGGGTCGTTGAGGATCCGGTCTTCGAGCGCCTTGGCCTGACGTTCCACTTCCTTGATCGCGGTGCCCTCCGGCAGCCACATGTCGACCAGAATTTCCGGTCGCGACGACTGCGGGAAGAAGCTCTGCGGAATGAACTGGAATGACCAGAGACTTGCCGCAAACGCGCCGAGCGTGGCGATGAGCACGATCGCCTTGTGGCGCACGGACCAGCCAACCGCATGGCGCACGCTACGATACATACGGGTATCATAGGCATCGTGATGATCGCCGCTGCCCGCATGGCTCCGCTGCTTGAGGATCATGTAGCCGAGCCACGGGGTGAAATAGACGGCCACGAACCAGGATACGACGAGCGCGATGCCGACGACGTAGAACAGCGACCGTACGTATTCGCCGGCGGTCGAATCCGCGAAGCCGACCGGGATAAAGCCGGC
>SECS01000391.1 GCA_004211435.1 Novosphingobium sp. | reverse complement strand
CTCGCGGGCGTGGTCGACGGTAGCGCGGTCGCCAGCCTGGCCTTGCGCGACGTGGTCGACCATTCGCTGCAATGGCTGCCCGGCGGGGCCCAGGCCGATCTCGTCCTCGCGCGCCGCGGTGAAGACATCGTGGCGATCGCGGTGAGCGAGATCGACCGCAAGGCCGAGGACAACCTCGCCGCGAACGGCATCGGCGAACTCGATCTAGGCAAGCTCCCGGCCACGGTCCTCGCCAGCGGCCAGCAGGCGGTCGAGACCTTCGCCAGCGGGCTCGAGGAGTGGAAGCTGTTGACTGCGCTCGCGCTCAACGGCCTTGCCCGCGAGGCCGTGCGGCTCGCCGCGGCCTATGCCTGCGAGCGTCAGGCCTTTGGCCAGTTCATCGGCACCTTCCAGGCCATCTCGCACCCGCTCGCCAACTTCCAGGTCGAGGTCGAGGGCGGCAAGCACTTCGCCTGGAAGGTGATCCACGAGATCTCGGTCGGCGACGAGAGCGCCGCGGCCAATGTCAGTCTGGCCTTGTGGTGGAACGCGCAGACCGCGGTGCGCGCGGGCATCCAAGGCCTGCGCACCTTCGGCGGCTACGGCCTGACCACCGAATACGACATCCACCTCTACAACCTGCGCGCCAAGGCCTGGGGCCTGATCCTCGGCGATCCGGCGCGGCTGCTCGAGGAGGCGGGGCGGCGCATCTATGCGGGCGAGGCGGCGGCCTTGCCCGATGTCGGCCCCGTCTCGATCGATTTCGACCTCGGCGAAGAGGCCGAGAGCCTGGCGCGCGAGACCGACGCGTTCTTCCAGAAGACCCTGACCCCCGAGCTCAAGGCCCACGCGCACTATTCGTGGGACGGGCATCATCCCGAGGTGCACAGGAAGCTCGCCGAGGCGCGGCTGCTGTTTCCCGAGCTGCCGCCCGAGAAGGGCGGCCGCGCGGCCTCGCCCTATGCCAGCCACGCGGTCGCCTCGGTCTGGGAGGAGCACGGCTGGACCGGCCACGCCAAGGGCACGACGATGATGGTCGCGGCGATGATCGACAAGTTCGGCAG
>SECS01000188.1 GCA_004211435.1 Novosphingobium sp. | reverse complement strand
CGGGTGATTAGCTCAGTTGGTAGAGCAGCTGACTCTTAATCAGCGGGTCGTAGGTTCGAACCCTACATCACCCACCATCGTCCCTCTCGCATTTTACTCCACTCCGGCGCCGTGTCGGCCGTGATCGCGTGGTCACATGGGATGCTGCGTCGTCTCTGCGGTGATAGAGTTCGCGCGCATTCAACTTCGTCAGTCGCCTGTCGCCCGTGATCACTCCCCAGCCGTTGTCCGCCCGGCGCTTCCGAATGATCGGTGTGCGTCTGTCCCGAGCGAAGCCATGAGACGACTGGTGCTGACCGGCGATTCCCATGTCGTCGCCCTGGGTCGTGGCCTGGTTCAGTTGAAGCGGGAGGGTTTTGTTGGCCTGCCGCGCGTCGCCGCGGCGAAACTCTATTCCTTCCCGCAAAGCCTGCGGCCGTTCTTCAGCTTCTACGGCACGCGGATCGCGTTCAACCGACCCGACTATTCAGCCGTGATGAAACAGCTGACGGGGTCGGAAACGATCGGGCCGGAACACCGAGACCTGACGTTCGCCCTTGTTATGGGCTTCACAACCACCCTGTTCGTTCGGATGAAGGATTGGGATAACTACGCGCCTTGGCCGCTGGCGAAACAGTCGGGGCGCATTCCGTTGTCGGATGGACTGGTGGCGGAAATTGCGCGGTCGCACTTCGCGCAGACACTCGATTTCTACAGGGCCATGACGGCCTTGGATCTGAATGTTCTGGCGGTTGAGCCCCTCAGGTCAGGGGAGACGATCCCGCCTTCGCCACCGTCACGCAACGCCGCATCGTGCTGGAGTTGGATCGACTCGCCCGCAGTGCGGTGTGGGTGAACTGCGTGATATGGGCGTGAAGGTCATTCCCGCCTTGGATGATGCGCGAGCAGAGACCGGTTTCCTCAAAGAAGAATATTCAAGCGTCACAACCGGTGATTATCATCACGCCAACTATAGGTTTGGGCGCAATATGCTTGCTGAGATATTTGCGGCCATTGGCCAGCCGATCGGGTCGGCGAAACAAGCATTCGAGGTCGACTGACCAAGCGACATCGCTTGTCTAGGACTGTGAAATGCGATCTACGAACGACTGCAAATCATAGGTGGCAAAGCCGGACTGAGACGGCCTGTCCGCACTGTTCGTAGTGCTGGCCTGGGCTCCTGGACGTCTGCGAACTTGATCAGATATCGCGTCAAGGTGCGGGAATCGGGACGCATCGTGGGCTACGCCTACGACGACGCGAGGCCGGATACGCCTTTGGTCGGTGAGTTCTGGTTCGGCGGCGTCCTGGCCTTCAACGTACCTTTCGTTGCCCCGCCCTGATGGCGCACCGGACGGCGCGCCGGCCCTGTGCGGTTTCAACATCAAGCCGTCCCGCCAGCCGGGCGCGTGGCTGGCGGCCCCGTTGGAGATCCGGGCGGGCGGGCATACGTTGAACCGCAACGAAAACCTGGTCCGCGATCAGGTCTTCATCCACTCCGCGGCCCGCCGCGGCGACCGGCTATTGGTCAAACTCCACGTACCGGACGAACTGCAGCGTCTGTTCGTCGCGCGCGCGGTAGTCGATGGGATCGCCGCAGTGGTCTCCCCGATCGGACGGTCCGAGAACACCGTCCTCCTGGCGATGCGCTGTCCTTCGACCAGCGCCAATCCAACCTTCGAGCTCTGGTCGCCCGGTCGGAACACGCCGCTGCGCACGGCGCGCGACGGTATCGCCTGGATCGACTTCGACACTCTGCACGACAGCGTGACGCTGACCCCTCCCATGAGCGAGACGCGTGCGCGCCGCCTGGCCAAGGCGGCTGCGACGACAGGCCTTGTCGGCAGAATGGAGGCCCTGAGAGGCGACGCCTTGATCGGATGGGCTTTCGATCATGACGATCCCGGCGCCCGCGTGGTTGTCGATATCTTCGTGGACGGGCTCTGGAGAGCCTCGACGATCGCCGATCAACCACGCGGCGACTTGCGCAATCGGGGGATCGGCGACGGTGCGCATGCCTTTCACTGGCCGCTGCCCGACGACCTGATCGGCCGCGCGTTCGAGGACTTTTCGGCCTTGCCTTCGAATGGGTACAGGCCGCTTCCCAAACCGGCGTCCTACGCGGCCGGTTTGTCAGCGGCGGCGCCGAGTGGACCGGCGGACGGCCCCTTCGCCCGTGCCCTCGACGCGCAGGTCTTGAGGCGCGTTCCGGTCGCGATCGTGGTTCCGATTTTCAACGCCGTCGAGGCTACGGCACGCTGCATCGCGGCCTTGCTGGACCACACGAGCACGCCGGCCGAGCTCATTCTGATAGACGATGCCAGCAGCGATCCACGCATGGCGTCGCTATTGGCTCAGTTCGAGGGATTGGCGAACGTGCGCGTCCTGCGCAATGTCGAGAACCTCGGCTTCACCCGAACCGTCAACCGCGGGATCGCAGCGGCGGGCCGCGCCGATGTCGTGCTGCTGAACTCCGACACCCGTGTTGGCCCCCGCTGGCTGGAGAGCCTGCGTCTCGCCGCTCATCGATCCGCGCGGACCGCCAGCGCTACGGCCGTCTCCGACAACGCCGGCGCCTTCTCTATCCCTTTGCCAGAGCGGGAGAGCGCCCATGACCCAGCCGACGACCTCGTCATCGCGAGACAGGTCGCCCAAACCGCTCGCGCTCTGTGGCCTGAGGCGCCGACCGGCCACGGCTTCTGCATGTACATTCGTCGCGACTGTCTGGATGACGTCGGCCTGCTCGACGACGCGGCCTTCCCGCGCGGCTACGGCGAGGAGAATGACCTGTCCATGCGCGCGGTTCGACGCGGCTGGACCCATGTCGTCGATGACCGCACGCTCGTGTTCCACGAGCGATCAGCGAGCTTTGGCGACGAGAAGACCGAACTGATGACCGCCGGGCGCAAGGTGATTGATCATCGCTACCCGGACTACACCTCAAAAGTGCGCGCCTTCATCGGCGGCCCCGGGCTCCGAGCGATCAAGGCAGCGGCAGAGGATGGGTTCGCCTCAACGGACCGGGCTCCGGCGAGGCCGCGCATCCTCTTCGTCATCAACAAGGAGACCGGCGGCACGCCCCAGACCAACCGCGACCTGATGTCGGCGATCGACGATGAGTATGATCCCTTCATCCTGCGGTTCGATCGCCGGACCCTCTTCCTCGAGAGGCCGGCCGGCGCCGAAAATGAGGTTCTGACCCAGCACAGCCTTGCAACGCCGATCGACCCGCTCAGCCATAGGTCAGGCGAGTATGATCGGGTGGTCGCGAGCTGGCTGACGCAGTACGCGATCGAACTGGTCCACGTACGCCACATCGGCTGGCACAGCTTCGGGCTGTTCCGGGTTGCGGACGACCTGTCGATCCCGGTCGTCTTCTCGTTCCACGACTTCTACGCAGTGTGCCCGTCTTTGAAGCTGCTGGATCACAGTCTCAACTTCTGCGGGGGCGTCTGCACGCTGGCGGAAGGATCCTGCGTTCCCGAGCTGTGGGACGAGTTCGACCTTCCGCCCCTGCGGGACGACTGGGTCTACACCTGGCGCGCGCAGATGGCTGAAGCGCTGAAGGGGTGCGAGGCCTTCGTCACGACCTCGCCCTTCGCCAAACAGCTGCTGATCGCGAGACTGCCCTCGCTGGCCGAAAGGCGATTTCCTGTCATCGAGCACGGGCGTGACTTCACGCAGTTCCTGCAAGCCGCACAGCCGCTCAAGCCACTTTCGCCGCTGCGCATTGTCGTTCCGGGCAACATCGGCATTCCCAAAGGGGCCCGGCTGATCCGTGACGTGAAGCGTCTCGACGTAGACGGCCGATTGGAGTTCCACATTCTGGGTCTCTGCCACGAGATGTTGGTGGGCGCGGACGTCGTGCTGCACGGAGCGTTCGATCGGGAAGAGATCGTTGAGCGGATCGCTGCGCTGCAACCGAATGTCGGCGGCATCTTCTCCATCTGGCCGGAAACCTACTGCCACACGCTCACCGAGCTGTGGGCGGCGGGTGTGCCGACCGTCGCGTTCGACGTCGGCGCGCTGGGCGAGCGTATCCGGGACCATGGCGGTGGCTGGCTGCTGACAGACACCGCGCCTGAAGCAGTCTACCGCGCGCTGCTGGCCATTGCCGATGATCAGCAGGGAGCGGCGGACAAGGTCGCCGAGATCGGACGCTGGCAACAGAACGCCGGCGCGGAGTACGGCGTCGCGGCGATGGCCGCCCGATACACCGCGCTCTATCGCGACGTCGCCGCCACGCGACAATATCTGCGTGCGCCGTCGCCGTCTCAAGCCCATGAAATGGACCCACTGGATGTCGTCTGATTCACGTCAGCTGGCGGCGATCTGCGCCATCGCCAGGAACGAGGGTCCATACCTCGCCGAATGGGCGGTCTACCACCGCATGATCGGGTTCGACGACATCCTGGTCTACAATAACGAGAGCACGGACGAGACGGCCGATGTGCTGAGGGCGCTGCAAGACCAGAAAGTCGTCAGGACGCTGGACTGGGCCTCGACACCCGATGGCCGCACGCAGAAACGGGCCTATGCCGATGGCCTGAGCCGACTGCGACCCGAATTTCAGTGGGTCGCCTTTATTGACCTCGATGAGTTTCTTTACGTCCCCGGCTTTGGAAACGACATCCGGTCGTTTCTGGCCGCGCACCACGATCGCGACGCCATCGCCGTGAACTGGAAGCTGTTCGGGACCAGCGGCCGTCAGACTCGCACCGACGGTCTGGTGACCGAACGCTTCACGCGGCGCGCCGATACCCAGCATTCCGGCAACCGCGCCGTAAAGACGCTGGCGCGCACGGACGCCCTCATCACGCCCAACCTTCACAATCACGACTTCGCGGATGGCGTCGTTTACGCCACGGTGACGGGCGAGATCATCCCGCCGGCGAAGGGCAAGAGCGAGACCGTTTCCCACGACATCATCTGCCTGCACCACTACTTCACCAAGTCGCGCGAGGAATGGGATCTGAAGGTCGCGCGCGGCCGGGCGACCAAGCCGGACAACCACCCGGAGAAGCTGCGCCGCGAAGAGCATTTCCGAATGCACAATCGCAATGACGAAGAGGACGTGTCGCTGGTTCAGTACGCGCCGGCGATCAAGGCGCGCCTGGCCGAGCTCGTTTTGCCGGACGCCGTCACGCCGTCGCCC
>SECS01000390.1 GCA_004211435.1 Novosphingobium sp. | reverse complement strand
GCGGCGAGGCGGACTTCTCCAGCGAAGTTATCGTTCGCAGTTAGATAAAGGCCCGATACGGTGGGCCAGGACGAGCGAAAGCAATCCCCTTTACACGTCCGTCGATGCTAGTCGGCCCCGCAGCTCCCGCCGATAACGCGGTGAGAGATTTTGGTGGAGCCGCCGGGAATCGCACCCGGGTCCGGTCCGCTTATTATGAGCGCATTTATCGCCATAGTCCGGGCGAACCCGAACAGGGCTAATATAGGGGCAATCTCGGCGTAGTCCAACCCGCCCTACCGAGCATTTGCGCGCAGCCAAACCCGATGAGCGCCGTAGTCCACTGCGAAGCCGCGCCCGGCCAGCCAGTCCATGCCAATGATCGCCAAAGGCGCATTCGATGCACCGAGGCGATCGAACACCGGCAGGGCGCCGACCTTCACTGTTCTGCCTTCGAAGGTCCACGTACCGATCCGAGCGTCGCCGACGCCGCCTACAACAACGGGCAACTCGCGGCCATCGACTCCATAGATAGATCCAGCCGCAGCGGTCCGCCCCGAAGCCTCGGTCAAGCCGAGCATGTCGGCGAATACGGGGTTCAGCGTCGTATGCTGCGCCCCTGTGTCCAACAGGCCCCACCCGTCTACGCCGTTGATCCGGAGCGGCAACATGATCTTCCAAGGCTGTATCCACTGCGCTGGAATCGAACGCCAGCCCTCGCCGGCGGGCGGCGCACCGCTATTTTCGATCGCGACGCAGTGATCTTCCGATCGCCACACGGCGAGGGACGCGCCGAAAATATCCACGCCCGCCAGGCCGGCGACCGCGTGGCTGTCGAATGGGGGCGCCGGGATGGACGGCATCGTCAGGGCGGACACCGTCTGCGGGCCGATGCGGAAGGTTTCCACGCGATACAGGCGCACGTCCAATGGGCCGCCCATGCCTTGGGCCTGCTCGGTCTGAGCGTCACGTGGAAGGCGCAGCTGGTCGATGTGCGGCTGGTCCAGGGTTGAGCCGCTGGATGCGGTATCGAGCACGAAGTCGAAGGGCCCTTCGCCATTGACGCTCGCCTTC
>SECS01000389.1 GCA_004211435.1 Novosphingobium sp. | reverse complement strand
CTGTAATCTACAGGGCTCTGCGCGCCAAGGGATTCGATTCCTGCAGGGGTAAGGTCGAATGTAGCGATGCCATCATTGTCTCCTTCTATATCGCAGGTGCTAAGCTCTGTTGCTGTTACCGGGTTGGCTATTGCGCCTTCCTCTACAAGCAGCCTTACCTGGCCCACGCTTCTGCAGCCTGTCTCATTATTCTCTACCCTTACCAGTATCGTCTGGTCAAAGGCGGTCTGGTTGGTGTACTGGTTTGGCAGCGCGATATTGTTGTTCATGTTCGCCTGGTCCAGGTAGAACCTTACTGTGTAATCAGCAGGGTCAAGGCCTACCAATATCTCATCGATGTGGTCGGTTAGCAGGAACTGGTTGAAGCCGTCGGTGTTCTGCTCACAGAAAGCAAATGGTGCAATCACTCCTGCTGTGCCTAATACCGGTAGCGGGTTCACGATAAGTTCCAGTGTTACTACCTGGTGGCAGATGGCGTCATTCGGGTTGCCTGAGCGGGTCTCTACTCTTACGAACACCGTACCATTACCACTTGGGTAGGCTGTTGGTACCGGTATGGCATTGGTGCCTGCCTCTGCATCTTCTATTGTTTCATAGTAGGTAAGTACCCATGTATTATTGTTGTTGCGAGTTGTTGTCATCACACAGCTCCAACGGTGTTGGGTTGATGTTTGGTGTTGGCAACGGCATCACTTTTACTGTCAGTGTCGTGTAGCTCCTGCAACCATCCAGCGTAGTCACTCTTACAAAGAGTGTTTTAGGGTTTTGCCCCACCGGGTTGGCATAAGCCTCAGGGGTTGTTATCGGATTGTTGTTATCCATGTCCAACTGGCTCTCAAAGTATTCTACCGTATAGCCCTGGCCTACGCCAAATGGCCCGAGGATCTCATTGTCCCTGGTGGTAAGGTCGAATACTGCCTGGTTGTCGTTCGGCAGCTCTTCATTACACACACTGTACTGCGCAGGCTGTATAAGCAGGTGTGGTATAGCGATCTCAAGGGTAAAGCTGGTGATGCCGAAGCAGCCGCTTACAGGGTCTTCTGCCCTTACCCATATCTCCTGTCCGTTACTGCCCACAAAGGTAGTTGGGTTGGTTATCCTTGGCGATCCGTTTTCAGCAAAAGCCAGATCTGTAAAATAATTGATAATGTAGTTGGCCCCTATACCCTCTGCCGCATAGATTATCGCGTTTTGCTGGGTAAGGTCTACTACGGTCGACTCACTTTGGTTCTGGTTGTCTTCGTCACACAATGCTATCGGCTCCAGTGTCGGCATCTGTGGCGATCCTACCACTAAAAGGTCCAGGCTAAAGGCGGTATTGTTCACGCAGCCTGTAGCGGTGTTCTCTACACGCACATATATTGTTTGTGCATATGGCATTACATTCTGGAATTCTGTTGTATTGGTGATAGCGTTAAGATCGTTCTCCGCATCTTCTGCCGTCCAGTGGAAGGTTACATCCAGCCCTACTCCGTTGTTTACCATATCTTCCACAAGGGCTTCAAGGTCAAAGATGCCTATGCCGTCCCCGTCAGGGTCGCATACGGTAAGGTCTTCCGGATCCGGCATGGTAAGTACCGGCAGCGGCTCTACCCTGATGTCCAGAAGTACGATCCTGTAGCAGCCTGTTGCCTCTGTGGTCACCCTTACAAACAATGTTTGTACTGTTGTAAGGTTGGTATAGGT
>SECS01000388.1 GCA_004211435.1 Novosphingobium sp. | reverse complement strand
CTGGCGTCGAGCGAGGCCAGGACCTCGTCGGTCACGTCCGCAGCCTCGGCGCCGAGCATCATCTCGGCGGTCAGCGCCTCGAGACCTTTGACCATGACCGAACGGATCATCTTGATCGCCGAGGCGCGGCCCACCTCTTCGCCGACCTGGCGGATATTGCTGAAACCGGCTCGACGCAGCGCCGCTTCGGCGTCGGCTGCGGCCGCGCCCGAAATCAGCAGCGGCACCGCCAGCCGTGCCGGATCGACCGGCGCCAGCACGGCGACGTCGACATAGCGCCCACCCGCGGCCTCGACCGCAAGCGCGGCCTTGCGCTTGGTCTCGGGCGCCACCGAATTGCAATCGCACCACAGCGTGCCGGGAACGAGAAATGGCGCATAGTGACGCGCCACGCGCTCAGCCTGATCGGCGGTCACCAGCGAGAGGACGAAGCCCACCCCCGCGAAGGCCTCGTCTACGGTGCGCGCCTGCCGCACGCCGCATTCGGCCATGACCGCGCCGCGCGCCGCATCGACGTCGAAAGCGGCGGCCCGGTCACCCCAGCCCGCGGCGCGGGCGAAGGTGGATCCGGCCTCTCCGAAGCCGATGAGGGCAAGGCGATCCTGCATGGTCTCGAACTGCACCCGGCCCTCCCCCGTCGCAAATCGGAAGTGTCGCCGATCGATAAGCTGGTACTAATCGAGCCCGAACGCCATCAGGCCGCGACGGCCTCCAGATCCTCGATGAATTCGGCCTGGACCGCGGTCGGGCGCCATGAGGCGCGCGTCGACACGCCGATCGAGCGCTCCATGCCCTCGGGCGCCGAGCGCAGCGCCACGAGCCACTGCGCCTCGAGCTCGACCGCGACCTGGTCGAGCGACAGCAGCGCCAGGTGATCGCCGTGGATCAGCAGTTGGCGGATGATCATGACCGAGCCCGACTCGATCGGCACCGGCGGCTGTTCGAGCCCGGCCTCGGCGAACATCTGCTCCCAGGTGCTGCGTAGCGGCGCGCCGGGCGCGGCGACGATCCACGGATAGGCCGCGAGATCGGCGAGGCTCGGATCGCGGCCCTCGAGCGGATG
>SECS01000387.1 GCA_004211435.1 Novosphingobium sp. | reverse complement strand
CGCCTGCCGATGTTGGCGACGCGGTAAGCCTGGAGCGCAGCGCGGCCCAGCTCGAAGCCGGTTGGAAACTCGGCCTCCACGACACAATCCCGCAGATGCCCGTTCCGCGTCGTGATGCAGCTGACGACGGCCAGCCCGTTCTGCGTGAGACGGTCCGGATAGGAGGGCTCGGGCTCGCGCGTCCATCGCATGGCGGCGTTGTCGAGGGGCGGCAGGTCGTCGCGTGGATCTTCCAGCGGGGCCCCGCATCGCTCCATGACGTTCGTCACGGCGTCTGATCGGGCCGGCAGATCCAGCACGTATTCGGTCGCTCCGGCGTCGCCCGGCGACTGTACGGTCAGGCGGCCGCCCCGGCGCAGCGCCCGAGCGAGCGGACGAGGGGCGCCGGCGAGCGCTTCATCCGACGCTCCGGCGATCCAGGGCATGGACAGCGTTCTCTCGCCCTGCCGGATGACGATGCTGCGGGTCCGGGCCGCCTGGCTCGCCTTCGGCAGGCTGCTGACCAGCACCATCAACTGGCCCGATGAACAGGTCACCGAAAACGTCGGTGCGTCCGCGAACCGGATCGTCGCCGTCACATCGTCCGCGACATCGCTACGCTCCCATTCGCTGGTCTGGCTCTGCGCCAAGGCCGGCCCTGGCAGCGCTGCGAAAAGGCTTAGCCCCATGGCCAAGACCTTCATGCCGGCGCCTGCTCGGCGTTGCCGCACATGGCCCGTTTGCTCGTCGCCCTTGATCATGCTCGCTCGCCTCCCCCGGAGATGCGCTCATAGGCTATCAACCGGCTGAGCGGCGCAACTGTCGGACGGGGACAGCCGCCTAGCGGATGACGCGGGTGGCCAGAATGATCGAGCTCGTCGTTCGCGCGACGCCCTCCAGCATGCCTATCCTGTCGATCAACTGGTCGAGTTCGGCCAGATCGACGGCCGCCAGCATGGCGATCATGTCGTGCTCGCCGCTGATGGAATAGAGCGCCGACAGCTCGGGCATGGCCGCGAGCGCCGCCTCGGTCTCGGACGTCAGCTTCGGCGACAGCTTCATCATCACATGGGCGCGGACCAGG
>SECS01000187.1 GCA_004211435.1 Novosphingobium sp. | reverse complement strand
GCGGAAGGTGTCCGACAGCGGGATGTTGATCACGCCTTGGGTGCGCCACATGTCGTAGTTGCCGGCGCTGCCCTCGATATAGCCCTCGAGGTTGTCGGTCGGCTTTTGCGGCACCAGCAGCACGGCGCCGCCGGTGACGTTGCGGCCGAATAGCGTGCCCTGTGGTCCCTTGAGGACCTGGACATTCTGCAGGTCGAACAGCGCGCCCGGACCGGCGCCGTCGCCGCCGAAGGTCGCGCCCGAACCGCGTGGTGCGACGACGTCGGCGAAGAACACGCCCACGGTCGCGAAGCTGCGCTGCTCCTGGTAGAAGCCGCGGATCGTGAAGGTCGTGTTGTCGGCGCCGTAGCGGCTGTTGACCGCGAAGCCCGGCGTCAGGCTGGCCACGTCCTTCAGGTTGCTGATGTTGTTGTTCATCAGCTTGGCCTGATCGACCACGGTGATTGAGATCGGCACGTCCTGCAGGCGCTGTTCGACGCGCTGCGCGGTGACGATGATGTCGTTGCTCGAACTGGTGTCCGTCTCGGACGTCTGCGCCTGTACCGCCGCCGAATTGAAGGCGCAGAAGGTCGTCGCGGCCAGCAAGGCCGCTTTTGTCTTGGTGTTCACTGGCATCTTCCCCCGCTATTCGCCCCGGTCACCCTGGATGGGTTTTATGTACCGGGCCGACCTATTGGGTACGCCTCGTGCAGCGATTGCCAATGAGCAAACGTAACAAGGGTGTCAGTTTTTCGGGAAGCGTTGCTTGTATACAACGAAGCGCAGGCGTTGTGAGATGAGGTGTATCTCTACTGCTATCATCTGAGATGATCAGCTACTTTATCATTACTCTTCGACGATCTCGATCACGCGTTCGGGGCAGGCGCGGGCGCCGCGCTTGGCGAGTGATTCTTGCCCCTCGGGAACGTGGAAGTCCTCGATGGCGATGTATCCCTCCTCGTCGAGCGGATAGAGCTCGGGCGCCACGGCCCAGCAGCGTGCGTTGCCGACACAGCGCGCCTTGTCGATCCGGATCTTCATGCCTCTCTCCATCGCTGGCGCCGCCTTTGCGGCCGTCGATCGCCTATTTGCCATTCGCAGGGCCGCCTTGTCGATGCGATCGGGTCTTGGCCGACGGCAATCGCGCGGGCGATGGGGCTTGTCAGGACGGTCGACAGGCCTCGGCGGCTGTGAAATCCTCTGTCGATCATGACCGAGGTCCAGGATTTACCCGGCTATCGCCGCCGCATCCGCATCGAGCCGCGAACCAGTGCGGAAGGAGGCGCGGTGCTGGCGATGCTCGAAGACGACATGCATTGCATGGCGGTGACGCTGCGTCACGAGGGCGGGGTGGTCACGGCGGTCGAGCCGGTGATGGAGCGGGCACCTTGGACCACCTGCCCCGGCGCGCGGGCGCAACTGATCGCGACATTCACCGGGCAGCCGCTGAGCGAGGTCACGGCCAGGCGCGAGAAGCGCGCCAACTGTACCCATCTCCACGATCTGGCGGTCTTCGCCGCGGCGCACGCGAGGGGACGGCCGCTGGTCTATGACGTGCTCGCCAGCGACCCGATCGCGGGCGAGCGCCTGCTGGAGTTGCGACGCGACGGTGCGCGGCTGTTGTTATGGCGCGAGCACGCGGGGCTATTGGTCGAGCCCGAGAGCGCGAGCGGCCTCATGCTGCACCAGTTGCGCGACTGGATCGCGGCGCTGCCGGCGGACCTGCAAGAGCCGGCACGTGTGCTGCAATGGGCGGGACTGGTCGCACATGGGCGCACGATTCCGATCGAGCGACAATCGCGTGCGGCCGATCTGCCGCCAAATTGCTATACCTTCCAGCCCGAGCGGGCGGTGATCGCAGCGCGTGTTGGCGAACTGCGCGATTTCAGCAAAGGGCCGGACGAACCGCTCGCCCACATTGCCGGGCGGCAGCTCGCCCGCCTTTAGCCGGTCAGGCGGCGGTCGGCAGCTTTTCGACCTTGCTAAGCGAGGCGAGGCCCTCGATCGCATCGTCGAGGCAGCGCAGCAGGCTCTCGCGGCTGACGCGGTCTTCCTCGCCGTAGACGATGCCGATGGCCAACGGATGGCTCTCGTCCTGGCCGGGCAGCAGGGCGGCGACGACATCGGCCTGTGAACCGAAGCCGAGCTTGCCACGAACGTGGCCGCTCTCGCGGCAGGTCTCGATGCGCGCGGTCATGTCGGGGACGGCGAATTTGCGATCCTCGGCAGCTTCGGCATTGAGCCGGCGCAATACGCCGTCGCGGCGCGTCGGAGCGATCGTCGAAAGCAGGAGCCAACCGGGGGCGCTGTCGCAGAGCGGTTCCTGCAGGCCGCCGTGAAGGCCGCGCATGGCCTTGCTCGAGGCGCGCGGGCCTGCATGCCACGAGACGATCTGGCTCTTGAGGCCAACGCGGCCGAAGACCGCGACCGAAAGGCCGGTCTGCGCCGCGAGACGATCGACCAGGCCGACGAGACGGCCGTCGCGGACGATGCCGGTCTGGCCGGCGGCGCCGATCAGAGCCGCGCGGGGCGCCAGACTGTAAGAGCGCGAATTGGGATCCTTGTAGAGCAGGCCGAGCTCGACGAGGCTCGACAGCAATTCGGACGTGCTCGACTGCGGCCGGTCGTAACGGCGCACGATGTCCATCACCGTGGCTTCACGATGCGTATCGTCGAAAAATTCCAGAACCTCGATCACGCGACGCGCGATTTTCGCCTTGTTCGAAGGGGCTGACCCGACGGGCATGGACTCTCTCCTCCACCTCTTATGCGTCGAGATTTGCTCCATAGGCGAGCAATGTCAACGAAAATGAGAATGTCTCGTTTATTCCTGACCTTGGTTAGCTTACATTGCAAGGCCCTTGGTGTTCAACCCGTTCAATTTGCGCGATGGATCGTCTCGGAACGGCGAGCGATTCGCCCCGGAGATCCGCGGAAATGGACATCGGCGAACTGACCGTCGCGGCGGAACGGCTCTGGCGTGGCGAGGATTGGTCCGGGGATGGGATCGGCCGGCCGATCGCTTTCGTCGATCTCGATCGGGCCGCGAGCCTGCCCGAGTCGCTGGCGCTGCCGCCATGCCCGGTGATCGGGCTGGGTGATGCCGGCCATCCACTCGCGGCTCATCTCGATGCCGTGATCGAGCCTACCATTGGCGCAGGGGCGATTGCCCGCCAGGTCATGGCGCATCCCCGCGCCGCGGCGGTCATCGTCCAGCTTCTGCGCCTGCTGCCCGCGCTGTCGACCGAAGAGGGACTGACCGCGGAATCGCTGGCCTATGCCGTGCTCCAGGGGAGCGACGAGCACTTGCGCTGGCGTGCGGTCCAGCCCGTGCCGACACCGCGCGGTGAGGGACGGTTGCGGGTCGAACGTGGCGACGACGGGCTGACGCTCACGCTTGCGAGTCCCGAAAACGGCAACGCCATCGACCGCCCCTTGCGCGATGCGCTCTATGAGGCGCTGTCGCTGGCCGCGCTCGATCCCGATGTCGCCCGGATCGCGCTGCGCGCAGAGGGCAAGGCTTTCAGCCTCGGCGCCGAACTCGGCGAATTCGGCACGACTACCGATCCCGCGACCGCCCATGCGATCCGGCTGGCGACCTTGCCGGCGCGACCGGCTGCGCGCTGTGCCGATCGGCTCGAGGTCCACATCCAGGGCGCCTGTGTCGGCGCCGGGCTCGAACTCGCGGCCTGGGCGCGGCGGATCGTCGCGACGCAGAACGCCTGGTTTCAGCTGCCCGAACTGGCAATGGGCGTGCTGCCGGGGGCGGGGGGCTGCGTCTCGCTGACACGGCGGATCGGGCGGCAGCGGACCGCGCTGCTGATCCTTTCGGGCAAGCGGCTCAGCGCGAAGCAGGCGTTAGACTGGGGCCTGGTGGACGAGCTCGCCTGACACGAAGGTCGCGCGCACGGTGTCGGCCGAGAGGCTTTCACGCGCCGCAGTCCAGGGGCGATCGAGCAGGCAAAGATCGGCGGTCGCGCCCGGTTCGACCCGGCGCTGGCGGGTGAGATCGAGCGGATCGGCGAGGTAGAGCGCCAGCGCTTCCTCGGGCGTCAACGCCTCCTCGGCGCCGATGATCTGGCCGTCGCGCGTTCGGCGCGAGACCGCCGCGGCCATCGCCTGCCACGGATCCGCGTCCCCGAAAGGCGCGTCGCTGCCGCCGGCGAGCGGAACACCGGCATCCGAAAGGCTGCGCAGGCGGTAGAGGTCGCCGTGGTGGCGCGGTTCGACGTCGGCGAGGTAGCGGTCGCCGCGCTCGGCAACGAAATGCGGCTGGACGCAGACCGCGAGCCCCAGCACCGCGATCCGCGCGACGAGTTCGGGCGAGGCGACCGAAGCATGCTCGATGCGGTCGCCCGGTCGCGCGCCCGCAGCCTCGATCGCGGCGAGCGCGAAGACGAGCTCGATCTCGGACACGCAATGGACCGCGAGCCCGCGATGCTGGTCATGCGCCGTCGCGATGAAGGCGACCGTCTCCTCGAAATCGGGGAAGGCGGCTTCGTGGAGGTGGAGCTTGGCCGGACCGAGGGTCCAGCCGCCGAGGGTTCCCGCGAGCAGGGCGTGCTGACGGAGTGATCGCGCTTCGCGCTGCCCTGCGAAGTGGCGCGCGATGACGGGATCGTTGCGCGGGCTCATGTCGGTGACGCCGGTCACGCCGAAGCGCGCGAGGTCGGCGGAAATCGCGGTGAAATCCGGGGGCGTGCTCGCGAGTGCGGTCTGCAGCCAGGCGTCTTCGTCGAACAGGTGGCCTGTGTTCCGATCGAGCCCGTCGGGTGCTTCCGCCCCCGCCAGGACCGTTTCGAGCCCCAGCGAATTGAATAGCCAGAGCCGTCCGGATCGGTGCTGGATCCGCAGCGGCCGATCGGGAGCCAGCGCGTCGAGCTGGCGCCTGTCGGGCAGCCCCATCACGCTCTCGTGATAGCCGATCCCGCGGATCCAGCCGCTGCCGGGGCGACGGAGTCGGGCCGCGAGCTCGTCGGCGTCGTTCACCTCGGGCGGACCGCAGGGCACCGAGGCGGCGCGAACGGCCAGGCCCGCGAGGTGGATGTGGTGATCGTGGAGTCCGGGCAGGAGAGCGCCGCCCTGCGCATCGATTATCCTCCCCGGCACGGGGAGGGGGACCGCCCGAAGGGTGGTGGAGGGGACTCTCCGCGCGGCGCAAGGCTGCGTGAGGACGCACCTCCCCTCCGTCAGCGCTTTGCGCTGCCACCTCCCCG
>SECS01000386.1 GCA_004211435.1 Novosphingobium sp. | reverse complement strand
ATGATGCGGCCCTGCGGCGTCAGGCGGAAATAGCTTCCGACCGAGGCGGCGGCCGTCTTCAGCGCCTCGGCCTGGACCTCCAGCCGGCGCGGGTGGGCCCAGTCGTCCGCGTCGTGGAAAGTCATGACGTCGCCGGACGCGGCCCGCATCCCGGCGTTGCGCGCGCCGTAAGCCCCCGCCGCACGATCATTGCGGACCAGGCGGATGCGCGGATCGGCGGCGGCCAGGTCCGAGACGATGGCCACCGTCTCGTCCGAGGACGCGTCGTCGACGACCAGAATCTCGATCGGCGACAGACTCTGGGCCTGCAGCGATCCCAGCGCCATGCCGATCGTCGCCTGGGCGTCCTTGGCGGCGACGATGACGCTGATGCGCGGGCCCGCCACCGAACGCTCGGATTTCACATGAAAGGCTTCCAGGGTCAGCGGCGCGTCGTCGACCGCCAGCGGCGCCTCCAGCCCATCGCTTTCGAACAGGCCGTTGATGGCGCGGCGGGCCAGGCGGTGCCGGCCCTGCGCCGAGTGGGACGCGGCGCGCAGCAGTCGCCGCTCGCGCCCGCCGCCCTCGTCCAGCAAGGCCTCGGCCTCGGCGGGGCGGTCCAGCGCCAGCAGGCAGGCGGCGCGCGCCTCCGCGGCATCGGGGGGCAACAGCCCGCGCTTGGCCGACAGGCGGGCGATCGCGCGGCGCCATGGCGACGGCACGGCCGCCGCCGTCATCAACAGACGGTCGGAAAGGACGCGCGGCATGGCGCGGACTTAATGCGAGGCCGTCTCGCGGCGTTTTTCGAGCATGGCGTCGAACGACGACCACACCCCGTCGGCCCCGTGCCAGGCGCCCTTGGTGGCGCCCTTGGAGTATTCGGTCGCGCGCGCCTCGAAGAAGTTGGCGTGCTCGACGCCGCTGAGCAGCGACTGCAGCCACGGCAGCGGATTTTCGGTCACGCCGTACAGTTCTGGCAGCTTCAGCTGGCGCAGGCGCCAGTCGGCGATGAAGCGGATGTAGGCCTTGATGTCGCCGGGCGTCATGCCGTTCACCGGACCCATTTCGAAGGCCAGGTCGATGAACTTGTCCTCCATCTCGACCACGGTGCGGCAGCACTCGACGATGTCGTCCGCCACCGACTTGGTGACCGCGCCGGTCTCCTTGTTGAAGGCATGGTACAGCTTGATGATGCCCTCGCAGTGCAGGCTCTCGTCGCGCACCGACCAGGACACGATCTGGCCCATGCCCTTCATCTTGTTCTGGCGCGGGAAGTTCATCAGCATCGCGAATGACGCGAACAGCTGCAGCCCCTCGGCGAAGCCGCCGAACATGGCCAGGGTGCGGGCGATGTCGGCATCGCTCTCGACGCCGAACTTGCCCATGTAGTCGTGCTTGTCCCGCATGGCCTCATATTCCATGAAGGCGCCGAACTCGCTTTCGGGCATGCCGATGGTCTCGAGCAGCAGGGCGTAGGCGGCGATGTGGATCGTCTCCATGTTGCCGAACGATGCCAGCATCATCTTGACCTCGGTCGGTTTGAACACCCGACCGTATTTCTCCATGTAGTTGTCCTGGACCTCGATGTCGGCCTGGGTGAAGAAGCGGAAGATCTGCGTCAGCAGGTTGCGCTCGCTGTCGGTCAGATTGACCGCCCAGTCCTTCATGTCCTCGCCCAGCGGCACCTCTTCGGGCATCCAGTGGACCTGCTGCTGCTTCTTCCACATGTCGAAGGC
>SECS01000385.1 GCA_004211435.1 Novosphingobium sp. | reverse complement strand
AGCGCCGCCTTCAGCCCGACTTCGCGGATCAGCGCCGAGACATGCAATGCCCCGCCGCCACCGAAGGGAACGGCCGCGAACTTCTGCGGATCGTGACCGCGCTCGATCGACATCAGCCGGATCGCGCCGGCCATGCGGCTGTCGGCGATCTTCACGATCGCTTCGGCCGCTTCCATCACACCGAGGCCGAGTGGCTTTGCCACATGCTGCTCGATAGCCGCCTTGGCGGCCTCCACATCGAGACGGGCAAGCTTGCCGCCGATCGGCCGGTCCGCGTTGATGCGGCCGAGCACGACATTGGCATCCGTCAGCGTCGGACGGGTATTGCCCTGACCGTAGCAGACCGGGCCGGGCCGCGAGCCGGCACTTTCCGGGCCGACCTGCAGCAGGCCGCCTGCATCCACATGGGCAATTGAACCGCCGCCGGCACCGATCGTGGTGATCTCGATCATCGGCGTGCGGATGACGAGGCCGAAATCGATCGTCGTCTGGGCCGCGAGTGCTGCCTTACCGTCGGCAATCAGCGAGACATCGAAGGACGTGCCGCCGAGATCGCCGGTGATGACGTTCGGAAAGCCGGCCGCCTTTGCGATCGCGGCTGCGGCGATGACGCCTGCCGCCGGACCGGATAGCGCTGTACGGGCCGGAAGCCTGCGCGCCGTTTCCGTCGACATCACGCCGCCGTTCGACTGGACGATATGGAAGCGGCCGGCGAAGTCCTCGCTTGCCAGTGCCGTTTCCAGCTTGCCGAGATAGGAGCCGACGACCGGCTGCAGATAGGCGTTGAGGACCGTCGTTGACGTGCGCTCGAACTCGCGGATTTCGGGCAGGATTTGAGTCGAGCAGGCGAGGTTTTCGTTGTCCCAGACCGCACGGGCGGCTTCCACCGCGTGCTCCTCGTTTTCGGGATTGGCATAGGCGTTGACGAAAACGATCGCGAGCGCTTCCGCACCCATTGCCTTCAGCTTTTCGGCAGCGACGCGGACGGCATCGACATCGACGCCCAGACGGATCGTTCCGTCGGCGAGCGTGCGTTCCGCCACTTCCAAGCGCATGTCGCGTTCGACGACAGGTAT
>SECS01000384.1 GCA_004211435.1 Novosphingobium sp. | reverse complement strand
ACGTCGACGGCTTCCAGCACGGCGCCGACGGCCTGCGGCTCGACCGCCAGCTCGCCGTCGCGGAAGGCGCCCAGCACGTTCTCGGCCGCGTGCGCCACGGCCTGCAGGCGCGAGAGGGCGAGGAAGCCGCTGGTCCCCTTGATGGAGTGGATCAGGCGGAAGATGTCGCCCAGCAGGGCCGGATCGTCGGGGTTCTGCTCGAACGCCACCAGCTTGGCGTCGACGGCCTCGATCCCCTCGCGCGCCTCGGCCACGAACTCGACGATGGCCTCTTCCAAAGGGCGTGCTCCCGGCCGCCACGGCCCGCGTCTGCGCCGTGCAGGAGCTCAGTCATACCCTTCAAGGTTGTATAATATGTTAACCACAACCGGAGAGGGGCCGACTGCAATGGCGGCTTTCGCCCTCTGGGCCTCGCGCGCTCAGCGCAGAGGCATGTAGCGGCAGGTGAAGTCGGGATCGGCGGTGAGCAGGGCCGGCGTCAGGTGGATGTGCAGCCGCTCCTCGGCCGCCGCCTGGTCCAAAGCGAAAGCCTGTTCGGCCTCGTAGAGGTCGTCCCGGTGCGCGTCGCGCCAGCCGGCCGCCTGCTTGATGGCGCGCGCCTTGGCCGCCGGCAGGCTGTCGGCGACGACGAAGACGTTGCGGTGCCGCTCGGTGAACTCGGCGCCGTCGTAGCCGCCGAGGTTTACGTAATAGAGCTTGTCCGCGCCGTCCGACGGTTCGGGTCGCAGGGACACGGCGTGACCATCGGCGTGGGTGATCTCGCTCCAGCAGTCGATGTGGAGCGAACCCGGCCGGCCCCACCACTGCGCCTTCAGGGCCTCGTGCGTCGCTTCGATCGTCGGCGCGACGATGAAGCGAATGTCGTGGACCTCGATATTGGCGCGTGGGTGCTCGCCGCCGATATAGATCGCGAACAGTTTCATGGTCAGGCTCGCCTAGGCAGCGGTTTGGAGCGCATCCGATACAGGCTTCATCGCCCCCAGCGCCAGCGCCAGACGGCGGCCGACGATCTCGCCCATCTCGTGCGAACTGGTGATGCCCTGCACGAAGGGATGGCGGCCCATGATGAAGGGCAGGCT
>SECS01000383.1 GCA_004211435.1 Novosphingobium sp. | reverse complement strand
GTTCGAGACCCGGCAGGTCGATGCCGCGGGCAGCGACGTCGGTTGCGATGCAGACGCGGGCGCGACCGTCGCGCATGGCCTGCAGCGCATGGGTGCGCTCGGTCTGCGTCAGCTCGCCTGAAAGCGCCACCACGGAGAAATTGCGATTGGCAAGACGGGCATGAAGATGGTTGACGGCAGCGCGCGTCGAGCAGAACACGATCGCGTTTGGCGCCTCATAAAAACGCAACGCATTGACGATCGCATGCTCGCGGTCCGACGGGGTCACGACCAGCGCGCGATATTCGATATCCACATGCTGCTTCTGTTCCGACGCGGTGGCGATGCGCACGGCATTGCGCTGGTAGCTCTTGGCAAGCTTGGCAATGGCCGACGGAACGGTTGCCGAGAACATCAGCGTGCGGCGTTCGGCAGGGGCTGCCTCGAGAATGTATTCGAGATCTTCGCGGAAACCGAGATCGAGCATCTCGTCGGCTTCGTCGAGCACGGCCACGCGGATTTCCGTCATGTCGAGCGCGTTGCGGCGGATATGGTCGCAGATACGGCCAGGCGTGCCGACGACGATATGGGCGCCGCGTTCCAGCGAACGACGCTCGGCGCGGATATCCATGCCGCCGACGCAGGAGGTGATCACGGCGTCCGCTTCGGCATAGAGCCAGTCGAGCTCGCGCTTCACCTGCATGGCAAGCTCGCGGGTCGGCGCGATGACGAGTGCGAGAGGTGCAGCAGCCCGGCCGAATTTCTCACCATCGTCGAGCAGCGTGCGCGCCATGGCCATGCCGAAGGCAACCGTCTTGCCGGAGCCTGTCTGGGCGGAAACGAGCGCATCGGCGGTTTCGAGCGCAGGATCGAGCATGGCCAGCTGGACGGGGGTTAGCGTCTCATAGCCGCGCTTTTGCAAAGCCTTCGCGATCGCCGGGGCGGCGCCGTTGATATCGGTCATCAAATCTGTCTTTCGGATATGTCGGGCTCAAAGGCCCCATGGCTGCAACGATCGCAGCCGAACGTTTGCGCCGTCCCTATAGGCTTCGGCGCGAAAAGTCAAAGGATGGGTGGCCGCGGGGTTACGGTTGGTCGCGAG
>SECS01000052.1 GCA_004211435.1 Novosphingobium sp. | reverse complement strand
GCTCGGGCTCAACAACGGCCCGCTCGGCGCCTGGCTGGCGACGCTGTTTCCCGTGCGCTCGCGCTACACCGGCGTCTCGCTCGCCTTCAATCTCGGCGGCGTGCTCGGCGGCGCCGTCGTTCCGTTCATCGCGCAGCTGCTCGTCGTCCAGGGATCGTCCCAGACCACGAGCGTGCTGCTGCTGACCGCCGGCCTGGCGACCCTGGCCGGCACCATCTTCGGCCGTTCGCGGCCCATCATCGAAGGAAAGACTGCGTGAGCGAATTCGACAGCTGGATCGGCAAGAGCCAGAGCGTTGTGGACGTGCTGGAGCCCGCGCGCAGCAATGCGCTGAGCGTGGCGCTCGGCGGCGACGGCGCGCTCAAGGCCGGCGACGCACTGCCGCTGCTCCACCACTGGCTCTACTTCTGGGACGTCAAGCCGCCGCAGGGCCTGGGCACCGACGGCCATCCGGCCAAGGGCGGCTTCCTGCCGCCGGTCGCCCTGCCGCGCCGCATGTGGGCCGGCGGGCGCCTGACCTTCCTCAAGCCGTTGCATGTCGGCGACACGGTGACCAAGACCTCGACGATCCTGTCGGTCACCGAGAAGACCGGCCGCTCGGGCACGCTCGTCTTCGTCACGGTCCAGCACGAGCTCGACGCGGGCGACGGCGTGGCGATCCGCGAGGAGCAGGATCTTGCCTATCGCGAGCCCGCCGCCGGTTCGCTGCCCGCGCCCGTCGCCGGCCCGGCACCGGCTGCGGCCTGGGCCGAGACGCTCGATCCCAATTCGGTGCTGCTGTTCCGCTATTCGGCGCTGACGATGAACGGCCACCGCATCCATTACGACCGGCCTTATGCGATCGAGGAAGAAGCCTATCCGGCGCTCGTCGTCCACGGTCCGCTGCAGGCGACCCTGCTGATCGACCTCGCCGCGCGCAAGCTGTCGGCGCCGATCACCGGTTTCGACTTCCGCGGCGAAAAGCCCGCCTTCGACGGCGCGCCGCTGCACGTCTGCGGCGACGTCACCGACGACGGCGCCGAAGTCTGGACCCAGCAGGGCGAGGCCCGGAGCATGGTCGCCACCGTCCGCACCACTGCCGTCTGAGCCTTTCCTCCCCCGGAGAATCCCCGTGACCACGACCTACCAGCTCTTCATCGACGGCCAGTGGCGGCCTGCCTCAGACGGCGGCACCCTGCCCGCGATCAATCCCTACAACCAGGAGGTCCACGCGACGATCCCCGTCGCCACGGTGGGCGACGTCGAGGAGGCGATCCACGCCGCCCGCCGTGCCTTCGACAGGACTTGGTCGAAGACCACGCCTGGCGAGCGCGCCAAGCTGCTCAACACGGTGGCCGACCTGCTCGACGCCGATGCCGATCGCATGGCGCTGCTCGAGACCACCGACAACGGCAAGGTCATTCGCGAGACGCACAACCAGATGGGCTATGCCGCGCGAATCTTCCGCTATTACGCGGCCTGGGCCGACAAGATGCACGGCGACGTGATCCCGCTCGACCAGAAGGACACGCTCGATTTCGCGATCCGCGTTCCCTACGGCGTGGTCGCCTGCGTCACCGCTTGGAACTCGCCCGTCGCGATCCTGACCAACACGCTGCCGGCGGCGCTCGCCGCGGGCAACTGCGTGATCCTCAAGCCCAGCGAGCACGCCTCGACCACCACGCTCGAAGTGGCGAAGTTCTGCGAGCAGGCCGGCTTCCCCGCGGGCGTGGTCCAGGTCGTCACCGGCGCGGGCGACGTCGGCGCGGCGCTGACCGGCTCGACACTGGTCGACAAGATCTCGTTCACCGGCAGCCCCGGCGTCGGCCGGCTGATCGCCGCCAAGGCGGGCAGCAACCTCAAGCCCGTGACGATGGAACTGGGCGGCAAGAGCCCGAACATCGTGTTCGACGATGCCGACTTCGACCGCGCGCTGATCGGCGCGCTCGCCGGCATCTTCGGCGCGACGGGGCAGACCTGCATCGCCGGCTCGCGGCTGCTGGTCCAGCGCGGCGTCTACGATCGCATGGTCGAGGGCCTGGCCAAGCGCGCGGCGATGATCAGGATGGGCGATCCGCGCCTGCCCGAGACCGAAATGGGCACCGCCGCCAACGAGCCGCAGTTCGCCAAGATCCTCTCCTTCATCGAAGCCGCCAAGGGTGACGGCGCGCGGCTCGTCGCCGGTGGTGGCCGCGCCGAGGGGCCTGGGCTTGAAAAGGGCTTCTTCATCGAACCCACGATCTTCGCCGACGTGAAGAACGAGATGAAGGTCGCGGCCGAGGAGATTTTCGGCCCGGTGCTGTCGATCATCCCGTTCGACGACGAGGACGAGGCGGTTTCGATCGCCAACGACACGCCCTATGGCCTGGCCTCGGGGATCTGGTCCGAGAACATCAGCCGCTGCCTGCGGATGATGCGGTCGATCCAGTCGGGCGTGGTCTGGGTCAACACCTACCGCGTCGCCGCACCGCAGGCCCCGTTCGGCGGCATGAAGGATTCGGGCTTCGGCCGCGTGCGCGGCGAGGCCGGGATCCAGGAATTCATGCAGACCAAGAACGTCTTCATCGACTTCTCGGGCGACAAGCGCGATCCGTTCTCGATGAAGTTCTGATCATCGGGGCACGGCGAGACCGCTCCCCTCTCCCGCCTTATTCCCTGTCGGTCGCCCCTGCGCAGAGGCGACCGACAGAGAGTGTGTACGAGGGCAAATAGCCAGCCGCACCTAACCGCCGATCCCTCCACGAAAAAATCTCACCTTCTCGGGAACCATTCGCCCGGCCCGGCGTTCGCGTCAGAACGGTGGGATTTCATGTGTTTTCGATAAGCATTCCGGCTGCGACGGCCGTCAACGTCGCATCTTCCAAAGATAGCCATTCGAAGCCGAGCGTAGCATGAAGCCGGTCGACGTTAGCGATCGCGCGCCGTGGCTCTACACGGCCCTCGCAGCGCTGTTGGCGCTGCCTTTCGTCGCGGACATGCTGTTCCCGCTCGGAACCGCGGTCTGGGTCGGTTACCTCTTGCCCGTGGTTCTCGCCTATCTGGCGCCCCGCGCGCAGGTACCGCTGGTCATGGCCGCGATCGCAACGCTGCTGACCATCGCCGGGTACAGCCTCGCGCCCGCCGGGGTCGATCCCGAAGTGGCCATCATCAACCGCTCGATCGGCGTGGCCGTCGCCTGGATTCTCGCGAGCGTGGGCTTCTTCTTCATCCGCAACCGGCTGGCGATCCGCCGCGAAGAATGGCTGCAAGGCGGCCAGGTTGGTCTCGCCGAAGCGCTGGGTGGCGAACTGCCGCTCGACCAGCTCGGCGGCCAGGCGCTGCGCTTCCTCTGCGACTATCTCGGCGCGCGCGCCGGCGCCGTGTTCATCCGCAACGGTGAAGGCTTCCGCCGCTATTCGACTTACGGCGTTCCCGCCGACGCCAAGGTGCCCGAGCGCTTCGACCTGGGCGACGGTCTGCTCGGCCAGGCGGTGACCGACCGCCGCAATTTCGTGCTGACCGAAGTGCCCGAGGGCTATCTCTATTTCGGCTCGGGCCTGGGCGCGGCCAAGCCCCAGTCGCTGCTGCTTGCGACGACCTTCGCCGACGGCGTGGTCAACGCCGTGGTCGAGCTGGGCCTGCCCGCCGATCGCCTGGCCGACGCCGAGACGCTGATGACGCGCGTCGCCGGCCAGCTCGGCGTGGCGATCCGCTCGGGCAAGTACCGAGCCCGCCTGCAGGAGCTGCTCGAAGAAACCCAGCAGCAGGCCGAGGAACTGCAGGCGCAGAGCGAGGAGCTGCGCGCGAGCAATGACGAGCTCGAGACGCAGAGCCGCCAGCTTCAGGAATCGGCGGCGCGGCTCGAAGCGCAGCAGAGCGAGCTTGAGCAGACCAATGCCCAGCTCGAGGACCAGACGCGCCAGCTCGAAGGCCAGCGCGACGATCTTTCGCGCACCCAGGCCTCCTTGCGCGCGCAGGCCAGCGAGCTCGAAACGGCAAGCCGCTACAAGTCCGAATTCCTCGCCAACATGAGCCACGAGCTGCGCACGCCGCTCAACTCGCTCCTGATCATGGCGCGGCTGTTGGCGGAGAACCGCGCGGGCAATCTCTCGGCCGACCAGGTCAAGCACGCGCAGACGATCGAGACCTCGGGCAACGACCTGCTGACCCTGATCAACGACATCCTCGACATTTCGAAGATCGAGGCGGGCAAGCTCGAACTGCAGCCGCGCAAGATCCGCGTCGGGCCGATGCTAGACAAGCTCAAGGCGCTGTTCGCGCCTTCGGCCGCCTCCAAGGGGCTTGAGCTGGCGATCGAAACCGGGGCCGATACCGCCGAGATCGAAACCGACCCGCAGCGGCTCGAACAGGTGCTCAAGAACTTCCTGTCGAACGCGATCAAGTTCACCGATCGCGGCAGCGTGACCCTGCAGGTATCGCGCGAAATCGATGGGCGGATCGCCTTCACCGTGCGCGACACCGGCGTGGGCATCGCGGCCGAACAGCAGCAGGTGATCTTCGAGGCTTTCCGCCAGGCCGACGGCACGATCAGCCGCAAGTACGGCGGCACGGGCCTGGGCCTGTCGATCTCGCGCGAGCTCGCCCGTCTGCTCGGCGGCGACGTCGGCGTCGAGAGCGCCGAGGGCCAGGGCAGCGCCTTCTCGCTGGCCCTGCCCGAGCGCTACGAGCCGGGGTTCTTCCAGCAGGCGGCCGCGCCGACACCTATCGCGGCGCGGCCCCAGCCGACCAATCCCGCCCCCGCGTTGCGCCGCCCGGCCAATGTCCCCGAGGACGACCGCGAGGGCCTGAGCGGCGACAGCCGGGTGATCCTGATCGTCGAAGACGATCCGGTCTTCGCGCAGATCCTCGCCGATCTCGCGCACGAGCAGGGCTTCCAGTGCCTGATCGCCGGCACGGCCGACGAAGGCGCACTGCTGGCGCGGCAGTACGTGCCCAGCGCCGTGATCCTCGACATGAACCTGCCCGACCACACCGGGCTCTCGGTGCTGGACCGGATCAAGCGCGACGTGCGCACGCGGCACATCCCGGTCCACGTCGTTTCGGTCGACGACGACAGCCAGGCCGCGCTGTCGGGCGGGGCGATCGGCTATCTGTTCAAGCCCGTGCTCCGCGAGCAGCTCGTCGGCATGCTCGAAAGCCTCGAGGAGCGCATGGCGCACCGCTTGCGCCGCGTGCTCGTGGTCGAGGACGATGCGCAGCAGGCCGAGAGCGTGCGCCTGCTGCTCGCCTCGCGCGACGTCGAGACGGTCGAGGCCCATTCGGCCGCGCAGTGCTTCGACATGCTCGGCCGCGAGACCTTCGACTGCATGGTACTCGACCTCAACCTGCCCGACGCCTCGGGGCTCGACCTGCTCGAACGGCTGAGCGCCGACGAGAGCGTCGGCTTCCCGCCGGTGATCGTCTACACCGGCCGCGACCTGTCGCAGGACGAGGAGCTGCGGCTGCGGCGCTATTCGAAGTCTATCATCGTCAAGGGCGCCAAGTCGCCCGAGCGGTTGCTCGACGAGGTGACCTTGTTCCTCCACCAGATCGTCTCCGAGCTGCCCGAGCCGCAGCAGCAGCTGATCGTCAAGTCGCTGAACCGCGACGCCGCGCTCGAAGGCCGCCGCGTGCTCGTGGTCGAGGACGACATTCGCAACATCTACGCGCTGTCCTCGGTGCTCGAACCGCATGGCGTGGAGGTGCGCATCGCGCGCAACGGCATCGAGGCGCTGCAGGCGCTCGACGCGGCCGCGCGCGATCCGGCCGAGCCGATCGACCTGGTGCTGATGGACGTGATGATGCCCGAGATGGACGGGCTCACGGCGACGCGCGAGATCCGCGGGCGCGACTGGGGCCGCAACCTCCCCGTCATCGCGCTGACCGCCAAGGCGATGGAGCGCGACCAGCAGGAATGCCTCAATGCCGGCGCCAACGACTATCTCGCCAAGCCGCTCGACGTCGACAAATTGCTCAGTCTGGTACGGGTATGGATGCCGCGCTGATCGAGACCTTCGAACCGCACGAGGACATCGAGCTCGACCTGTTGCTCGAAGCGATCTGGCGTCAGTACCACTACGACTTCCGCGGCTATTCGCGCGCCTCGCTGCACCGGCGCATGGCGCGCGCACTGGCGCGGTTCGGCCTGGCCAGCCTGTCCGAGCTCCAGCACCGCCTGCTGCGACAGCCCGCCGCCTTCGCCGAGCTGATGGGCTTCCTGACCATTCAGGTCAGCGAGATGTTCCGCGATCCTGCCTATTTCCTGGCGTTGCGCCAGACGGTCGTGCCGCACCTGCGCACCTACCCCTCGCTCAAGGTCTGGATTGCCGGCTGCGCCAATGGCGAGGAGTTCTACTCGCTGGCGATCCTGTTCCGCGAGGAAGGGCTCGAGGATCGCACGATCTTCTACTGCACCGACATCAGCCCCGCCGCGCTGACCAAGGCCGAGGCGGGGATCTACGATCTCCAGCGGATCCCCCAGTTCACCGAGAACCACCGCCTCGCCGGCGGCAAGGCCTCGCTCTCGGACTACTACACGGCGGCTTACGGCGCCGCGGTGTTCGACAAGTCGTTGCGCCGCCGCGCGGTCTTCGCCGAGCACAACCTGGCCAGCGACGAGGTCTTCTCCGAAGTCCACCTCGTCTCCAGCCGCAACGTGCTGATCTACTTCGATCGCGACCTGCAGGATCGCGCGCTCGGGCTGTTCGGGGAATCGCTGGTGCGCGGCGGCTTCCTCGGGCTCGGCTCGAAGGAGACCTTGCGGTTCTCTCGCCATTCCGAGGCCTTCGCCGACTTCGATGAGCGCGAGAAGATCTACCGCCGCAACACGGCACCACTGCGGGGGATCGCCGATGACGCCGCCTGACCTGGTCCGCGTCCTCGCGGTAGACGACGTCCCCGAGAACCTGATCGCACTCGAAGCCCTGCTGCGCGACGAAGGGGTCCAGCTGCTCCAGGCGCGCTCGGGGATCGAGGCGCTCGAACTGCTGCTGGTGCACGACGTCGCACTCGCGCTGCTCGACGTGCAGATGCCCGGCATGGATGGCTTCGAGCTGGCCGAGCTGATGCGCGGGGCCGAACGCACGCGGCGCGTGCCGATCATCTTCCTGACCGCCGTAGGCACCGACGAGCGCCGCCGCTTCCGCGGCTACGAGGCCGGCGCGGTCGACTATCTGTTCAAGCCTGTCGACCCGCAGGTCGTGCGCAGCAAAGTCGAAATCTTCGTCGAGCTGTACCGGCAGCGCGCGGAACTCGCGCGCCAGCGCGACGAGCACGCCGCTGCCCTCGCCCGGCTGACCGCGCACCGTGACAATTCGCCGCTCGCCATCGTCGAGCTCGATCGCGAGCAGCGCATCATCGCCTGGTCGCAGGGCGCCGAGCGGCTGTTCGGCTGGCGCTCGGCCGAGGTTGCGGGCTTCCGTGCCGCGCGGATCAAGTGGATCTGCCCCGACGACGACGGCCACTTCGCCGAACTGCTGGCGGGAATGATCGACGGCGCGACCGAGCGCGCGACCCGCACGCTCAGGTTCTGCACGGCCGAAGGCTATACGCTCGACTGCGAGTGCTATTGCTCGGCACTCCGCGACGCTGGTGGCCGGCTGATGTCGATCAATGTCCAGATGCTCGACGTGACCGAGCGCAAGCGCGCCGAGGAGACCCAGCGCCTGCTCGTCGGCGAGCTCAATCACCGCGTGAAGAACACGCTCGCGTCGGTCCAGGCGATCGCCCAGCAGACCCTGCGTCACTCTTCAGGGCCTTCGGACTTCGCGCCGACCTTCCTCGGTCGGGTCCAGGCACTCGCGCGCGCGCATTCGCTGCTCAGCAGCGCGACCTGGCAAGGGGCTAGCCTGCGCGAACTGATCGCCGGCCAGGCCGCGATCGGCACCTTCGCGGCAGAGCGGCTCGCCGCTAGAGGCCCAGATATCGACCTCGCCCCCGAGCCGGCGCTGCATCTCGCGCTCGTGCTCCACGAACTGGTCACCAACGCGCACAAGTACGGCGCGCTGTCGGTGCCTGCAGGCAGTGTCGGCCTGACCTGGCGCGTGGCGAACGGCTTGCTCGAACTCGACTGGATCGAACGCGGCGGCCCTGCACTCGCGGCGCCGACGCACCGGGGTTTCGGCACGGCGCTGATCGAGCGCAGCCTCAGGGCCGATGGCGGCAGCGCCACCGCGACCTACGACACGGCCGGGATCGTCTGGCGGCTGACCCTGCCCTATCTCGGCTCGGCCAAGACCGCCCCGATCGCGGCGGGCGGTTCTAGCGCGGCGGCTTCATCGGGCGGCGCCAGCGCGAGTCAGGGCATCAAGGGGCTACGGCTGGTCATCGTCGAGGACGAGCCCCTGATCGCGCTCGAACTCACGGGAATCGTCGAGGATGCCGGCGCGGTGGTGGTCGGCGCGGCGTCGGATCCCGCCGCGGCTTTGCGCCTGATCGCCGATCTGGCGATCGATGGGGTCATTCTCGACGGCAACCTCCAGGGCCAACCGGTCGATGCCGTGGCCGACGCGCTTGCCAGTGCCGGGATACCGTTCCTTTTCGTCAGCGGCTACGGTCGCGACCACCTGCCCGTCGGCCATCTCGAAGCACCACTGATCGGCAAGCCGTTCGATGCCAAGCTATTGCTGCTGGAGATCGGCGCAATGTGCCAGCGCCTCGAAACCAGCGAATAGAAGGCTCGACGAGCCCACGGCTGGACGGATCAACGACACAACTCGCCGCCGTCAGGGAACGCTTCGCCGCTACTGACGTTATTGCTACCGACATGCCCGATTTCAACGCCCCTCGCCGGTTCCGCCGCATAGACGCGGAGGAGCGCCGCAATCTCCATACAGGGATGCGCAAGTTGTACGATCCTGTGCGCGACGACGAGTTCGCGGATCTGCTTCGCGCGATCGCCCGCGGCGGACGTTAGACGCGTCAGCCGTAAACCGGGATCGGTTCGGCGTCCGCCTCGCTACGCTGGTGGATATGCCAGAGGCCATTGTTGTCGAGCCGCACCGAAAAGACGTAAATCCCGTCTTCAAGCACTTCGGCTTCGCCGCAGTTCAAGCGCGCGATCGTGTGGAGCACGGCAGCCGCGTCCGGCGACGAGACTTCGACCGGCGCATGATCGGTATCCGATGGCGTTATCGTAAACAAAGGCATGGTGATGCTCCGAGCTTTGGCGGGAGCGCATACGTCTGCTGTCTCTCAGGCGCCGACTGGCCGATTACGGCCGGCGCTGTTTGCCTTTTACCATGGCTTCCGCCGGTTTGCCACCAACATGGGTTAAGCCCGATCCCCCTGCTCGCGCACCGGGCCGTTCGACCGACCCGCGCCGTCTTGCGACGAGGCGAGCCATCGCGGCAGGAACCCTAACGCCGCCACCGCGTACATTCTTCATGACGCTTTATTTATCGAGGTCGCCCAATGACATGTCCGCCATCCTTTCGATCGAAAGATGATGCTGCGGAAAGTGGTCTGGGTATTGGTCGGCCTGACCACGTTTTACGTCATCGCCTTGATGATAACGACCCCGACCCCATCCAAGGACGAGGCGGGAATCCTGAACCGCCTGATACCCGGAACATGGTTCCAGTGAAGTATTCGAGGGCAAACGAATGACGGGCACCGACAAGATCGTCGCCATCGGGCTTCTGACCGAAAGGGACATGAAAACCGTGGGGCGCGATCTCAAGGACATCTACCTCGTCCCGCGTGATGGCGACTTCGACGATCTGATGCGGCGCGTGCGCGAAGCCACGCGCGGCCGGCGTTAGGGCGCCGCGCCGCGTCGCGTGAAGCCCCGTCATCTCCGCCAAGGTGGGAACGACGGCCTGGATCAATCGATCTTGCGCGGCGCCCCTGTGCCCATGAAGCGCGCCAGATTGTAGTGAAGGCTCGGCACGGTCCGTTCCATGTAGGGATTGGGCTGCGTGCCGCGGAAGCCTGAGCTCTTCATGCCTTCCTGCACCGCGGCCATGTTGGCAAAGTCCTGCTGGAGCACAGGCGGCCAGTCGCCGGGTTCGGTATATTCCCAATCGGTCTCGGGCGCTTCGCCTTCCGGGTACAGTTCGTAGACCGAAGCCTCGAAGATGCACTTGTTGGGATCGGCCTTGTAGGGCCGATAGTGGTAGACCAGCATGTTGTTCACCGCATGCCCGATCTGCGTGTTCGGGAATATCTGCCACGAGGTGCCGCTCTTCGCCGTGTGCGAAGGATCAACCACGGGCCAGACCACGCCGCGCGCCTCGTCGGCGGCGCGGGCCGAGGCCAGCCAGTGCTTCGAGACCTCGGGCGCCGGGGTATCCTCGGGCAGTTCGTCGATCAGGCGCTTGGCCGCCTCGACCAGGGTCATGGTCGTGTTGGTGTTGGCGTTCTTCCAGGTGAAGTCCTGCATTTCCCAGGTAGACTTGCGCGGATCGTCGCCGGCGCCGAGGCGCAGCTTGGCCTGGTCTTCCTCACGACCCTTCGGCGCATCGTAGCCGATGTTCGAGTGCAGCCCCTGGTTGCGGCCCCAGCCGCGGAACTGGCCGAATTCCATGAATTCGGGGTGCGTGGTCGAGACGTGGTAGGTCTCGTTGAAGGCCTCCATCGCGACCTTCCAGTTGCAGTCGAACACCACCCATTTGCGCCAGCGCGGCCGCATGTTCTGGAGCTCGAACGGATCGAGCAGGCCCGCCGCCGGCTCGAGGTATTCGGCAAGCGGGCCGGCATCAGGATCGAGGTTGATCCACAGCCAGCCGCCCCAGGTGTCGACCTGGACCTTGCCGAGCGCGGTGCGCTCTTCGGTCAGCTTGCCCTGCCAGTCTTCCTGGTGCTCGATATAGGTGCACGAGCCCTGGCGATCGAAGGTCCAGCCGTGAAACCCGCAGACGATATTGGTCTTGTTGCCCCGCGCGTTGCGCTGGCCCTTGGGTGTGTCGATCAGCCGGCGACCGCGGTGGGGGCAGACGTTGTGGAAGGCACGCAGCTCGGTTTCGCCGCTGCGCATGATGATCACCGAGTCGGCCAGCACGTCGTAGGTGATGTAGTCGCCGACATTGGGGATGTCTTCGAGCCGACCGGCCTGGAGCCAGACCTTGCGCCAGAGCTTATCGGCCTCGGCCTTTGCGTATTCCTCGGAAATGTAGGCTTCCGGCCCGATCGTGACCGGTGCGGTCAGCTCGTCCGCCACCTCAACGATCTTTCCCATCTCGGTCATCGCATTCCCTCGCAAATGTTCGGCCCTATATCGGCTCGCTATGTCGGTATTGGCACAGGCACGCAATACTGCACACCCGTTCAGCATATAATTGACCTCGGTCAAGAAAGCGAGGGTTCTGCAGGCTGGACAGCCCGGGTGAAATGCCGAAGATGGCCGGCAGACTATGTATCCACGGAGAGTGACATGAGTGACGAATCGTCATCCGCCATCGCCGCGGTCCGCAAGGACTGGGTGGCCGAGCACCGCGAAATGTATCTGAAGTCGGGCGGCGCCGAGGGCCATATCATGGACATCACCGCCGTGGGCGGCCGCTCCTTCGCGACGCACTGCATGATCAAGTACAAGGGCCGCAAGAGCGGCAAGATCTTCATCACCGCGCTCTGCTACGGCGACATCGCCGGCGAAGTGGTGATCGTCGCCTCGAAGGGCGGCGCCGATACCCACCCCGACTGGTATCTCAACATCAAGGAGATGGCAGAGGTCGAGTTCCAGGTCGCCACCCAGGCCTTCCGCGCTACCTGGCGCGAGCCCGAGGGCGAGGAATACCAGAAGATCTGGGACTTCATGGTCGACGGCTTCCCGTTCTACGCCGACTATCAGAAGTCGACGAGCCGCAAGATTCCGCTGGTGGTGATGAAGGCGATCGAGCCGATCCCGGTCTTCAAGGAAGACGACGCGACGGGGCTGCGGCAGTATTGAGCGAGAGGTAGTTCCTCCCCGAGCTTGTCTCGGGGAGGAATTGACGATCAATCGTAGACCACTTCCACCCGACCGGTCTCGCCGTTCGGGCCCATCGGCGAATCGTATTCGATGCAGGTCACGATGGGATTGTCGTGGCTGGCGAACAGGTTCTTTTCGTCGGCCTTGGTCATCGGCAGGCGTTCGGGATCGGCGATGATGCGCTGCGAGTTCTCGAAGTCCTCGCGGCTGTTCCACCAGATCTCCATGATGCAGTCGTAGCCGGCATCGTGGACCTGCCCCGTCACCGGGTTGATTTCGGGCTTCAGGTAGCGGCGGACATAGCGCACGGCGTTGGGGATCGCCGGCTTGGCGCCCGACTTCTTGGCCAGCTGCGAATGCTGGTTCTCGTAGTAGTCCATGAACTCGTCGAGCGTCATGTCGGGCCGCTTCTTGAAGAAGCAGATCTGCTTCAGCATCGTTTCTCTCCTTTGATGTTCTATCAGGCCGGGCGCAGCGCGAGCACGCTGCCTTCGGCCGCGCCGGCAACGTAGATCGTGCCATCGCCGCCCGCCGCTAGACCGGCGAAGGTGGTCATCGGACCGCACATGTCGCCGACGCTGCCGAGTTGCTTGGGGATGATCCCCGCGGGCGCGCCGACGGGCAGGTTCGCGCCGATCGCACGGCGATTGCCGCCCGCCAGGTCGCTCTCGATCACCTGCTTGCTGTCGGTATCGACGACGTAGAGCTTGCCGCCGACGATCGCCAGGCCTTCGGGTGTACCCAAGCCGTCGATCACGGTCTCGGTCTTGCCGCCCGCGACCTTGGTGACACGGCCCGCACCGGCCTCGGCGACATAGACTGCGCCATCGGGACCGACCGCGACGCCCATCGGCTGATCCAGTCCGCGCGCCAGTTCGCTGACGTTGCCGCCTTCGACCGAGAGCAGGCGTCCGGTCGGCATCTCGGCGAAGACCACCGCGCCGCTCGACGCCACGTCCACGCCCATCAGGCGATCGTAGCCCTGGGCCAGCATCTCGCTTTCCTCCGCCGCCGGGCGGAACCGGGCGACGTCGCCGTTGGCCGTCGTCACGATCCACTCGCCCGCGCCCGCGGCGGCGACATCGCGCACCCAGCCGGGGAAGCCCGGCGAGAACAGCATGCCCGCCAGCTCGGGCTCGCCGCCCGGCTGCAGCGTATAGGTGAAGCCACCGTCGGCGATGAACAGCTCGCCATCCTCGGCCACGGCAAGGCCGAGCGGCCACTGCATGCCCTTCTCGACCAGCGGCTTGGCCTGGCCCGGCGCGACGATCTCGTGGATCGAGCCGGTGATGTGCGAGACGAAGGTGCGGTTGCCGACGAAGGCGACGTTGTCGAGCCCGGGACCGATGTCCGCCAGAACCTCCTTCGCGCCCGTGCGCGGATCGATCTTCAGCACCTGGCCGCTATGGACCTGGGTCGAGACGATATAGCCGTCGGGGTGGAACTTGACCGAGTCGGGCACGCCGAGATCCTTCACGACCACTTCGGGCTCGCCGCCGTCGAGATCGACACGCCAGATCTCGTTCGCCGCCTGCGCGGGGAAATAAAGCTTGCCGTCGGGCCCGACCTGGAAGGCGTTCGCCATCGGCACGTTGTCCGCTATCACGCGCTCGATGCCGCCGCCACGGTTCACCTCGACGATCTGGCCGCCATAGTGGAGTTCGCCGGCAATCAGCCGTCCCTGGTGGAAGGTGATCGGGTTGGCCACGCGCAGGTCGGCAAGAACCTCGCTGGTACCGTTGGGCCGCAGCACCTTGACCTTGTTCTCGGTGATTTCGGTCACGTAGAGGTTGCCCTCGTCGTCGAAGGTCAGATCGTCGGGCCCGATGATCGCGCCGCCCATCGGGCTGATGACCTCGATCTCGGCGGTGTCGACGTCGATCGCGCTGACCTGACTGCCGCCGACCGATGCGATATAGACGCGCCCGTCCTTGCCCGTGTGGAGGCCGTTGGCGCTGAACAGGCGGCTCGGACGAGTCAGGCGATCGAGCGTCCAGCCCTCGACGGTCTGAGCCGGATTGGTCGAGACATAGCGCGGCGTGGTCTGGGTCATTGTCGTGCTCTCCCGGCTCCTCGACCGGGCTTCCCGGTCAAGCTCGGCGATCTTCTGGACGGCTGTACGAGCGAGCGTCAAGCCCGGGACTCGCCGAACGTATACAATCTTGCCATCGAGACCGCGGCCCGGGTTGAAACGCCCGATTTTGTCTGCATAGGTCAAGACGCTCATACCGATGCGCGGCATTCCTCGCCGGCATAAGAGTGCGAGAGGAGAGACGATGGCTTCGGGCGCGGATAAACCACTGGCCGGCAAGGTCGCGGTCGTCACCGGCGCCAGTCGCGGGGTGGGCAAGGGCATCGCGCTCGCGCTCGCCGAGCAGGGCGCCACCGTCTACGTCACCGGCAGGACCATCGCCGCGGGCCAGGAAGGCCTCTCGGGCACGATCGGCGAGACTGCTGCAGAAGTCGACGCGCGCGGCGGCAAAGGCATTGCCGTCCAGCTCGATCTTGCCGACGATGCGCAGATCGCCGCGCTGTTCGCGCGAGTGCAGGACGAACAGGGTCGGCTCGACCTGCTCGTCAACAACGCCATCGTCATTCCGCCCGAACTGACCCAGCCGGGTGGCTTCTGGGAAAAGCCGCTGTCGAACTGGGAGATGTTCGACATCGGCCTGCGCGCCGCCTACGTCGCCGCCTGGCACGCGGCGAAGATCATGGTGCCACAGAAGTCGGGGCTGATCGTCGGCATTTCGGGCTATGTCGGCGTGACCTATACCTACGGGCCGATCTTCGGCACGGCGAAGGCCGGCCTCGACCGCATGGCGCGCGACATGGCCATCGAACTCAAGGAACACGGCGTCGCCTCGCTGTCGCTGTGGCAGGGCTTCACCTATACCGAGCGCGCGATCGAGAACCTCAAGTCGGTTCCGGGCATGGCCGCGCAACTGCGCAGTTCGGCAGGCAGCTCGCCCGAGTTTCCCGGCCGCGTCGTCGCCGCGCTCGCCGCCGATCCCGCGATCATGGCGCGATCGGGCGGAACTTTCATCAACGCCGAACTGGCCCAGGAATACGGCCTGACCGACATCGACGGCCGCGTCGTCCCGTCCAACCGCGCCGAACGCGGCTCGCCGATCTGGCAGCCGGTCTAACCTTGAAGGAATCCCGATGACTGAACTGCGTTTCGACGACCGCGTGGCGGTGATCACCGGTGGCGGCCGCGGGCTCGGCGCGGCCTATGCGCGCCTGCTCGCCGAGAAGGGCTGCAAGGTCGTGGTCAACGACCTCGGCGCGCCGATCAAGGGAGACGGCCTCGACGTCGGCGTCGCGCAGCAGCTGGTAGACGAGATCAAGGCGGCGGGCGGCGAGGCCGTGGCCGACACCAACTCCGTGGCTACGCCCGAAGGCGCCCAGGCGATCGTCCAGACCGCGCTCGACACCTACGGCAAGGTCGACATCCTGATCCACAATGCGGGCAACGTCCGCTACGGCACGATCCGCGAGCTTTCGTTCGAGGACTTCCAGTCGGTGATCGACGTCCACCTGATGGGCGCCTTCTACATGGTCAAGGCGGTCCACCCGCTGATGTGCGACGCGGGCTACGGCCGCATCGTCCTGACCAGCTCGATCGGCGGGATCTACGGCAACAACCGCTGCGTGAACTACGGCATCTCCAAGTCGGGCATGATCGGCCTCAACAACGTCGCCGCGCTCGAGGGCGAGGAATTCGACGTGAAGTCCAACGTCATCGTTCCCTCGGCGGTGACGCGCATGGCCGAAGGCCTCGACGTGTCGCAGTATCCGCCGATGGAGCCCGAGCTCGTCTCGCCGACCGTCGCCTGGCTCGCGCACGAGCGCTGCGACGTCTCGGGCGAGATGATCGCCGCGATCGGCGGCCGCATCGCCCGCGCGTTCATCGCCGAGACCAGGGGCGTCTACCAGCCGAGCTGGACGATCGAGGAGGTCGACCAGGCCATGACCCAGGTCCACGACAAGAGCGACGTGCAGGACTTCGGCCTGCATGGCCACGTCGGCCATATCGTCTACAGCTTCGACATGGCGCGAAAGGGCGGCTGAACGCTCGCACAAAATGCTGCCATTGGGGTCCGCGGCGCGCTAAGGCCCTCCCCGCACCAAGACACACCCGAGAGAGAGCCGGAACTGCCCATGACCTTCGTCTGCGAACCGACCAATGTTCCACCCGCCGAGGAAATCGACATCCCGGCGATGAAGGCCAAGTACGCGCAGGAGCGCGACAAGCGCATCCGCCGCGAAGGCCAGGAGCAGTATGCCGCACCCGAGGATCACCTGACCCACGACACCTATGCGCACGATCCGTTCACCCCGGTCGTGCCGCGCGATGCCTTCGACGAGGAGGTCGACGTCGCGATCCTTGGCGGCGGCTGGACAGGCATTCTCGCCGCCTATCACCTGACCAAGGCCGGCGTGACCAATTTCAAGGTCATCGACCACGCCGGCGGCTTCGGCGGCACCTGGTACTGGAACCGCTATCCGGGCATCCAGTGCGACAACGACGCCTACTGCTATCTGCCGCTGCTCGAGGAAATGGGCTGGCTGCCCTCGAAGAAGTTCGAGGACGGCAAGCAGATCTACGAATATATCCAGATGATCGTCGACAAGTTCGGCTTCCGCGATAACGGCGTGTTCCACACGCTGATCAAGGGCCTGACCTGGGACGAGAGCATCAAGCGCTGGCACGTCGCCACCGACCGCGACGATTCGATCCGCGCCAAGTTCGTGATCATGGCCGGCGGCACGCTGTCGACGCCCAAGTTCCCGGCCATCCCCGGCATCCACAAGTTCAAGGGGCACAAGTCGCACACCAGCCGTTGGGACTATGACTACACCGGCGGCGAATGGGGCAATCCCGAACTGACCAAGCTGGCCGACAAGCGCGTCGCCATCCTGGGCACGGGCGCGACCTCGGTCCAGGCCGTGCCCTACCTCGGCAAATATGCCAAGCAGCTCTACGTGCTGCAGCGCACGCCCTCGGGCGTGGACAAGCGCGACAATCCGCCGACCGATCCCGAATGGGCGGCCTCGCTCCAGCCCGGCTGGCAGGCGGCGCGCCAGGAGAACTTCCTGCGCGCGGCCAACGAGATCCTGCCGCTCGATGCGCCCGACCTGATCTGCGACTTCTGGACCGAAGTGAACCGCAACATCAACGCCGATCTCAAGGCCGAGGGCGCGACCGAGCACCCGATGCCCGAGTTCTGGGATCGCCGCGAGAAGATGGACTTCCAGGTGATGGAGCGCGTCCGCCGCCGCGTCGATTCGATCGTCAAGGATCCGGCCACGGCCGAGGCGCTCAAGCCTTACTACCGCTTCATGTGCAAACGCCCGCTGTCGAACAACGATTACCTCGACACGTTCAACCAGCCCAACGTCAAGCTGATCGACGTCTCGGCCACCCAGGGCCTCGAAGCCATGACCGAGAACGGCTTCATCGCCGATGGTCAGGAATACGAGATCGACGCGATCATCTTTGCCTCGGGCTTCGAAGTGACCAGCGACCTCAAGCGCCGCTGGGGCTTCGACGATGTCGTCGGCCGCAACGGCGTGTCGATCTACGACTATTGGGCCGATGGCCCGAAGACGCTGCACGGCATGACCGCGCACAATTTCCCGAACATGTTCTTCACCGGCTACGTTCAGGGCGGCCTCAACGGCACGACGACGCTGCAGTTCGGCGAACAGGGCCGTCATGCCGCCTGGGTGATCCGCGAGGCGCTGGAGAGCGGCGTCAAGTCGATCGAGCCGAGCCAGGAAGGCCAGGACGCCTATCTCAAGCGGTTCAAGGAACTGGAGCTCGATCTCTCCGTCATCCTCAACGATTGCACCCCCAGCTACTTCACCAACGAGGGCGACAAGGAAGCCAAGTGGTTCCTGTTCCGCGGCTGGGGCCTGGGCTGGGACAACTGGCAGGCAATGCTCGAGGACTGGCGCCAGAAGCGCGACTTCGCCGGGATGACGGTGGAGAAGTAAACCGCTCCACACACGGACGCGAAAGATATCAGGCGTCGCAGGACTTCTCCAAAAAGGCGAAGACTCCTGCGGCGCCTTTCCTTTTGTTTCCGAGCGATAACGCAAGTTCACGCTGCTGCGGTAAACGTCGTCTTTACCATCGATCCCTAGGCTTCATCCGTCGCGGCCAAGCTCGTGGCCAGATCCGCGGACGGAGCCGTCAAAACCATGCTCGTATCGAGAGCTCTCAACGACGGCACCGCCACTTTCAACGACAACGGCCTGTCCGCGCTCGAGCTCTACGAGCAGGCGGCCCCGCTCGTATCGATCGGCGCCTGGTCCTGCGACCTCCACAGCGAGCGGCTTACCTGGACCGGTGGCGTGTTCTCGTTGTTCGGCCTGTCCGAAATTCCCGAGCGACGCGCGGTGGTCGAGATGTACGGCGAGGAATCGCGCGAACGACTTGAACGCCAGCGTCGCCGCGCGATCGAAGCGCGCGCTGGCTTCTCGCTCGACGCAGACATCATACGTCCCGACGGCAGTCGGCGCTGGATCCGCATCACCGCCGCCACGCAAAATGCGAACGGGCGCGCGGTGACGCTGTTCGGGATGAAACAGGACATCACCGAGGACTACGAGCGATGGGAACGCCTGCGCGCCCAAGCCGAATGCGATCCGCTGACCGGCGTGGCCAACCGCGCCGCGTTCCAGCGCTTCCTCGATCGCGCGAAGGACGAGCCGGAGACAGACCGCGTCGGCGCGCTGCTGCTGTTCGACATGAACGGCTTCAAGCAGATCAACGATCTCTGGGGTCATGCCGCGGGCGACGCCTGTCTCGTGGCACTCGGCGAGCGACTGCGCCGGGCTTTCCCGCATGCCTCGCTTGTCTCGCGTATCGGCGGCGATGAATTTGCCGTCCTGCTTCCGCCTGACGGAATCCACGCCGAAATCGAGGCCAAGGTGCGTTCGCGGATCTGCAACCTGCTCGCGCCGGTGGCTTGGGACGGTCAGTGGCTGACGATCGGCGTTTCGGCGGGGCTCGCTTTCGCGCCCGAAGCCGAAGAGCTCGATCCGCAGGCGCTGTTCGTCAGCGCCGACCGTGCGCTTTACGCCGCCAAGGCCGATCGCGCGGGCGTTCTCGTCCGCGCCTGAGCTAGCGCCCCTTCCACTCGGGCGAGCGCTTCTCGGCGAAGGCGCGCGGGCCTTCCTGGCCGTCGTCGCTTCTATAGGCAAATTCGTGCGCGGCGCGCGCGGCCTGGAGTGCGGCCGAGCGGCCCATCTCGGTCGACAGCATCACCGTTTCACGCGCGGCCTTGACCGACAGCGGCGCGCCTTCGAGCACCTCGTGCGACAGCGCTATGGCGCTATCGAGCAGTTCGGCCGGCTCGACCAGGCGATTGACCAGGCCGATCTCGTAAGCGCGCTGCGCGGTGATCGGCTTGCCGGTCAGGACGATCTCCATGAAGATCCGCTGCGGGATCATGTGGATCAGCGGCGCCGCCCAGGGCGAACCGCGACCGACCTTGACCTCGGTGATCGCGAACTTGGCATTGGTGCTGGCGACGCAGAGGTCGCAGTTCTGCGCGATCAGCCAGCCGCCGGCAAAGGCGAAGCCGTTGACCGCGGCGATCGTCGGCTTGGTCAGCTGGAGGTTGTCGTAAGGCGCGGGGATGAAGTCGGCCGGCGGCACGGTCATGCCCGTCTCGACCATCTCCTTGAGATCGCCGCCCGCGCAGAAGCTCTTCTCGCCCGCGCCGGTGAGGATCGCGATGCGCAAGCCGTCGTCGACCTCGAACCGCCGCCAGGCATCCCACAGGGCTTCACGGACCTCACGGCTCAGCGCATTGCGCTGCTCGGGGCGGTTAATCGTGATGATGGCGATGCCGTCTTCGCGGGCATCGAACAGGACGGCGTCGGTCATATCAGAACCCCCGGGTCTGGATTTCGTGAGCCGCCCGGTCGAGTTCCTCGCGGAAATCCGGATGGGCGATGGCGATCAGGCGCCTGGTGCGTTCGGCCAGGGTCTGGCCCTTGAGCTCAGCCGCGCCGTATTCCGTGACGATGACGTCGACCTCGGTGCGCGCCGTGGTGACCGGGCCTGCCAGCGTGGGCACGATCTTGCTCAGCGTCCCGCCCTTGGCGGTCGAGGCCAGGACCATCAGCGCCGCCCCGCCCGGCGAGCGCGCGCCGGCACGGACAAAATCGACCTGGCCGCCGGTGCCGCCGAGATAGGCCGCGCCCGACTGCTCGGCGTTGACCTGGCCGGTCAGATCGACCTCGAGCGCCGAGTTGATCGTCACCAGCCGCGACAGCTGGCCGAGCACCGCGGCATCGTGGGTATAGCTCGTCGGCGTCATGCGGATCGCCGGATTGTTGTTGGCGAAATCGTAGAGCCGCTTCGTGCCGATCAGCGCGCCGTTGATCGTGACGCCGCGGTCGATCTCCTTGCGTGCGTTGGTGATCACGCCGGCCTCGAACAGATCGACCAGTCCGTCCCCGAGCATGCCCGAGTGGACGCCGAGGTCCTTGCGGTCGTGGAGCAGCCGCAGGATCGCGTCGGGTACCGCGCCGACGCCGGTCTGGATCACGCAGCCGTCGCCGATATAGCCAGCGCAGTGGCGCGCGATCGCCGCGTCGGTCTCGCCGATCTTAGCCGCCGCGACTTCGACCGGCGCGCGTGAAACGGCGACCTTCACGTCGATCGCCGATCCGGGGATCAGCTCGCCGTGGCTATAGGGAACCTGGTCGTTGACCTCGGCGATAACGACGCGCGCCTTGTCGATCGCGGCGCGGACGTAGTCGCTGATCAGGCCGCACGAGTGGTTGCCGTCCGCGTCGGCCGGGCTGACCTGGATCATCGCAACGTCGCAGGGGATCACCCCTGCGGCGATCAGCGGGCCGACCTGGCTGACGTGGACGGGGATCACGTCGAGCGCGCCGGCCTTGGTCATGGACCGCAGCGCGCCGATCGCGCCCATCGAAGAGAGACGGAAGGCGCCCGCGGTCTCGGGCACGAACAGGCCCGAGAACGAGGTGGCGATGAAGGCGGACAGGTTACCGATCCCCGCCCCTTGCGCGATCAGTGCCTCGACGAGCGTCGTCGGCTCGCCGCAGGCCTGGCCGAAGACGATGCGATCGCCGGGCTTGAGATAGCGCGAGAGGTCGAGGTCGCCAGAAGCCTCCATCGCCTGCATTACTTCCCCGCCAGCTTCAGCAGCCGCTGCGCGCGCGCGAGATAGGGCCGGTCGAGCATGCCGCCCTTCCAGCCGATCGCCCCGACGCCGGGATTGGCGGCGAAGACGTCGACGATCTCCTGCGCCTCGGCGATCTCGGCCTTTGCGCAAAGCCTCGAGGTCCTTGAAGTCGGCCGAGATCGTCTCGATCGCGGTGACCCCGGCCGAAGCCGCGCCGAGCACGGTCAGGCTGCGCGCGAGTTCGTAGGTGAAGCTGTAGGAACCGTCGGGGTTCTTGTTCGAGCTCGCGCCGATCGAGTCGGCCAGGTCCTCGGCGCCCCAGGTCAGCGCGACCACGCGCGGCGCGCCCTTGTAGTCGCCGGTGTGGAACATCGCCTCGGCGGTCTCGGTGATCAGGACGATAACCGGGGTCGAACCCTCCTCGATGCCGTTGGCGACTTCGAGCACCGACAGCATGTGGTCGAGCTTCTCGACCTCCTGGCGGCCATAGACCTTGGGCAGCATGATTCCGCCCGGCGCGGCCGGCAGGATCGCGGCGAGATCACCGAGCGTATAGGGGCCGTCGAACGGATTGATCCGCACCCACAGCCGCGCGCGCTGCGCCGGGTTGTTCTTGATGAAATCGTGCACCATCCCCCGCGCCGCGACCTTGTTCTCGGTCGCGACGGCGTCCTCGAGGTCGATCAGCACGATGTCGGCCGTGCCTTCCATCGCCTTGTTCATCTTCTTCTCGCTGTCGCCGGGGGCGAAGAGCCAGGAGCGCGCGGAGATCGGTTCGTGGGCGATGGGCATGGTCAGGTTCCTTGGCAGAGTTCGCCGGCCGGATAATGCATTATCCGCGCAAACCTCAACCGTTATCGGCTCAATAGGACTTCGGCAGCTCGAGCACGCGTTCGGCGATGAAGTTCATGATCTGGTGCGGGCTGACCGGGGCGATGCGCGGGATCAGCACTTCGCGCAGATAGCGCTCGACGTGGTATTCCTGCGCATAACCCATGCCGCCCATCGACATGACCGCAGTCTGGCAGGCTTCGAAGCCGGCCTCGGCCGCGAGGTACTTGGCGGTGTTGGCCTCGATGCCGCATTCCTTGCCTTGGTCGAACAGGCTCGCGGCCTTCCACACCATCAGCTCGGCCGCGGCGACCTGCATCCAGGCCTTGGCCAGCGGGTGCTGGATGCCCTGATTCTGGCCGATCGGCCGGCCGAAGACAATGCGTTCCTGCGCGTACTTGGAGGCTTTGGCGATCGCCACCTTGCCGAGGCCCGTGGCTTCGGCGCCGAGTAGCACGCGCTCGGGGTTGAGGCCCTGGAGCAGGATCTTGAAGCCCTGCCCCTCGGCGCCGATGCGGTCCTCCTCGGGCACGAACAGGTCCGAGATGAACAGCATGTTCGATCCGACCGCGTGGCGCCCCATCTTGGGGATCAGGCGGTGCTCGATGTGATCGCGATCGAGCTTGGTGTAGAAGAGGGTCAGACCCTCGGTCTTCTTCTTGACGTCCTCGAGCGCCGTGGTGCGCGCGATGATCAACATCCTGTCGGCGACATGGGCGTTGGTGATCCACACCTTCTCGCCGTTGAGCCGATAGCCGCCCTCGACCTTCTCGGCCTTTGTCTTGAGGCTGGTGGTGTCGAGCCCGGTGTTCGGCTCGGTCACCGCGAAGCACATCTTCTCCTGGCCCGAGAGGATCGGCGGGATCATCCGCTGCTGCTGCTCCTCGGTGCCGAACAGGACGACGGGCTCGAGCCCGAAGACCGGCCCGTGGATCGCGCTGGCAGCGGCGAGGCCGCCGCCGCTCTCGGCCACGGCCTGCATCATGATCGCCGCCTCGGTGATGCCGAGGCCCGCGCCGCCGACCGACTCGGGCATGGCGATGCCCAGCCAGCCGGCCTCGGCCATCGCCTTGTGGAACTCGACCGGCCATTCGCCGCTCCGGTCGTGATCGAGCCAGTAGTCCTCGGAGAATTGCGAGCAATGCTTGAGCACGGCTTCGCGAATGTTCTGCTGGTCCTCGGTGAAGGCAAAGTCCACGGTTGCAACCTCTGGCTTGAGCGGGTGTCTGCGCCCGCCTAGCAGCGAGAGGGAAGCAAGACAACCAAGCTCAACCCGATATTGGCACACTGAACCAAAATACGCATAGACCTGAGCACGCCGATCGGTTAGCAGGCGGGCGAACCCTGGAGGATTCTTTGAGCAACAGCGCCGCGAAAAAGGGAGCAGGGTCCGGGCCTCTGGCCGGCATTCGCGTGGTCGACCTGACCTCGGTCGTGTTCGGCCCCTATGCCACGCAGATCATGGCCGACATGGGCGCCGACGTGATCAAAATCGAGCCGCCCGCGGGCGACAACACGCGTCACATCACGGTCGGCCCCGAAGCCGGCATGGGCGGCATCTACGTCAACGTGAACCGCGGCAAGCGCAGCCTGATGCTCGACCTGCGGCAGGAGGCGGACAAGGCGGTCCTGCGCAAGCTGATCGCCACGGCCGACGTCTTCATCCACTCGATGCGCGGCAGCGCGATCGCCAAGCTCGGCTTCTCCTACGAGGCGGTCTCGGCAATCCGTCCCGACATCGTCTACACCAACTGCTACGGCTACAGCCGCCGCGGGCCCGAGGCCGACCAGCCGGCCTACGACGACACGATCCAGGCCGAATGCGGCATCACCCACGTCCAGGGGCTGATGAACGGCGAGCCGGGCTTCGTCGCGACGATCATGGCCGACAAGGTCGCGGGCGCCGCGCTCGTATACAACGACAAGCACTGGAATGCCTTCATGGCCGCGGTGAAACCGGCCTGGGAGACCGACGAGTTCTCGACGCTCGAGAAGCGCGCGAAGCAGATCGGGCGCGTCTATGGCCTGCTTGGCGAGACCTTCCTGACCCGCACCACGCAGGAATGGCTCGACCTGCTGCGCGAGTTGCACATTCCCTGTGCGATCCTGCGCACCACCGACGAATTGTTCGATAACGAGCACCTCAACGCGATCGGCTTCTTCGAGACGATCGACACGCCACAGGGGCCGACGCGCTTCCCCGGCGTGCCGACCTGGTTCTCGGCCACGCCCGGCCAGGTCCAGGGGCCTGCCCCGCGGCTCGGCGAACACAATGCCGCGCTCCTGACCGAGCTCGGATTGGATACGGAGAGTCAATGAACAGGTGTGTTGATCAAGTGTTGGCGACCCTGCTCTCTTGAGCTAGGAGCGGTGCCGAAACAGTCATTGGGAGAGTGAAGGCGATTCTGCGGGGCAAGCACCCGCCTGCCCCGGTCGAGCGCCGGCGCCCGACAACTCCCTGAAATCCATTTCGAATATCATCTGAAGAGGAAATCCAGACGATGTCATACGACGACCAGCCCCAGGCGGAATCGAAGGGCGGTACCCCCGTCTACAAGCGCATCCTCGAACTGTTCGAGGCCGAAGGCGTCAACACGCTGTTCGGCATCCCCGATCCGAACTTCGTCCACCTGTTCCTCGAAGCCGAGAAGCGCGGCTGGACCGTCGTCTCGCCGCACCATGAAGCCTCGGCCGTCCACATGGCCGCCGCCGCCGCGCGCATCACCGGCAAGCCAGCACTGTGCATCGCCACGCTCGGGCCGGGCCTGGCGAACGCCATGCCGGGCATCCAGTGCGCCAAGGTCGAGAACGACCCGGTCATCATCCTGGGCGGCCAGCGCGCCCGCGTGACCGAGCGCCGCGTGCGCCGCGGTCGCATCCAGTTCGTCCGCCAGGAGCCGATGATCGAGGATTCGGTGAAGTTCTCCTCGTCGATCGAATATGCCGACCAGACCGACGAGATCGTCCGCGAGGCGATCCGCGTCGCCATGTCGGGCACGCCCGGCCCGGCCTACATCGAATATCCCAGCCACGTGCTGCTCGAAGAGCTCGAGCCCGAAGCGGCCCTGCCGCCCGCACGCTACCGCCTGACCGATGCCGGCGCCGACGGTGACCGCATCGCCGAGGCCGTCAAGCTGATCAAGGCCGCCAAGCACCCGATCCTGCTGGTCGGCCACGCCGTCCACACGACCAAGTCGGGCGAGAAGCTCAAGGAGCTGGCGCTCAAGATGAACTGCCCGGTCATCCAGACCTCGGGCGGCACCGCCTATATCGAAGGCATCGAGGACCGCACCTTCCAGTACGTGTTCTCCGACGCCTCGATCGACGCGGTCGAAGAGAGCGATCTTGTCGTCGCCGTCGGCACCGAGCTCGGCGAGCCGCTGCACTACGGTCGCTGGCGCCACTGGTACGCGGGCGAAGCCACCCGCAAGTGGATCTACATCCAGCAGGATGCCACCGCGATCGGCGTCAACCGCCCGATCGACGTGCCGCTGGTCGGCGATCTGCGCGCCGTGCTGCCGCAGCTCAGCCGCGCCATCGGCGATGCCCTGCCCGAGGCCGCAAGCCTGCGCCGCTTCATGAAGGACGGCCAGGCCGAGCTCGACGAGCTCGCGGTCGAGGCCGGCGAGAAGACCGACGGTTCGGGCAATGTCGCGATGAACACCGCGCAGTTCGTCGTCGAAGCCTCGAAGGCCTTCCCCAAGGACGGCATCCTGATCCGCGACGGCGGCGCCACGGTGATCTACCAGTGGACCTACTCGCAGTCGAAGCCGCACGACGTCATCTGGAACCAGAACTACGGCCACATCGGCACGGGTCTGCCCTATGCGACGGGCGCCATGCTCGCCGACGAGGCCGCGACCGGCAAGAAGCGGCCGGGCATGCTGCTGACCTCGGACAGCTCGTTCCTGTTCCACGTCGGTGAGCTCGAAGTCGCCGTGCGCAAGAACCTGACTCTGGTCTGCGTCGTCGGCGTCGACTTCCAGTGGGGTCTCGAAGTCGGCGTCTACAAGCGCACCTTCGGCCAGGGCACCGCGGAAACCGGCACGCACTGGTCGGACAAGGTCCGCTTCGACAAGATCGGCGAAGGTTTCGGCGGCCACGGCGAATATGTCCGCGAAGCCAAGGACCTCGGCCCGGCGATCAAGGCGGCCTACGAGCGCGGCGGCCTGACCGTGATCCACGTGCCGATCGATCCGAAGGCCAACTCGGAAGAGATGCCCAAGTACGAGAAGTTCCGCACCTGGTACGCGGAAGGCACCCAGTAAGAGGGTTCGCCACCAGGACGAAAATTCAGGCCCGCGCCATACTGGACACAGTACGGGGCGGGCCTATTTCTTTGGGGCACTTCCTTTCGGGCCAGGGCGATTCCCCCGCCCGCCGCTCCGTGAAGTTTCGGGAGACGTTATGCGCGAGTATCTGAAGTTCTACATCGACGGCCAATGGGTCGATCCGGTCACGGCGAAGACCGCCGAGGTCATCAATCCCGCGACCGAAGCGGTCTCGGGCACGATCTCGCTGGGTTCGGCCGCCGACGTCGACAAGGCCGTCGCCGCCGCCCGCCGCGCTTTCGAGACCTGGGGCGAGACCTCGGTCAAGGACCGTCTCGAGATCCTCCAGGCGATCCAGGCCGAATATGCCAAGCGCTCGGACGAGCTCGGCGACGCCGTCGTCGAGGAAATGGGCGCGCCGGTCGGCCTCGGTCGCGGCTTCCACGTCGGCCTGGGCGCGGGCCACCTGCAGACCGCGATCGACGTGCTCAAGGAATTCCCCTTCGAGCAGCAGAAGGGCGCCAGCCTGATCCGCTACGAGCCGATCGGTGTCTGCGGCCTGATCACGCCGTGGAACTGGCCGATGAACCAGACCTGCGTGAAGATCTTCCCGGCGCTCGCCGCGGGCTGCACGATGATCCTGAAGCCGCCGCAACTCGCGCCCTACTCGGCGCAGATCCTCGCCGAGATCATTCATGACGCCGGTACCCCGGCGGGCGTGTTCAACATGGTCCAGGGCCAGGGCTCGGT
>SECS01000382.1 GCA_004211435.1 Novosphingobium sp. | reverse complement strand
TCGCGGTTGATCTCGATCCCGAGACCAGGGCCATCGGGGATCTGCACCACGCCGTGCCGATGTTCGATCGGTGTTTTGATCACCGCCTGGCGGAAAGGGTTGTCGGTGCGATCGAATTCGAGAATGGGTTCGATCGGATTGACTCGAACCGGGCTCGGGATCATCGCGGCCATGAACTGCAGGGCGGCGGCGATATGGACGGCCGTGCCCCAGACATGGGGCACAACGCGGATACCATGAAGCGCCGCGAGATCGGCGACGCGCTTGGCCTCGGTAAACCCGCCGACGCCTGCAAGATCGGGCTGGAGAATGTCGACGGCGCGGGTTTCCACCGGCTCGCGCATGCCCCATCGGCTGTGCCAGGTTTCGCCGCCGGCAACCGGGATCGGCTGGCGGGCGCGCACTTCGCGGTAGGCCGCCAGCTGTTCCGGCACGACGGGCTCCTCGAACCAGTCGATATCGTATTGTGCCGCCGCGTTGCCGAGTTTGACGGCTTCGATGGTGTCATAGCCGTGGTTGGCGCCGATCATCAGGCGCATATCGGGACCGGCTGCTTCCCGCACGGCGCGGATGACGCGAAGGTCTTCCTCGACGCCGAAGCCGATCTTGATCTTCGTCGCGTGGAAACCTTCGTCGCGGTAGCGGGCGACATCGCGGGCATTGTCTTCGACGCGGTCGACGCCGTCGCGCTTGAAGCTGCCGGTGGCATAGGCCTTGACGCTTTCGCGAAACCGGCCGCCGAGCAGGATCGAGACCGGCACGCCGAAATGCTTGCCCTTGATGTCCCAGAGCGCGATGTCGATGCCTGAGAGAGCCGTGACCGCAAGGCCGCGCTGGCCCTGGTCACGCAGGGCGTTATAGAGCTTCGCCCAGATCTTTTCGGTTTCCAGCGGATTTTCGCCGATCAGCCAGTTCGCATAGGCCGCCACCACGGCCGCGTTGGGTCGGGCCGGGCCGAGGCATTCTCCCCAGCCGATGGTTCCGTCGTCGCACTCGATCTCGACCAGGATATGGGCGCGGCGGTCGAAGCGCATCGAGGCGCTTTCGAAGGCGACATCCAGCCTGTGTTCAAGAAGGTGGGTGCG
>SECS01000186.1 GCA_004211435.1 Novosphingobium sp. | reverse complement strand
TCCTCGAAAGTGCGCGTGGTGATGACGTCGGCGTACTTCTCGGGCGCGGTGTCGAGGTTGTGGTTGTAGTAGTCGAGGCCGGCGGCGGCGAGCATTTCGGCCTGCTTGCCCGTCAGCATGCCCAGGGTCATGCAGGTTTCCATGCCCATCGCGCGCACGCCGTGGACCATCTCGATGATCGCGGGCATGTCGCGATCCTTGGGATTGCGCCAGGCGGCGCCCATGCAGAAGCGGGTCGAGCCCGCGTCCTTGGCCCGCGCAGCCGACTGCAGCACCTGGCGCACGTCCATCAGCTTGGTCGCCTTGACGCCGCTCTCGGCCGAGCTCGACTGCGAACAGTAGCCGCAGTCCTCGGGGCAGCCGCCGGTCTTCACCGACAGCAGGGTCGAGAGCTGGACGGCGCCCGCGTCGTGGTTGGCGCGGTGGACCTCGGCGGCGCGGAAGACGAGCTCTGTGAAGGGCAGGTCGAACAGCGCCGCGATCTCGTCACGGGTCCAGTCGATACGGGGCTTGGCAAGCGCCTCAAGAGTCTCGGTCATATGCTGCACTGCACTAGACGTCTTGACCGAGGATTCCAAGAGGTGGCTCAGCGCCGCGCGGCTTCCAGATAGGCGCCGAACATCGCCTTGGCGCCCTGCTCGGCCGCGGCGAGGTCATCGCCGACGGCGGCGTCGAGTCGCGCGAGCAGATCGCGCCAGGCGCCCGGACCGTGGCGCGCGCCGAGATAGGCGGCGGGCAGGCCCTCGGGCACCAGCTTCGCCAGCACCGCGCCGCCGAGGCGCGAGCCCTCGATGACGTAAAGCGCGCCCCAGCGTGCGGCCTCGCCCGGGGGCAGCGCAAAGTCGAGCTCGGGCGGGGTCTCGCCGTCCATCGCCGCCAGGTCCGCGCGCAGGGCTTCGGTGCGGCCCTGCCAGCCTGCGACGAGCGCGGCGGGATCGATCAGCCGCTCGGCCAGCGGCAGGATGCGCGCGTGGGCGGTCAGGAAATCGCGATAGCCGTCGGCCGTGGCGAGCGCGAAGTGGCCGTAGGCGCCGTCGACCTGCTCGTGGTCGCTGCGCGTCGCCGCGCGCAGCTGGGCAATGGCCGAATTGTCTTGGGTTGATTGCATGGCCGCGTCCTAGTCCGCGCCCGGGTGAATGCCCAGCAGATCCTCGACGCTGCGCATGATGTTGCCCGTGGTGTAGGGTTTCTGCACGACCGTGCGCGCGCGGTGTTCCATCGGCAGGTTGGCCTGCTCGCCATAGCCCGAGGCGAAGAAGAACGGCACGCCCATGTCGTGCAGTCGATCGGCGATACCGAAGCTGTTCTGATCGCCCAGGTTGATGTCCAGAATGGCGATGTCGGGCCGCATTTCGTCGAGCCGGTCGTGCGCGGCATCGACGGTCGAAGCCGTGACGATCTGTGCGCCGAAACGCTGGAGGATGTCCTCGGCATCGAGCGCAATGATCAGACTGTCCTCGACCAGCAGCACCGAGATATCGTCGAGCAGGTGCGGTTGGATCGGCACGTCCTTGATCCGCTCGGCATGCGGAATGCGAATCTTGGTCGAGACCGGCCGCTCCGAGACGTGGCGCTTGGGGATGCAGAACTGCGCACGCACCCCGGCGGGATCGTAGTCGATCTTGGCTGCGCCGCCGAGGTCGTAAGGCACCGAGCGATCGATGATCGTCGTGCCGAAGCCCTTGCGCGTGGGTTTCTTCACGGCCGGCCCGTTCACCTCGTACCAGTTGATGATGAGGTCGCCCGTGTCGCTACGATGCCAGGTCAGCTGGACCTCACCCTCGCCCGAAAGGCTGCCGTACTTGGTCGAATTGGTGACCAGCTCGTGAATCACGAGCGCCATGGTCGAATAGGCCTGCGGATTGAGCAGGACCGGCGGACCCTGGGCGATGATCGAATTCTGCTTGTGCGCGGCGAAAGCGGCGGCTTCGGCCTCGATCAGCGCCTCGAGCGGGGCGGGGCCCCAGTGGTCGTCGGTGATCTGGTTGTGCGCGCGCGCCAGCGCATGGATGCGTCCGTCGACGACCTTGACGAAGTCCTTCACCGCGTCCTCGTCGGGTTGCGACTGGCGGATCAGCCCGCGGATCACGCCCAGGATGTTGCGCACGCGGTGGTTGAGTTCGGCAATCAGCAATTCCTGCCGGGCATTGGCCTGATGACGCTCGGCCGCGGCCTCGTCGGCCAGGCGCAGCACCACCTCGATCAGGGTCGCGCGCAAGGTCTCGGCGACGCGCAGCTGCGAGGCGGTGAACTGGACCGAGCGGCCCGACACCTCTTCCTGCCATTCGGCGAAGCTTTCGCGCGGGGTCAGGCGCGGACCGTTGGGGCCATATTCGATCGGCTTGTGCGGATCGCCAGCCCAGCGCACGCTTTCCTTCATCTCGGAGCGGAACAGCACGACATAGTCGCGCGGGCTTCGCGAGATCGGGATCGCCAGCAAGCCCGAGGCCTCCTTGGCGAAGGCATCGGCCCCGTCGACCAGCGAGCCGATATGGTCGGTCGAATAGACCTTGCCCGCGGCCGTGCCGTTGAGCGCGCGGATGATGCGGCGAAAGTCGTCGGTTGGCGGGGTCGTGCCTGAAAACGCGTAGGCGCCGTTGATCCACACGCCGACGCCATCGGCGGGGATCGCGCTGGTCAGGATGTCGCCGAGCCAGTCGGGATCGTTGAGCAGGGTCTCGTCCGAGGCGACCGCGCCCAGCAACTGGTCCGAGATGTCGCGCGCACGCCGCTCGTACTCGACGAGCTCGCGCCGCTCGCGGCTCTCGAGCCGCAGCGAGAACATCTGCGAGAAAAGCTCGGACAGCGAGCGCCGCTCGAAGCTGGGCGATAGCGGCGCGTAGTGGTGGCAGGCGAACAGGCCCCATAGCTTGTCGTCGACCACGATCGAGATCGACAACGAGGCGCGAACCCCCATGTTGCGCAAGTATTCGAGGTGGATCGGCGAGACCGAGCGCAGCACCGACAGCGAGAGGTCGAGCGGCTGCTTGTTCTCGTTGAGCGCCGGCACGATCGGCACGGGCACGCCGTCGACGTCGTGGATGATGCGGATCAGGTTGCGCAGATAGAGCGCGCGCGCCTGGACCGGAATGTCGCTGGCCGGATAGTGCAGCCCCTTGAAGCTGCCGATGCCCGGTTTCGCCGCTTCGGCCACGACCTCGCCGTGCCCGTCGGGCGCGAACTTGTAGACCATGACGCGGTCGTAGCCGAGCAACGCGCGGATCTGGCGCGCACCCTCGCGGTAAAAGCCTTCGAGATTGGGCTGGTTGTCGAGCCGCGCCATCATCCAGCGCACGGTGCCCGTGGCGTCTCCGGCATTCTTCGAGCCGAGTTCGCCTTCCACGACGATCTGCTTGCCCGAGAAATGAATCGCGACGTCGAACGGCGGATGGCCGGGGCGCAGCGGGCAGCCATAGACCCGTTCCACCGTGTCCGAACTGACGAGATAGGCGCAGCGGTTGCGCAGGTCGTGGAGCAGTTGCGGATCGACGAAGTCCGACAGCGGATTGCCGATCAGCGTCTCGGGCGAATGGCCGAGATAGTCGGCGATGTTCGCCGACGTCCGCTGGATGAGCCAGTCGGTACTGAGTGCCAGCAGAAATCCAACGGGTTGGATCGCCCCCAGCAAATGAATGGGTTCACGATCGCAATTCGTCAGATCGACCTGGAAATCGCCGTCCGTCATCAAATATCCGCTGCTCAGTTGAATTCCCGCGTGATGCAAAACCGTTCATCGACCGTTCGGTTCCGCAGCAGCCTACGCTTGTTGCGTGCAGGTGCGGTGGGCGCAAGTGTGTTTGTTAAGCCAAGTCCTTGGCTCGGCGACGAAATCTTACCCCTCACAAAGCGCGTGTTGCGTCCGCGACGGAATCGGGTGCAGAGGAGGGGCCATGGCCGAGATCATCAACCTGCGTGCAGCACGCAAGGCGAAGCAGCGTGATGCGGCGGCAAGCCAGGCCTCCGCCAACCGCAGCCTCCATGGCGAGACCAAAGGCGAAAAGCTGCGCCGCCGTCAGGATGCCGATCGCCTGAACCGCATCGTCGATGGCGCGAAACGGGAAGACGACTGATGCGCACCACTTTCGATCAGGCCACGGTCCGGCTCTATCATCTCGATTCCAGCCCCGAGGGAGATGGCGCGCAGACGTTGCTCTACGGCTCGCTCGCCGAAGCGATGCGCCTGGCCGCCGAGCAACCCGAAGAGGTGCAGGAAGGCCTGTTCATCGCGACTGACAACGACGTCGTGGCCTACCTCGATCTCCTCGAAGGATAGAGGCTGTCCGGGCTGGACTCGCTCCGGCTTCCGCGCAATGCTGAGCAAACGTTCAGCATTGCAATGTCCTGGGAGGGGCCCGCGTCATGTCCATCGTCATCGAGCCGATCAAGCCGCTGATCGGCGGCCGCGTTACCGTCGACAAGGCCCATCTGACCGATCCCGAGGTGATCGCGGCGATCCGTGCCGCGCTCGAGGAGCGCGGTGTGCTCGTCTTTCCCGAAATCGACCTGAGCGACGACGAGCAACTCGCCCTCACCGACGCGCTCGGCGGGCGCGGCAATTACAACCAGCGCGTCCCCGGCTCGGACGTTTCGGCCAAGGACGTCTACAAGATCACGCTCGACCGCTCGGTCAACAACGAGCCTGACTATGTGCTCGGCACCTTCTTCTGGCACGTCGACGGCGCGACGATGGACCTGCCTCTGCCCAAGGCGACCTTGCTGTCGGCGCGCACGCTTTCGGATGCGGGCGGCGCGACCGAATTCGCCAATCTCTACGCCGCCTACGACGGGCTCTCGACCGAGGACAAGCGGCTCTACGAAGGCATGAGGGTGATCCACACGGTCGAGGCCAGCGTCCGCCCGGTCTTCGCCGTGCCGAGCCAGGAGCGGCTCGATCGCTGGCGCGCGATCGCCCATGCCATGGAGCATCCGCTGGTCTGGACCCATGCCGACGGACGCAAGTCGCTGCTGCTCGGCAGTCACGCCGACGGGATCGTCGGCATGCCCAACCCGCACGGCCGCGCGCTGCTCTGGCGGCTGCAGCAATGGGCGGCGCAGCCCGACTTCGTATATACCCATCACTGGCAGGTCGGCGACCTGGTACTGTGGAACAACCAGGGACTGATGCACCGCGTCGTGCCCTATACCGACACCGGCCGCGTCATGCACCGCACCACCCTGGCGGGGCATGAAAAGCCCGGGCAGGTCGCGGCCGAGGGCAGTTTCGAGCGGCTGCTCGAGGTGGGGTGATCTTTAGCGGCGCACCGCCGTCACGATGTAGTTGAGCGCCAGGTTGTCCGAGAGGTG
>SECS01000185.1 GCA_004211435.1 Novosphingobium sp. | reverse complement strand
CTCGTACTCGCCGCCGTCTTCCGGCGAGACGATGAAGCGGAACTGGTGCCGATCGCCTTCGGCCCTTTCGAGGAAGCTGTCGCGGTCTGCCTTGTCGGCCTCCGCGCCGTAAAGCGTCCCGCGCTCGCCGTCGCGGCTCGTACCATCGCGTTCGACGTAGCGAAGATGAGCCTTGGCCGCCGCAAGCCCCGTGCCTGCAAGTTTGACGATGCGCGCCTTCACGATCACGCGCCGGGCCCGGAAGGCCGCAAAGCGATCGCGTGACGCCAGCACCTGACCGACACCCGATCCTCGGCCGATCCGGCTGCAGGCGAAGCCGCTCTTCCGGGACGAGAAGCTCGCGCCGCCGCGCGCAAGCGTCGCGGCAGCAAGGATCGCACCGAGCGCACTCTTCGCTCGCCCAGCCTTGCCGCGGCTGCGCTGACGGCCGAGCCTGGGCAGGAATTCGTCATCGTGTGCCATGCTGCGTGTCTCCAGGCTTTCAGGAGAACACGACTGGCACTTGGGGCAAACCGGTGTCGCTTGAATTGGCGGTTTGCTGCGGGTTAGCGGCATCGCCGACACCGGTCGACTCGCGGCCGACACCGGTCGGCCTCTCTCAAAAATGATGTGCAGACAGGATGTTACGGCACCCGAGAGCAGCGAGCGGTGTCGTCGCTTTCATCTTGCCTTACGCCCTTCCCCCTTCCGCCCTCGTTCTTCCTCCCGCAGTCATCATTCCGATCCCCAGCCGTGGCCTCGGGCCTGGCATGCAAAAAGGCTCCCGAGCGACGACGCCCGGAAGCCCTGATCTGCTGTTCAAGCTGGGTGTTCTTGCGCAATAAGTTTGGCCCTGGCCAGTTCCAATTCGGCCGCGATCTGGGCGCGCTCGGCGGCCTCATCGCACGCGGAAAATTCGGCGCGAAGCTCTTCGATCTGTTGTTCGATGGACATGATTTCCTCCTGATTGTCGTGACGACGGGAGGCGCGCCAGGGGCTGCGCGGCCCGGGTCAAGGACCGCGCAGCGGCCGTGTTAGCGGCGATGGGGGTCACGGTTTTTCGGGGGCGAACGAGCTTTCGGGCGACGCAAAGACGCCCGCGCCGCCCCGAAAAACGGTGGGGCCCCGTCGTCCTTGAGGCGGGCCGTGCAGCGCCGGACACTGGGCGGATCCGAGCAGAAAATCCGTTCCCCACGCCGCCGTTTCGGGATAAAATCGCAGCGCATCCGACTGCGGGGATGCAAAAAAGGCCCCGCGCGGAGCGATCCGCGCGGGGCTACCTGGCTCAGTCGCCGGGGTTCCAGATGATCGCGAAAGTGTCGTCGTCGTCCTGGCCGGCGGCGCGGCCGAGGTTAGCAAAGAGCGTCCGGCCGCCCAGTTCGGGCGCCGCCATCGAGAGGCGGATGTATTCGCGGCCGCTGGTCTCGCCGGTGCGAATCCAGCCGCCACCGAGTTCGACGCCGCCGGCGAAGACGCGGTAGTCGGGCTGCTCTCCCATCTTCGCGCGGTTGGGGACGATCTGGATTTCGGCACTCACCGAAAGCGTGCGGATCGAACCCTTGAAGCTGCCGTCGTTCTGGCGGCTGACGTGACCGATTGCGGGCATGGTAGGTCTCCTCGTAAACCCGCCCGGACCAGTTCCGGGCGATGGCCGACCGCTGGGGACGGCTTCCAGCCACGCGGCGAACCGAAGGCCGCAGCGAAGCGGAGGACCGGAGCGGACGGGCTGATTTGAACGCGAAGCGGGCGCGAGGAGCCGCCGCCAGGCGGCGGGGAAATCAGTTCGGACACGATGGTTTTGGCCGCGCGGCGCGCCGTCCCAGGTCCAGGCCCGAGCTCTGGAAAGGGTCAGGATGGCGAAGGCAAGGAGCCTCTGCCGGCCGGACGGAGACGCCGCGGCGGTCCCGAAGCGGGATGATCCACCTTATTTCGCAGGCACGCAAAAGACGGTACAGGCCGCAGCAAGATGGAGGATCAGACCACAATATTGGAGGGCGTCCGGCGCCTGGTGGAACGGCTTGCTCCGACCCCGGTGTGTGATCGCTGCCTCGCCGATCGGCTGGTGGATGTCGCGCCGATGGAGGCCCAGATCGGCGCGAACGAGCTTGCGATCGAGCGCGGCTTCGAGCGCGACAACGCCGTCTGCGGTCTTTGTGACACGCATACGATGGTGACGCGCAAGCAGCGCTAAGCGGGCTCGCGCGCGTCAATAACCTAGGTTGGCGCGCCCGCTCTCGAGCCTGGTTCATACCCCGACCATGGCATCGCAAGAAAGTTCACCGCGCCAAGGCGCCTACGCCGCGCGCATCCGCATAGGCTGGGGCGACGTACCGCTCGTGCTCGGCTTTCTCGAGGAGAAGGCCAAGGCCGCCTATCTTCCTGGTCCTATTGGTAACGCGGTTTGCATCGATTTCGCCAGCGAAGCCGACGCACTGCTGATACTCGAAGCGTTCCCCCACGCCCGCAGGATCGTGCCGGACTGAGCGGGACCGTGAGGGGCACAGGCCACGCCCGTGCCCCTCGTCTGGCGATCAGGCTTGTTCGCTGGGGGCAGGCTTGGGCCCGCGCTTGGCGGCCGGCTTGGCCGCACTCTTGGCCACACTCTTGGCCTTGGGCGCGTTCGAGACGCCCGGCTTGCGACCGAGGCCGATCTTCTTGGCAAGACCACGGCGCATCTCGGCATAGCTCTCGGCGACCATCGGATAGTCGTTCTTGAGACCATAGCGCTGGCGATAGTCGGCAGGCGTCAGACCATGGGTCGAGAGATGGCGCTTGAGCGTCTTGTAAGGCTTGCCATCGATCAGCGAGATCAGATGATCCTTCGAGGCCAAAGACTTCCTCACGGTCGTGGCCGGCGTGTATTCGGGTTCTGCCGGTGCTTCTTCGGCGACAGGCGCGCCCGCGGAAAGACCCGTCACGGCGGTGTGCATGGACTGAAGGAATGTCGGAACTTCTTCGGCCGAGATGCGCGTGTTCGGATTGGAAAGCCAGGCGATCGTCAGTTCGGTCGCGAGCTCGAGAAGGTTCGTGTCAGCGCTTTGTTCGGCCATTCAACAATACTCCAAAATGGAGATAATTCCTTTACTGACAAACGCGTCAGCGTCAATACTGGCCTAAATCATTTGTCTTGACGTAGATTTCCGCGTCAGTGTTCGACCAGTAGGAACGCGCCGCGAGGCCCTTGGGTCGCGCGGCGCGACAATATCCGCGATCCAATACTGGGCGGCGGCGCCCCGCCGCCCATGCAAGTTTCATCAGGCTGCGAGCGGCGCCGTCGTGTCGCGCGCGGAGCTATCAGCCTCGGCAGCAGCCCGATCCTCTGCCCCCTGAGCCCGCGCCGCTTGCGCGCAGGCGTGGGCCTCGACGCTGCCGACACCGCCACGCGCCGTATAGGTGGCGGGCGGAAAGGCGAGCCAGCGCGGCACCCAGTTCTCGACTTTGGCGCGCCCGTCGCTGCCCGCAAGATGCGCGCGAATGATGCCCTTCAAGACCTTGCCCGGCTCCTTGGCATTGGCTTCTGCAACCTTGGGTCCCGCAACGTCGCCGACCATCGCGACGAGCACTTCGCGGTCGCGGATCAGATCGAACAAAGCATCGTCGGCCTGCCAGTATTGGGCCATGTCGATGCCGACCTCCGTGGCAACCGCATCGACGGCGGCGCTCCCGGCGTGGAGCGTCTCGCCCATGACGACGGCGAGCACCGTCATGACGTCCTCGTCGCCGAGCGACATGAGCCGCAGGAAAAGCCCTACGAGCCGGAAGCCATCGCCACTGCCTCCGGTCACGCGCGGCTCGTCCTCGGACAGACCGAGCAAGCGCAGAGCTTTCAGCCGCGCGAGGTCGAAGGCGGTTTCGCCCTTGGAGGCGGAAACGCTCTGCGACACGGCATCGTCCCGGGTCGCCTGCGGCTCAGGCTTCACGGTCCAGAGCGGCGAACCGACCACGGCATGGGCCAGCATCAGCCGCAGCGCCACGCCCGCAGCGCCGAGCAAGGCGGCGCGCGTCGCGGCGTGACGATGCAGATCGATGTAAGTGCCGAGCGCCGACGTAACCTCGGCGCGCGCGGGCTTTGCATCGGTTTCGATGCTCTCGCCTTTCTCGACCCGCCGCGCTTCCTTGCGCGTCAGATAGCCCTCGTGGATCGTCACCTCGCCCGAGGATCGCACGTCGATGTAGACGCGTCCTCCCTTTCGCTTGGCGGCCTTTTCGTGTTCCCAGGTATGGAAGTGCTCTTCGGGCGGGACCACGACGACCTCGTTCCAACCTTGGCCCAGCAGGTTTTCGCGGCGCGCGGCGACGGCTGCATTCTGCGCCGCCCAGAACGCGTTGGAATCCGAGAAATAGGCGTCCTCGCCGAAGAGGTCGGCGACCACACCGCTGTGCCCGGCGACATCGAACAGCGCGTGCCGCACGGGAATGGACTGACCGCCCAAGAGCCATGCCTTGAGCCCATGGCCGGTCGGGCAGCGGGCCTCGGGATCATCGTAGAGCGCGAGCCAATCGCGCTGCCGCGCTTTCGTCGCAAGCGTCAGATGGCGGATTGTCGCGCGGTCGATCTTCTCGCGCCGGTAGAGGTCGCGGATGCGCGGCATCAGGTTGCCGAGCGCCAGCACGCGCTTGACCGCAAGATCAGGCAGACCAAAGGTCGCGGCGATATCGGCGGGCTCACGGCCTTCCTTGACGAGCCGGGTGAAGGTTTCCCAGCGCGTGACCTCGTCCGGATCAAGCCGGGCGACATTCTCGATCAGCGAGGCCTCGACCATCGCAGCGTCGTCGCCGTGATCGAGCACCGCGCAAGGCAAGGCGTCGGTGTCGCTAAATTCGCCGGCGCGTTCCTCGGCGACGATCCGGGCGGCGTGGAAGCGGCGCGCGCCCGCGACGATCTCGAAGCGCTGGACCCCGCCCTCCGCCGCTTGCGGTTCCGGGGCAACAGCGCGCACGAGGATCGGCACGAGCACACCGCGCTTGCGGATGGTGGGCAGGATGTCGGTGACATCGGGAGCCTTGGTCCGCGCGCGCATATTGGCCTTGGACACAACGAGTTGACTCAAAGCGATGAATTGAAGTTTCATGGCATCACCTCAACAGGGGGCCGGTCCGCTCTCTAATCCCAGCGGCAGACCGGCTTTGATTGGGCGGCGGACGGCCGCCCGCGTCATCCGCCTACTCCTTGTCAGGAGACGGAAGCTGGGAGCCGCCCGCGTTGCGCGCCTCGGCGCGGAAGCGGGTTTCGGCATGGAGGATCGACCCGGCGCGGCGCGCGGCCTCGGTCCATTCCGACAGGGCCTTGTCGGTTCGGAAACCGAGATCGCGCTCCATCCGCAGGCCAAAGGGCAGGCGCACGTCGGCGATCTCGGACAAACTGAAGACGC
>SECS01000381.1 GCA_004211435.1 Novosphingobium sp. | reverse complement strand
AGGTCGGCGATCTTCTTGCCGCGCCGCTGAGCGACCGACTTCGGCGAAGTCTGCTCGTTCAGCGCCTCGAAGGTGGCGCGGATCATGTTGTAGGGGTTCGACGTGCCGACCGACTTGGTCACGACGTCTGCGACGCCCAGCGATTCGAAGATGGCGCGCATCGGGCCACCCGCGATGATGCCGGTGCCGGCCGGAGCCGAACGGAGCGTCACCTTGCCGGCGCCGAAATGGCCGTTGCCGTCATGATGCAGCGTGCGGCCTTCCTTGAGCGGAATGCGGACCATCGTCTTCTTGGCAGCAGCGGTAGCCTTGGAAATGGCTTCCGGCACTTCGCGCGCCTTGCCATGGCCGAAGCCGACACGGCCCTTGCCATCGCCGACGACGACGAGTGCTGCGAAGCCGAAGCGCTTGCCGCCCTTCACCGTCTTCGAGACGCGGTTGATGTGGACCAGCTTCTCGATCAGCTCTTCGCCGCCATCGTCCGAACCGGGACGGCCACGATTGTCGCGACCACCGCCGCGATTGTCACGGCCGCCGCGGTTCTGACCGCCGCCACCGGGACCGCCACGGCCACGGCCGCCACGCGGGCCACGGTTCTGATCGGGAGCCGGAGCCTGAGCCTGGCCGGCGTCCTGCGCCGCGACCGGAGCTTCGGTCGTGTTGATTTCGTCGGCCATTCTTAGAACTCCAATCCGCTCTCACGAGCGGCATCGGCCAGCGCCTTGACGCGGCCATGATAGAGGAAGCCACCGCGGTCGAAGACGACCTGCGTCACGCCGGCAGCCTTGGCTGCCTCGGCAACGCGCTTGCCGACTTCCTGCGCAGCCGCGACGGTCGCGCCGGCCTTGCCCTTGGTGCCCTTTTCGAGCGTAGAGGCTGCTGCGACGGTCTTGCCGGCGGCATCGTCGATCACCTGGGCATAGATGTGCTTGCCCGAGCGATGGATCGAAAGACGGGGACGGCCACCCGAGCGCGCACGAAGCGCGGTACGGTTGCGGCGACGGCGCTTGTCGAAAAGCGAAAGACCCTTGGTGCTGATCACTTCTTCTTCCCTTCCTTGCGGAAGATGAATTCGCCGTCGTACTTGATGCCCTTGCCCTTGTA
>SECS01000380.1 GCA_004211435.1 Novosphingobium sp. | reverse complement strand
AGACGCTCCTCGATCTCTTCGTTGGACACGCCTTCCTCGGCGGCCCAGTCGGCCAGGGGCAGCTCCAGGCCCAGCTCGCCACGGACCTTCTCGTCCAGACCGGCGATGTCCCACTGCTCGGCATAGGCCTTGGGCGGCATGTAACGCTCGACCAGGTCCGAGATCACATCACGGCGGAACTCGGCGACCAGTTCGGACAGGTCCGTCGCGTCCATGAACTCCTGGCGCTGCTCGAACACGGCCTTGCGCTGGTCGTTCACGACGTCGTCGTACTTCAGCAGGTTCTTGCGGATGTCGTAGTTGCGGGTCTCGACGCGCTTCTGGGCGGTCTCGATGGCGCGGTTCAGCCAGGGGTGGGTGATCGCCTCGCCTTCGGCCACGCCGAAGGAGCGCATGATCGAGTCCAGACGCTCGCCGGCGAAGATCCGCAGCAAGTCGTCCTCGCAGGACAGGTAGAATTTGGACGTGCCGGGATCGCCTTGGCGGCCGGTGCGGCCGCGCAGCTGATTGTCGATCCGGCGGCTTTCGTGACGCTCGGTGCCCAGGACGAACAGACCGCCGGCGGCCAGCGCCTTTTCCTTCTGGACGGCGATGTCGGCCTTCAGGCGCGCCTCTTCGGCGGCTTCCATCTCGGGCGTGACGGCGACCGCCAGATTGCGCTGGTCCAGGCGCCATTTGGCCAGGCGCATCTCCAGGTTGCCGCCCAGCTGGATGTCGGTGCCGCGGCCGGCCATGTTGGTGGCGATGGTCACCGCGCCCGGCAGGCCCGCGTCGGCGACGATGTAGGCCTCCAGTTCGTGCTGGCGCGCGTTCAGGACGCTGTGCGGAATACCGCGGCCCTTGACGATCTCGATGTCGAAAGCCTCGGGCTTCAGGGCGTTGAACTGCTTGCGCGCGGCGAAGCGCGTCTTCTCGTCGTCCGAGCGCATGGCGTCGCCGATGGCCCGGTGCTCGGGCTTCAGCGTCCGCTTCTCCACCTCGTAGGCATAGGTGTTCAGCAGTTCGGACAGCTGCTCCGACTTCTCGATCGAGACGGTGCCGACCAGGATCGGCTGGCCGTTGACGTGGCAGTCGGCGATCTGGTGCGCGATGGCCTGGTTCTTCTC
>SECS01000379.1 GCA_004211435.1 Novosphingobium sp. | reverse complement strand
GGGCGTGAATACGTCTACGGGCCGGAGGGCGAAGTTCCGATCCATCTCCGCTTCACCGACAAGGGTGCCGCGCTCCACGTCGCGCGCTATCCGCAGATGGGCGCGGGCGAGGCCTATATGGACGGGCGGATGCTGGTCGAGGCGCCACACGACATCCGCGACCTCGTGCTGTTCATCGCGCGCAACGCCGAGGAAGACCACGAGACGCATTACCGGCCCAAGGGCCCGCTGCGTCAGCTCGCCTTCCGCGTCGCTTCGAAGATCGACAGCTACAACAACCAGCGCGCCGCGCGGCGCAATGCCGAGCATACCTACAACCTCACCCGCCGGCTCTACGAGCTGTTCCTCGACGAGGACCGGCAATATACGATGGGCTATCACCGCACGCCCGACGTCAGCCTCGAGCAGGCGCAGCTCGACAAGAAGGCGCACATCGCCGCCAAGCTCTACCTCGACAGGGCGACGAGCTCGGGCAAGACCGTGCTCGACATCGGCTGCGGCTGGGGCGGGCTCGCGCTCTATCTGCACAAGCATTACGACGTCGACGTGCTCGGCGTCGCGCTCGCGCCCGACCAGATCGAGTTCTGCCGGCAGCGTGCGGCCGAGGCCGGCGTCTCGGACCGCGTCAAGTTCGAGCTGATGGACTACCGCGACGTCCAGGGCCAGTTCGACCGGATCACCTCGGTCGGCCTGCTCGAACACGTCGGCACGCCGCAGTATCCGGCGTTCTACGAACACACGTTCAAGCTGCTCAAGCCCGAGGGCGTGATGTTCTCGCACTGCTGCGGCCGCGCCCACGGCCCCGGCGTAACCGACGCCTGGACGCGCAAGTACATCTTCCCCGGCGGCTATATCCCGGCGCTGTCCGAGATGGTGGTCGAGAGCGAGAAGGCCGGCTGGCAGATCATGGACGTCGAGGCCATGCGCTTCCACTATTCGCACACGCTCGAGGAATGGCTGCGCCGCACGCAGATGCACCGCGAGGAGATCGTCGCGCTCTACGACGAGCGCTTCTTCCGCATGTGGGAGTTCTACCTCGCCGGCGCCGAGCAGGCCTTCCGCTATGGCGGCATGGTCAACTGGCAGCTCCAGTACGTGAAGCGCCGCGAC
>SECS01000378.1 GCA_004211435.1 Novosphingobium sp. | reverse complement strand
CGCCAGGCAAGTCGAACGCTGAAATGATGGAGCGCGCATAATGAGCGACACGATCCACGTCCAGATCGATCGGGCCGACGGCTCGCTTCAGCGTCTCATCGGCCTGGTGGAGCGTCGCGGCTTCCACATCGACGGCCTGATCCTGGCCGACGAGGGCGCCCTGCGCCGCGTGCAGATGCGGGTGCGTGGCCGCGACGACGCGCGCTGCACCGAAAACCTGGGCCGCCAGATCGACCGCCTGTACGGATGCACCCGCATCGGTCAGGTCTCCGCCTTCCCGACCGAGGCGGCGGCGGCATGAGCGATCGAGTATCCAGAACCGCCGAGATCGCGGCGGCCGATCCCAACCGCGTCATCGTCTTCGATACGACGATGCGCGACGGCGAACAGGCGCCGGGCTTCTCCATGTCCGCCAACGCCAAGGTCAAGCTGGCCGGGGTGCTGCGCGATCTGGGCGTCGACGTCATCGAGGCCGGCTTCGCGGCCGCCTCGCCGGGCGACGAGGAGGCCATCCGCCGGGTGACCGGCGAGGTCGAGGGGCCGATCTTCTGCTCGCTGTCGCGCGCCAACGAGGCCGACATCGACGCCAGCTATCGCGCCCTGCAGCATGCGCCCAAGTCGCACCGACGCTGCCACACCTTCATCGGCACCAGCCCGATCCACCGCACCGCCAAGCTGAAGATGTCGACCAACGAGGTCATGTCCAACGCCGTGCGCGCGGTGGAGCACGCCCGGTCGATGTTCGACGACGTGGAGTTCTCGGCCGAGGACGCTTTCCGCACCGAGCCGGAGTTCCTGGCCGATGTGCTGGAGGCCGCCGCCGACGCGGGCGCCCAGACGCTGAACGTGCCCGACACGGTCGGCTACGCCACGCCGGAAGAGGTGCGCGAGCGCTATCAATGGCTGGCCGAACGCATCAAGCGCCGCCATCCGGATGTGATCTTCTCGGCCCACTGTCACGACGATCTGGGGATGGCGGTCGCCAACTCCCTGGGCGCCGTGATGGGCGGCGCGCGTCAGGTCGAGGTCGCGATCAACGGCATCGGCGAGCGGGCCGGCAACGGCTCGCTGGAAGAGATCGTCATGGCGCTGAAGGTCCGCGAGGACCGCT
>SECS01000377.1 GCA_004211435.1 Novosphingobium sp. | reverse complement strand
CGCAGCACCTGGCCGCGCGAATAGAGGTGGCGCGAGTCCAGCAGCAGGTTTGCGTCTGCATCGAACAGTCGGGCGCGGGTGCGGGTCGGCGAGATCAGCCGCCGCAGCACGGGCGCGACCCGCTCGGGGTCGATCGGGAAATCGAGGTCCTCGTCGTTCGGCACCGGCGTGATGCTCTGGCCGGCCTGCAGTTCGAGAAGCTTCTGCGGATCGATGGTGATCGAATTGGTATCGACGGAGGCGGATGCGGAGATCGCGCCGGCAATGATTTCGCCCTGGGTCAGCAGGCTCTCGACGCGGGCATCGATCAACCCCTCGCGAAACTGGTTGAGATAGAGGATGCCGGCGACGAGAACGACGGTCGCCGCGATGTTGAAGAACAGAATGCGGCGGGTGAGGCTGGAAAACACCGCGTGGCCGAACACCCGGCGAATGAGCGTGAACGGTCGCGACCAGAAGCGCCGTGAGGCGCGGCGTATTCCGGCACTCGCGGGTCTGGTCGTTCCGGTTTCATGCAATCGGTCTGCCACGTGCAGTCCTTCCAGAGAGCTTACAGTCTAAGCCCTGTGCCGCGGCGGCTTCAAGTTACGCATCCGCACGATCGAATTCTTAGAGGCTCCCGGGTCTCGGAGCTGGCAACCGTTACGCAGCCTCGCGGAATCGGTAGCCCACGCCGTACAGCGTCTCGATCATGTCGAAATCCGTGTCAACCATCTTGAACTTCTTGCGCAGGCGCTTGATGTGGCTGTCGATCGTGCGGTCGTCGACATAGACTTGCTCGTCATAGGCGGCATCCATCAGCGCGTCGCGGCTTTTCACCACGCCCGGGCGCTGCGCGAGCGAATGCAGGATGAGGAATTCCGTGACCGTCAGGGTCACCGCTTCGCCCTTCCAGGTGCAGGTGTGGCGTTCCTGGTCCATGGCCAGCTGGCCGCGTTCCAGTGTGCGGGCTGCCAGCTGGTCGGGCGTCGGCTTGACGCCGCCGCTTGCCTGCTGGGCTTCGCGTGCGCTGGAACGGCGCAGGATCGCCTTCACGCGCTCGACCAGCAATCGCTGCGAGAACGGCTTGGTGATGAAATCGTCGGCGCCCATCTTGAGGCCGAACAGCTCATCGA
>SECS01000376.1 GCA_004211435.1 Novosphingobium sp. | reverse complement strand
TTGGCGCCCAGCGTCCAGCTGATCTCGCTATAGACCCAGTCGCGCCCTTCCGAGCTCAGCTCGATCACCTGATCGCCCGCGTTGTCGACGTAGTAGCGGTCGTCGCCGGTCGAACCCGACATCGTGTCCGCGCCCGCGCCGCCGCGCATGAAGTTGTCGCGGGCGTTGCCGATCAGGATGTTGTCCAGGTCGTTGCCGCGCGCCGTGCCGGCCGAGCCTGTGAGGGTCAGGTTCTCGACATAGGCGCCCAGCCGGAAGCTGACCGAGCTGATCACCGTATCGAAGCCTCCGTAGCGAGATCCCTCGATGACAACGTCGCCTGTATTGTCGACGTAATAGACATCTTCCCCCCCGCCGCCGCGCATATCGTCGGCGCCTGTACCGCCGTCGAGTCGGTCGTCTCCCGCCTCACCCTCCAGAAAGTCCGCCCCGGACCCGCCATCCAGGATGTCGTCCCCCGCGCCTCCGTTCAGTCTGTCGCCGCTCTGATCTCCGTTCAGCGTGTCGTTTCCGATACCGCCGCGAACGGTGTCACGCCCGATGCCGCCCCATACCGTTTGGCCGATATCACCCAGGAAGGCGATGTCGTCTCCCTCGCCAAGCCATATGTCGCCGATCAACACGCCGGTGTTGCGAAGTTCGACGAAGTCGTCGCCGGCGCCCATATCGAGATCGCCGGTCATCTGTCCGAGGTTGCCGAAGACGTCATCGCCTTCAGCCAGCATCACACTGCCGACGATCTCGCCGTAGTTGATCAGGCTGTCGTGGGCTCCGCCAAAGGCGGCGATAGCGATATCGGCTTCAATCCTGCCGTTGTTGATGATGGTCGGATCTTGCGGACGCGTGGTCTCGAACCCGGAAATGTAAAGGCCGTAGCTGAGACTGTCAGATGCCATCGCGGAGATGAGTCCGTCATTGACGATCGCCTCATCGGTCCAGTCCCCCAGAACGACCCCGCGCGCCGTATCGGCGCCGCTCACAATCACGGATCCTGTGTTGGTGAAGCTGCGACCGTAATCGAACAGCACGCCGACCGCGTTCACGCCTTCGGCGCGGATCTCGCCACGGTTGTCTAGCTCCGCGCTGGGGTAGTTGGCCGTGAAGCCATAAGCCCAGTCGGC
>SECS01000184.1 GCA_004211435.1 Novosphingobium sp. | reverse complement strand
CGCGCCCACACCGAAGAGGGAGAGGGGCGGATCGAGGCGGTCGAAGGCAAGCGCAATGCCGCCGACTTCGCGATCTGGCGCAAGACGCCCGAAGGCGAGACGCGCCAGATGGAATGGGATTCGCCCTGGGGCCGCGGCGCGCCGGGCTGGCATCTCGAATGCTCGGTGATGAGCGGCCAGATCCTCGGCTTCCCCTTCGACATCCACACCGGCGGCATCGACCACCGCGAGATCCACCACCCCAACGAGATCGCGCAGAACCAGGCGTTCTGCTGCACCAACGGGCTCGACCTGGCGAAGAACTCGGGCGCCAACGTGTGGATGCACAACAACTTCCTCGTCGAGCGCTCGGGCAAGATGAGCAAGTCGTCGGGCGAATTCCTGCGTCTGCAGCTGCTGATCGACAAGGGCTACCACCCGCTCGCCTACCGCATGATGTGCCTCCAGGCGCACTACCGGTCGGAGCTCGAGTTCTCCTGGGAAGGGCTGGGGGCTGCGCTGACGCGATTGAAGCGGATGGTGATCGCGGTCGCGCAGCTCAAGGAGCGCGGCGTGGTAGCCGAGCAGGCCGGCGCGAAGTTCGCGCCGTTCCTCGAACGCTTCGATGCCGCGGTGGCGGACGATCTCAACACCGCGGTCGCGCTGACCGTGTTCGACGAGGTGCTCGCGCTCAAGAAGGTCGATGCCGGCGAGAAGCTGGCGGCGCTCGCGGCGATGGATGCCGTGCTCGGGCTCGGCCTGCTCGATCTCGATCGCGCCGAACTGCGCCTGCGGCCCAAGACCGCGGCGATCTCCGAAGCCGAGATTGAAGCCGTCATCGCCCGCCGCAAGGAAGCGCGCGCCGCCAAGGACTTCGCCGCTTCCGACGCGCTGCGCGACGAACTCGCGGCGCAGGGCGTCGAGGTCATGGACGGCGATCCGCTCGGCTGGGAGTGGAAGCTCGGCGATTGACGGGCTGCGCGGCCGCTCGCACGATGCGGGCATGACCAAGACCGTCGCCGTTCTCAACGCCATGGCGCGTCCGCTGCTCGAGCCGCGCTTGCCCGACTGGATCGAGCCGCGCTGGTTCACCTCGCGCGAAGAGCTCGCCGAAGCCGCGCCCGCGGCCGAGATCGGCTGGTTCGATACGCATCACCTCGGGCCGATCGACGAGATCGTGCGCAGCGCGCGGCACCTCAAGTGGCTCAACACGCTCGGTGCCGGGGTCGAGCTGTTCCCGCTCGACCTGCTGCGCGAGCGGAGCGTGGCCTTCACCAACGGTGCCGGGCTCAACGCGATCACGATCGCCGAATATGCGCTGCTCGGCATGCTCACGATCGCCAAGGGCTATCGCGACGTGGTCCGCGCGCAGGATCGGCACGAATGGTTGCATGACGCGCCGGGCAAGGGCGAGCTTTACGGCAGCAAGGCGCTGATCGTCGGCGCGGGCGGCATCGGTCGACGCGTGGCCGAACTGCTGGCGCCGTTCGGCGTGGCGGTCACCACGATGCGCCGCACGCCAGGTCCCGATGATCTCGGCCCCGATCAATGGCGTGCGCGACTGGGTGAGTTCGACTGGGTGATCGTGGCCGTCGCCGCGACCGAGGAGACGCGCGGCATGATCGGCGCGGCCGAATTCGCGGCGATGAAGCCTGGTGCGGCGATCCTGAATTTCGCACGCGGTTTGGTCATCGATACCGATGCGCTGCTCGAAACGCTGCGCACCGGGCGACTGGGCGCGGCCTTTCTCGACGTGACCGATCCGGAGCCGCTCCCCGCCGACCATTCGCTGTGGAGCTTCGACCAGGTCCATATCTCGATGCACCTCTCGGGCCGCTCGCAGGAGACGCTGATCGTGCGTGCGGTCGACCGCTTCCTCGCCAATCTCGATCGCTACGCCAAGGGCGAGCCGCTTTCGCACCAGGTCGACCTCGCGCTTGGCTATTGAGGCGATGACTTGCACCTAGCCATTTGATACGGTTGTCGCCGTAAGGGCGGGGGGATACCGCTTTACCGGATCGCAACGACGAAACAGGGAGGCGGGCGCTCTTCGCGCTTGCCCGAGCAGGAGCAGGTAATGGCGCACGGTGAGGGCAAGAAGGCCTCGGACCTTTTCATTGAATGCCTCGAGGAAGAGGGCTGCGAATACATCTTCGGCGTGCCGGGTGAGGAGAATCTCGATTTCCTCGATTCGCTGTCGCGCTCGAAGAAGATCAAGCTGGTCCTGACCCGGCACGAGCAGGGCGCGGGCTTCATGGCCGCGACCTACGGCCGTCACACGGGCAAGACCGGCGTCTGCATCGCCACGCTCGGGCCGGGCGCGACGAACTTCGTCACCGCCGCGGCCTATGCCACGCTCGGCGGCATGCCGATGCTGATGATCACCGGCCAGAAGCCGATCAAGAAGTCGAAGCAGGGCCGCTTCCAGATCCTCGACGTCGTCTCGATGATGGCGCCGATCACCAAGTTCACGCACCAGATGGCCTCGTCGGACAATATCCCGAGCCGCCTGCGCGAGGCCTATCGCCTGGCCGAGGAGGAAAAGCCCGGCGCCACCCATATCGAACTGCCCGAGGACATCGCCGACGAGCATACCGAGGCGGTGCCGCTCAAGCGCTCGATCGTGCGCCGGCCGACTGCCGACGTGAAGTCGATCCGCCAGGCGGTCGAGGCGCTGCAGAACGCCAAGAATCCCGTCCTGGTGATCGGTGCCGGCGCCAACCGCACGATGACCTCGAAGATGCTGCTCGAATTCGTCGAGAAGACGGGCATTCCCTTCATCACGACCCAGCTCGGCAAGGGCGTGATCGACGAGCGGCATCCCCGGTTCCTCGGCTGTGCGGCGTTGTCGTCGGGCGATTTCTGCCACCGCGCGATCGAAAGCTCGGACTGCATCGTCAACATCGGCCACGACGTGATCGAAAAGCCGCCGTTCTTCATGCGCAACGAGGGCCTCGACGGTCCCGGACCGGTCGTGATCCACATGTCGACCAAGACCGCCGAGGTCGATCCGGTCTACTTCCCGCATATCGAGGTGATCGGCGATATCGCCAATGCCGTCTGGCAGATGAAGGAAGCGATCGAGCCGTCGAGCGCCTGGCAGTTCGACCACATGTTGTCCTACCGCAAGGCCGAGATCGAACACACGGCCAAGCTGGCGTCGGACGAGCGTTTCCCGATCTTCCCGCCGCATGCCGTCCAGCAGGTGCGCGACGCTCTGCCCGACGACGGCATCGTCTGCCTCGACAACGGCGTCTACAAGATCTGGTTCGCGCGCGGCTACACCGCCTGCAAGCCCAACACGGTCCTGCTCGACAACGCCCTGGCAACGATGGGTGCGGGCCTGCCTTCGGCCATGGCCTCGGCGATGGTCTATCCCGACCGCAAGGTCATCGCGGTCTGCGGCGACGGCGGCTTCATGATGAACAGCCAGGAAATGGAGACCGCGGTGCGCCTCGGCCTCAACATCACCGTTCTGATCCTCAACGACAATTCCTACGGCATGATCCGCTGGAAGCAGGCGAACATGGGCTTCGAGGATTGGGGGCTGACCTACAACAACCCCGATTTCGTGAAGTATGCCGAAAGCTACGGTGCCAAGGGCTACCGCGTCGAAAGCGCCGCGCATCTCAAGGACCTGCTGGCGACCTGCCTCAATACGCCGGGCGTGCACCTGATCGACTGCCCGGTCGACTATTCGGAAAACGACCAGATCCTGAACAAGGACATCAAGGCGCTGTCGAAGGCGCTGTGAGGGATCGGGGGAGGGCGGGCCTGATCCCGCTCTCCTCCCGCCTGTTTCCCGTCCCCTCCAAAATTCCGTTCGTCACCCTGAACTTGCTTCAGGGTCCCTCGTGCCGCCACAGCTGCGTTTGGCGTTCGCGGGCAGACCGGGCCCCTTGGACTTGGCCGGCCGGCGCCGGGTAGGCGGAGGAATGGACCCTGAAGCAAGTTCAGGGTGACGACATGGAGTGTGAGGAGGGGCGGCGTCCTTCGCGCTCACACCTCCTCCAGCAACAGCAGATCCACCTCCACGCCGAGCCTGACCTCGGGCAGAACCGCGTGCGTCACCGAAACCACCGCCGCATCGGCCACGAGTTGGCCGGGAATCGTGAATTCGTGCTCGGGCAAGGTGGTGATGAAGCGCTCGCCGGCCGCGACGGCTTCGGCACCGGTGAAGACGAGCGAGACCGTATGGCGGGTACCCGAGAAGGTCACGCTGGCCCAAGGACGCTCGACGTGGCGTACCAGTTCGGCTTTTCCGCCGGCCAGCCGCTGCAGCGTGGAAAGCAGGGCGCGCCAGGGCCGGCGCAGGCCGGGAACGCGGTTACGCATGATGGTTCTCCAAAGAGGCGCCGTCGTGACGATAGGTGTTCATGAAGCGGGTGATTCGCTCGGCCGTCGCGGCGCGGGGCTCGCGGCCGTTGCGAAGATCCTCGACGAAGCGCGGGTCGTGCGCCGCGAGTCGGCCGAACTTCGTCCAGGGCATCCCGGTCTCGCGCAGGAACTTCTCGATCTGTCGCAGCAACATGGGTCCTCCCTCGCAATTTTGCGCGAATCAATGTTCCATATTTGTTCCAATCGGAATCCTACTTGTCTAGGAAAAATCCTACGCCTAGGATCGAGGTCATGGCTGCTTCCGAACCGCGTCAGCGCCTGCTCGAACTGGCGAGCGAACGGGGGGTGAGCCTTGCCCAGCTTTCGAGCCTGATCGGGCGAAACTCCAGCTATCTTCAGCAGTTCGTCCGCAAGGGAAGTCCGCGCAAGCTCGAGGAGAACGACCGCGCCATGCTCGCGCGCTTCTTCGCCGTGGCCGAGGCGGAACTTGGCGGTGCGGAGGAAAAATCCTCCGAATCGGACTGGATAGATGTTCCGCGCCTGCCGCTCGGCGCTTCGGCCGGGCCGGGTGCTGCGATGGAGTCCGAGCGTCCGATCGGCGTTCTCCGCTTCGCGCGAAGCTGGCTGCGCCGGCAGGGGCTCGAACCGCAGCGGCTATCGGCCATCACGGTCGAGGGCGATTCGATGGAGCCGGTCCTGCGCGATGGTGACGAAATCCTGGTCGACGTCGCGCCGCGGGCCTTGCGCGATGGTATCCACGTCGTGCGCGTCGACGGCATGCTGCTGGTCAAGCGGCTCGAAACCGGGCGGCCCGGACTGGTGGTGCTGCGCAGCGCCAATCCCGCCTATGACCCGATCGAACTGGCCGCGCGCGAGCTTGCCGTGGTGGGGCGCGTGGTCTGGAAGGGCGGGCGGCTCTAGGCTTTCCTACAGGCCGGCGGCGACACTAGGCTTGCGCCCGGGCCGATCTCGCCATCGCGCGTCCGGCGTAAGGTGACACTTGGCTCTCTCTGGACCTGTCACCTTTGTCACCTTCGTCACCTTGTGCGGCGATCCGTCGGGGCGGGCGTGGGGACGCGGCATTGCAATCGCGCGCCGGTCCCGCCATCTCCCCGGCATGACCGAAGCCAGCCAAACCCCGATGCGCGTTGCCATCGTGCCCGTCACCGCTTTCGAGCAGAACTGCT
>SECS01000375.1 GCA_004211435.1 Novosphingobium sp. | reverse complement strand
GTGCGAGCCGCCGCGCGAGCCGGTGCGGACCGAGCCGATGCGCACGGCCACCGGGCGCCGGCTGATCGCCGGGCCGAGCCCGAGGAACTGGCCGCGCGCGAGGTCGCGGATCTGCTCGGCCTGACGGCGCTCCATGCCGAGCAGGTCGGCCGCGCGCGCCATGTCGATGTCGAGGAAGGTGCGCCCCATCAGGAAGTTCGAGGCTTCGGCCGCGACGTTCTTGGCCAGCTTGGCCAGCCGCTGGGTCGCGACGATGCCCGCGAGCCCGCGCTTGCGGCCGCGGCACATCAGGTTGGTCATCGCCGCGAGGGAGAGCCGGCGCGCTTCGTCGCTGACCTCGCCCGAGGCGACGGGGGCGAACATCTGCGCCTCGTCGACCACGACCAGCGCCGGATACCATTCCTCGCGCGGGGCATCGAACAGCGCCGAGAGGAAGATCGCCGCAGCGCGCATCTGCGCCTCGATCTCGAGCTCGTCGAGCGCGAGCACGACCGAGGCGCGGTGCTTGCGGATGCGCTGGGCGAGCCGCGCGAGCTCCTCGGCCGAGTAGGCGGCGCCGTCGACGACGATATGGCCGAAGGGCTCGGCCAGGGTGACGAAGTCGCCCTCGGGGTCGATCACCACCTGCTGGACGATGCCCGCGCTCTCTTCGAGGATGCGGCGCAGCAGGTGCGATTTGCCCGAGCCAGAGTTGCCCTGCACCAGCAGGCGCGTTGCCAGCAGTTCCTCTACGTCGATAGTGATCGGGGCGCCGTTCGGGTCGACGCCGATTTCAATCGGTGCGCTCACGCGGGGGCCTTAGATCGGCGGCCGGATTCGGACCAAGGGCACAGAGGGGCTTTTCCAGAGGTTTGGGGTAGAGTGAGGCCAAAGATCCTCCCCTGAAAGGGGAGGGGGACCGCCAGCAAAGCTGGTGGTGGAGGGGTGTCCCGCCATCGAAAGGGTTACACCCCTCCGTCAGCGCTCCGCGCTGCCACCTCCCCTTGCAGGGGAGGATCTACTGCTCCCCGATCGCCTGCCCCGCAGCCCTGCCACTCGCCCAGGCCCACTGGAAATTGTAGCCGCCGAGCCAGCCGGTGACGTCGACCGCCTCGCCGATCGCATAGAGCCCCGGCGTGCGCTTGGCCTCCATG
>SECS01000051.1 GCA_004211435.1 Novosphingobium sp. | reverse complement strand
CGCCGAGCCACAGCACCAGGTCGGCCTGGCCGAGTTCGTCGCGCGCGCGTTCGACGCCGATCGCTTCGATCGCATCCCCGGCTTCGTCACGCAGCCCGGCCGTGTCGACGAACAGGAACGGCACGCCCGCGATCGCCACAGGCCGCGTCAGCACGTCGCGCGTGGTTCCTGCGATCGGCGCGGTGATCGCCGCCTCGCTCTCGACGAGCGCGTTGAACAAGGTCGATTTTCCCGCATTCGGCGGACCGGCGAGCACGACGCGGAACCCCTCGCGCAACGCTTCGGCGCGCGGACGTTCGAGCCACTCACCGATCTCCCCCTCGAGCGCTTCGAGCCGCGCGGCAAAGCCATCGGGCAGCACCGCGACGTCGTCCTCGTCGGCGAAGTCGAGCACGGCTTCGACCGCCGCCGAGGCCGCCAACACGCGTTCGCGCCAAAGCTCGACCTGGCGGGAAAAAGCACCGCCGGCCATGGCCAGCGCGCTCTTGCGCTGAAGCTCGGTCTCGGCCGCGAGCAGATCGGCGAGGCCTTCGGCTTCGGCGAGATCGATGCGGCCGTTGGCAAAGGCGCGGCGGGTGAATTCGCCCGCGGTGGCGCGACGCAGACCGCAGGCTTCGAGCGCCGTCTCGACCGCGGCGATCACCGCCCGACCGCCATGGCAATGGAGTTCGACCGTGTCTTCGCCGGTCGCGGTTCCGGGCCCCGGCAGCCAGAGCACCATCGCCTCGTCGAGCACGGCCCCTGCGCGATCGCGCAAGCGACGGAACGCGGCGTGACGCGGCGGGGTCAGCGCGCCCGCGAGCGTGATCAGCGCCTCGCCCGCGCGCGACCCGCTGATCCGGACGACGCCGATGGCCGCGGGCGGCGCGCCACTCGACAGCGCGAAGATCGTATCGGTCATGGCCGGGGCAGCATCACGCAGAACGGCTATTTCTTCGAGCCGACTCCGCCGGCCGACAGGAACTGCTCGAACAGCTTCATGCCCATCTGCCCCATCGGCGCGAGCTGCTTGGCATATTCCTGCAGCTGCTCGAAGGAGCCGACACCCTGCATCGCTTTCATCGTCGCGTCGACATAGGCCTCATTGGCCTTGCTGACGTCGGGCAGGCCCAGGAACCGCCGCGCTTCCTCGGGCGAGCAATCGATCTCGACATTGACTTTCATGACGCTTCCTCGGGCTTTGCGCGGATGCAGCATGGGTGACACACGCCCTTGGCAAAGTCCATCGCCGGGGCCTAGGAATAGCGACCCCCTACCCCGCAGGAGAGCCCCGATGACGACCAACACGACGCTCCCGACGCTCGACGGCGCCGGCACCATCCCCGCCTATGTCGCCAAGCCGGCAGGCACGCCGCGCGGTGCGATCATCGTCATCCAGGAAATCTTCGGGGTGAATCCCGGTATCGAGAAGAAGGTCGAGGACTGGGCGGCCCAGGGCTATCTCGCCGTGGCGCACGACGTGTTCTGGCGCCAAAAGCCGGGCATCGAGCTCGATTCCGACATTCCCGAGCAGTTCCAGGAAGCCGTCGGCTACATGATGAAGCACGACTTCGACCTGGGCATCCAGGACGTCGAAGCCGTGATCCACTGGATCCGTCGCGAACAGGGCGTCGCCAAGGTCGGGCTCGTCGGCTTCTGCATGGGCGGAAAGGTCGCCTACATGGCCGCCGCGCGCACCGATATCGACGCCTCGGTAGGCTACTATGGCGTGGGCATCGACCAGATGCTGGGCGAATCGCACGCGATCGCCAAGGCGTTGCTGCTCCACGTGCCGACGGCCGACGGCTTCGTCTCGCCCGAGGCGCAGAAGGCGATGCACGCAGGCCTCGACGACAATCCGCATGTCACGCTTCACGACTACGAGGGCCTCGATCACGGCTTCGCCGCCGAGCACGGCGTGCGCCGCAACGAAGAGGCCGCGAAGCTCGCGGACAAGCGCACCGCGGACTTCTTCGCGCAGCATCTGGGCTGAGCCGTGACCCAGCCCTGGCGCATGGTGGTCCGCAAGTTCGGCGGGCCTGAAGTGATCGAGCGCGAGGACTTCGACCCGGGCCAGCCCGGTCCGGGCGAAGTGCTGGTGGCGAACGAGGCGATCGGCCTCAACTTCATCGATACCTATTTTCGGACGGGCCTCTACGACGCCCCCTTCCCCATCGCGCTCGGCTCCGAGAGCGTGGGCACGGTGGTCGCGCTGGGCCGCGGGGTGAGCGACTTTGTCGTGGGCGACCGAGTCGGCTCGGTTTCCGCGCCGGGCGCTTATGCCACACACCGGATCCTGCCCGCCGATCGGATCGTCGCGATCCCTGACGGCATTTCGTCCGAAGATGCGGCGGCGACGATGCTGAAGGGCTTCACCGCCTGCTATCTGGCCGAAGACACGATTTCGCTGCAGCCCGGCCAGGTCGCGCTCGTGCATTCGGCGGCAGGCGGGGTCGGTTCGATTCTCGTTCCCTGGTTGCGCGACAAAGGCGTGGTCGTGATCGCTCACGCCGGCACGCCCGAGAAGGCCGTGAGCGTCGACGCCGATCACAGTCTGACCGGATCGTTCACCGATCTGGTACAGCAGGTTCGGACAATCGTGCCCAATGGGGTAGACGCGGTCTACGACGGCGTTGGCAAGGATTCCTGGGCGGCCTCGCTCGCCTGCCTCAAGCGGCGCGGGCTGATCGCGAGCTATGGCAATGCCTCGGGCGCGGTACCGCCGGTGAGCCTGCTCGAGCTGATGCGCGGCGGTTCGCTCTATGCCACCCGGCCGACCCTGGCCGACTATATCGCCACCCCCGCCGATCTCGCGCATACGGCACAACGGCTGTTCGACCGCATGCAACGCGGCGTGGTCAAGGCCGTGATCGGCCAGCGTTTCGCCCTCGCCGAGGTCGCGGAATCGCACCGCGCGCTCGAGGCGCGCAAGACGACGGGATCGACGATTTTGCTACCCTGACCTCAGGTCAGAGCGCGAACGAAAAAGGCCGGCGGGGTTTCCCTCGCCGGCCTTTCCGTTTGTTCGAAAACGTCGTTATCCGAAGACGTAGGGCGTCACTTCCGCCCAGCCGTCGATGATCATCTTCACCGCGACGTAGAGAATCACGACAAGACCGATCCAGCCGATCCAGCGATAGCGCTCGATGTACTTGGCGATGATGTTCGCCGCGACGCCCATCAGCGCGACCGCGAAGATCAGCCCGACGATCAGGATGCCCGGATGCTCGCGCGCCGCGCCGGCGACGGCGAGCACGTTGTCGAGGCTCATCGAGACGTCGGCTACGGCGACGGCCCAGGCGGCCGAGGCGAAGCTCTTCGACGCGGTCAGGCCCGATTTCTCGTCGCCTTCGATCTCGGGCGAGCCCGGCGACTGTTCGGCGCCGCTATGGCCCTGGATGTCGCGGTACATGCGCCAGGCCACCCAGAGCAGCAGGACGCCGCCCGCAAGGACCAGGCCGACGATGCCGAGCAGCCAGGTCACGGTCAGCGCGAAGATCACGCGCAGCACCAGCGCGGCGAGCACGCCGATGGCGATGACCTTCTTGCGCTGCGAGTCCGGCAGACCCGCCGCCAGCGCGCCGACGACAATGGCGTTGTCGCCGGCCAGGACGATGTCGATCATCAGCACTTGCGCGAAGGCCGCGAGGGCCGTCGGCGTGCCGATGTTGGCGAAGTCCTTGACGATCAGGTCCCAGATGTTGCCGGCCGTGAGATCGGGTGCAGCGGCCGAAGCCGCCGCGGCGAGGAGAGCGAGGTCCATCATGCTCCGCGCTTACTGGTTCATGGTCGCGAAGAAGTCCTCGTTGGTCTTCGAGTCCTTCAGCTTGTCGAGCAGGAATTCCATCGCGTCGATCGTACCCATGTTCATGAGAATACGGCGCAGGACCCACATCTTCGAGAGCTGGTCCTTGGGAACCAGCAGCTCTTCCTTGCGCGTGCCCGACTTGCCGATGTCGAGCGCCGGGAAGATGCGCTTGTCCGAGACCTTGCGATCGAGGACGATTTCGGAGTTACCCGTGCCCTTGAACTCTTCGAAGATGACCTCGTCCATGCGGCTGCCCGTGTCGATCAGGGCCGTGGCGATGATCGAGAGCGAACCGCCCTCCTCGATGTTGCGCGCCGCACCGAAGAAGCGCTTGGGACGCTGCAGGGCGTTGGCGTCGACACCGCCGGTCAGGACCTTGCCCGAGCTCGGCACCACGGTGTTGTAGGCACGGCCCAGACGCGTGATCGAATCGAGCAGGATGACGACGTCGCGCTTGTGCTCGACGAGGCGCTTGGCCTTCTCGATGACCATCTCGGCGACCTGGACGTGGCGCTGCGCGGGTTCGTCGAAGGTCGAGGAGATGACCTCGCCCTTCACCGAGCGCTGCATGTCCGTGACTTCCTCGGGACGCTCGTCGACGAGCAGGACCAGCAGGAAGACTTCGGGATGGTTGTCGGTGATGGCCTTGGCGATGTTCTGCAGCAGGACGGTCTTACCCGTACGCGGCGGCGCGACGATCAGCGCGCGCTGGCCCTTGCCCTGCGGGCTGATCAGATCGATCACGCGCGCCGACTTGTCCTTGAGCGTCGGGTCCGACGTGTCGAGGATGAGGCGCTCGTCGGGATAGAGCGGGGTCAGGTTGTCGAAGTTGACGCGATGACGCACGGCGTCGGGATCGTCGAAGTTGACCTTGGTCAGCTTGGTCAGGGCGAAATAGCGCTCGCCGTCCTTTGGCGCGCGAATTTCGCCTTCGACCGTATCACCCGTACGCAGGCCCCATTTGCGGACCTGGTTCGGCGAGACGTAGATGTCGTCGGGACCGGCGAGATAGTTCGCCTCGGGGCTGCGCAGGAAGCCGAAGCCGTCGGTCAGGACCTCGATCGTGCCGAGGCCCATGATTTCCTCGCCGTCTTCCGCCACTTCCTTGAGGATGGCGAACATCAGGTCCTGGCGGCGCAGGGTCGATGCGCCTTCGATCTCGAGCTCTTCGGCCATTTCGACCAGCTCGGCAGCGGTTTTCTTCTTGAGTTCTTTGAGATGCATTGTGAGTCCGATTTTGCGGATGTTTGAGCGTCTGGATGGCCGGCCGATCGAAGGGCTTGGAGAAAGCGGATCGTGATGGCGCGAAAAATCGCCGTCATCTGCCGGTAGAGACGGTGTCCTACATAGGTGGACGCCGCGCCGGCGTCAATCGCGTGCGCGCCGAACTAGGGCTTCGCTGCGGCGGGTTTCGCGGGATCGGGCGTGTCACCGAAGCTCGACAGGTATTTGCCCCGTTCCTCGGCCTCGGCGCTGCAATTCTGGATATCGGCGGTGAGCAGGGCCGAATAGCCGGGCGAGCCGACCAGCGTCATGACCTCGCCGCGCAGATCGGCATCGGGACGTCTGGCCGACAGCTTGCCGAGGAAATACATGACGATCGACTGGATGCCGGCCTTGTCCTCGGCCGAGACCGAGGCGTCGTCCTGCGCCTCGCCCGCCGCGACCAGATAGGCGGCCAGGCAGCGCACGTCGCGATCCTTCGAGAAGGGCACCTGGTTGGCCGCTGCGGCCGCGAGCAGGAACGAGAACATCGGTTACCCCTTCGGTCAGAACGGCTTGACCACGACCAGCACGACGATCAGCGCGGCGGCGATACCCGGCACCTCGTTGAGCAGGCGCAGCTTCTTGCCCGTGAGCTTGCGTTCGCCCCGCGCCAGGGCCGTCGCATAGCCCGCCAGCCAGACGTGGTAAGCGGTCAGCGCCAGCACGAAAGCAAGCTTGGCATGGAACCAGCCCTGCCCGAAGGCATCGATCGACACGGCCAGGGCGAGGCCGAGCACCCATACCACGGTCAGCGCCGGCCAGAGGATGATCTTGAGCAGCTTGCGCTCGCGATCGATCCACAGCCTTTCCTCGGGCGAACCCGGCGCGGCCTCCTGATGGTAGACGAAATAGCGCGGCAGCATGAACAGCCCGGCCATCCAGAAGATCACGAAGATGATATGGCCGGCCTTGAGCCAGAGATAGGTCATCGCGAGAACCTGCTGCATGAACTGAACATAGCGAGCCGCTACGGACGCCGCCAGCCGCGGACGAAGGCCAGCAGCTGTTCGACATGCTCGATCGGCGTATGCTGGCCGATACCGTGGCCGATGTTGAACACGTGTGGCCGGTCGGCGAAGGCGTCGAGGATCCGGCGCGCCTGGATGTCGATCTCGGCGCCGCCGGCCTCGAGCAGCAGCGGATCGAAATTGCCCTGGACGGGCAGGCCTTCGGGCAGGGTCTTGGCCGCCCACAGCGGATCGATCGTCTCGTCGAGACCGAGCGCGTCGACGCGCGTCTCGCGGGCATAGGCGGGCAGCTTCTCGCCGGCCCCCTTGGGGAAACCGATGACGGGAAGCTCGGGAAAACGCCGCTTGAGCGCGGTGACGATCGTCGCGTTCGGTGCGATCACCCAGCGTTCGAATTCGGACGGCGAAAGGCTGCCGGCCCAGGAATCGAACAGCTGCACGGCCTCCGCCCCCGCGGCGACCTGGCCGGCGAGATATTCGACGGTGACCGCGATGATCGCATCGATGATCGCCTGGAACGCCTGCGGATCGCGATAGGCCAGAGCGCGCGTGACATGCTGGTCGCGGCTACCTTCGCCGGCGACCATGTAGGTGGCCACGGTCCACGGACTGCCGGCAAAGCCCAGGAGGGTCCTTCCAGCGCCGAGGCCGGCGCGGACCTTGGACACGGTCTCGTAGATCGGCGAGAGGCGCTCAGGGACGGCCCTGAGGCTATCCAGCGTGCTGTCCACGAGCTTGGGCGAGAGCCGAGGCCCCTCGCCCACCAGGAATTCGAGATCCTGGCCCATGGCGTAGGGCACGATCAGGATGTCGGAAAACAGGATCGCGCCGTCGAAGCCGAAGCGCCGGATCGGCTGGAGCGTGATCTCGGCAGCGGCGTCGGTATCGTAGACGAGCGCGAGGAATCCGCCCTTCTCGGCACGCAGCGCGCGGTACTCGGGAAGGTATCGTCCTGCCTGGCGCATGAGCCAGACCGGACGCTCGGAAGCATTCTCACCGCGCAGGGTTCTCAGGAGGAGACCGGGCATCTCGGATAGGTCCAATCCAATAAAATAAAGAGTTTATATAAGGATTCTGTAAGCAGTTGGCCCTGTGGATATCGGGGTTTGCGGCGCCTTGCCCGATTTGTCCCGTCCTGAACAGAGGGCAGCGGGGACCGACTCCGTGACTCCTACCGTCAAGCACGGCTTATCCCCCCTATCCCCAGCCTGTGGGTAGCCGCGTCCACCTGTCCACAAAGAGCGGTGGGAGAGTCGGGAATCGGGGAGCGAATCCCGTGCCGAAGTTGTCAGACCTCTTATCGCATGGTTTATGCATGCGCTTATCCCCAGCCCTTCCCTCGCCCCAGGGCACGGTCCGAGAAGAGCATCCATGTCGCGTCTTCATCTCCATCTCCTGTCGGATTCCACCGGCGAAACGCTGGAGATGGTGGCCAAGGCGGCGCTCGCGCAGTTCGAGGACACCGACGTCATCCGCCACTTCTGGCCGATGGTCCGTTCGCGCCAGCATCTCGACCGGATCATGACCGACATCGCCGCCAATCCCGGGCTCGTGCTGTTCACCTTGGTCAACAGCGAAACGCGCACCCGGCTCGAAGAACATTGCCGCGCGCTCGGCCTGCCATCGGTGCCGGCGCTCGATGCCGTGACCGATGCGCTCGAGGACGTGCTCGGACAAGAGGCCAAGGGCAAGCCCGGCCGCCAGCACCTGATGGACGATGCCTATTTCGAGCGTGTCGAGGCAATCCAGTTCACCATTGCCCACGACGACGGCGTTGCCTGGGAGGACTGGGAGGAGGCCGACATCGTGCTTGCCGGGGTGTCGCGCTCGTCGAAGACGCCGACCTCTATCTACCTCGCCAACCGCGGCTACAAGGTCGCCAACATTCCGATCGTGGTCGAGAGCCCGCCGCCGACCGAGCTGTTCGGCTTGCGCCGGCCGCTGATCGTCGGCCTGACCACCGCGCCCGAACGGTTGATCCAGGTGCGCCGCAACCGCCTGCTCTCGCTCAACCAGGCACCCGAGACCGCCTATGTGGATATCGAGAAGGTAAATCGCGAAGTGCAGTTCGCACGACGCATGTTTGCCGATAACGGCTGGCCGGTGATCGACGTCACCCGACGCTCGATCGAGGAAACCGCTGCCGCCGTGATAAACCTGCTCAACGAACGCCACGCTGCGGGCGAGCCAGCCCCCGGAGCCAAACCATTATGACTGCGGACCCCATGCTGATCCTCGCTTCGCAGAGCGGATCGCGCAAGGCGATGCTGCAGGCCGCCGGCGTCGTGTTCGAGGCCGTGCCTGCGCATATCGACGAACGCGCGATCGAGGAGAGCCAGAGCGGCAAGCCGCCCGAAGTGATCGCGCTGCTGCTCGCCGAACAGAAGGCCTTCGCAGTCTCGTGCGAGCATCGTGAGGCGCTCGTGCTCGGCAGCGATTCGCTGGTCGCGGTCGACGGCAAGCGCTTCGACAAGCCGCGCAGCCGCGAGGAAGCCGAGGCGCACCTCTGCTTCTTTTCCGGACGCGTCATGCATCTGCACAGCGCCGCAGCGCTCGTGCGCGACGGTGCGACCTTGTGGACTCATGCGGCCACGGCCACGCTGCACGTCCGCGAGATGTCCGAGGAGTTCATCACCGCCTATCTCGATGCCGAATGGCCGGCGGTGGCGGGCTGCGTCGGCGTATTCCGCATCGAAGGGCTCGGCGTGCAGCTGTTCGAGGAGATCGACGGCGATCACTTCACCGTGCTCGGCATGCCGCTGCTGCCGGTGCTCGGCGCGCTGCGCGACCTGCACGCCCTGCCGCGATGATCGGCCCCTATGCCGAAGTGATCGGCGATCCGATCGCCCAGTCCAAGTCGCCCGCGATCCACGGCTTCTGGCTCGAGAAGCTCGGGCTCGACGGCAGCTATGGCCGCAGCCTCGTTACGCCGGCGGATCTGCCCGACTACGTCGCGCGGGCGCGGGATCGCGAAGGCTGGCGCGGCTGCAACGTCACGATGCCGCACAAGCAGGCGATCATGCCGCTGCTCGATGCGATAGATCCGCTGGCGGCGCGGATCGGCGCGGTCAACACCGTGGTGCGCGGCGACGACGGCCGGCTCATCGGCTACAACACCGACGCGGGCGGTTTCCTCGAGCCGTTGCGGCCCCTGCTCGACCGCAAGCACTACTTCCGCATGGCGCGCGTGCTCGGCACGGGCGGCGCGGCCCGCGCGATCGTCGCGGCGCTGTCGGACCGCGGCTGTGTCGTCGTCCTGGCGGGACGCGACGTGGCCAAGGCCCGTGCGCTGCTCGACGAGTTGGCGAAAGGCAATGACCACCACGCGATCGCACTGAGCCACTTTGCCGACCGGACCGATTTCGCGTTCGACGATCGTGAGGATTGTCTCGACCTGATCGTCAACGCCAGCCCGCTCGGCATGGACGGCCAGCCGGCGCTGGCTTTCGATTTCAGCCATGCCCCGCCGGGTTCGGTGGTCTACGACATCGTCACCCACCCGCTCGACACGGCCTTCCTCCAGAACGCGCGCTCGGCCGGTTTCGCGACGATCGATGGCCTGGCCATGCTGATCGGCCAGGCCGCCGAAGCCTTCGAGCATTTCTTCGGCGTGAAGCCACCGCGCGAACATGACGCCGAACTGCGGGCGCGGTTGGCCGCATGAGCGAGGACGGCGCCCGCTCCCCGTTCATCCTCGGCCTCACCGGTTCTATCGGCATGGGTAAGAGTGCGGTCGCGGCGATGTTCGAGGGCCTCGGCGTGCCGGTGTTCGATGCCGATGCCGCGGTTCACGCGTTGCAGGGGCCCAACGGCGCGCTGCTGCCCGCGATCGAAGCGGCCTTTCCCGGGACGACGGGGCCGAACGGGGTCGATCGGCCCAAGCTCGGCGCCGCGGTCTTCGGCGATGCCGACGCGCTCAAGCGGCTCGAACGGATCGTCCATCCCGCGGTCGGGGCGATGCGCGAGGCCTTCCTCGCCGACCATGCGAAGACCCCGCTGATCGTCTTCGACATCCCGTTGCTGTTCGAGAAGGGCGGTTGGGAACAGCTCGACGCCGTCGTCGTCGTATCGGCCTCGGCCGAAGCCCAGCGGGCGCGAGTCCTCGCCCGGCCCGGTATGACCGTCGAGAAGTTCGAGCAGATCCTCAAGCTGCAGGTCCCCGATGCCGAGAAGCGCGCGCGGGCGGATTATCTCGTCGATACCGGCACTTCGCTCGCCGAGACGCGTCATACGGTGCAGCAGCTGGTCCATCGGCTGACCGGACGCGATTAATCGCCGTTTCCCCTTGCCTCTCGCGCCGCGGAGGCAGATATTCCTTCTAATGCGTGAGATCATTTTCGACACCGAGACGACCGGCCTCGATCCGCAGCGCGGCGACCGGATGGTGGAAATCGGCTGCATCGAAATGGTCAACCGGGTGCTGACCGGGAACACGTTCCACGCCTATTTCAATCCCGAGCGCGACATGCCGGCCGAGGCCGAGGCCGTGCACGGCCTGTCCGCGGCCTTCCTCGCCGACAAGCCGAAGTTCGTCGAGCGCGCCGCAGAACTGATCGAGTTCATCGGCGACTCTCCCTTGATCGCGCACAATGCCGGTTTCGACTTCGGCTTCCTCAACGCCGAACTGGCGGTCTGCAGCCTCGATCCGGTCTGTCGCTCGCGCATGGTCGATACCGTCGCCATAGCGCGCACGCGTCATCCCGGGGCGAAGCTCTCGCTCGATGCGCTCTGCACGCGCTACGGTGTCGACCGCAGTCACCGCACCAAGCACGGTGCCCTGCTCGACGCCGAGCTGCTCGCACAGGTCTATGTCGAGCTGCGCGGCGGTCGGCAGATCGGGCTCGAACTTGCGGCGGATCAACGCGACGACATCGTGACCACGGTTACGATCCGCACCGACCGCGTGTTCCGCCCGGCCCGACCGCATGCGGCGAGCGAGACGGAACTTGCGGCCCACGCGGAGTTTATCAAGACTCTCAAGGCTCCTCTCTGGAGCGTCGAGACACCCTAGCCTTAGCCCAAAGGAGGATGAACCATGGAAATCCGAGTATCCGGTCATCAGATGAGTACGGGCGAAGCGCTGCAATCCCATGCCAGCGAGCGTCTCTCCACCGTGGTGGACAAGTATTTCAGCCGCGCGCTGTCGTCGCAGGTGACCTTCGGTCGTGCGCCGGCCGGTGCATTCCGCTGCGACATCGTCACCCACGTCATGCATGGCCTGGTGCTCAAGGGCGCCGGTATCGCGCAGGACGCGCACATCGCGCTCGACCAGGCGACCGACAAGATCGACAAGCAGCTGCGTCGCTACAAGCGGCGTCTGACCGATCGTCATGAGCAGAGCTCGCATGCGCAGAAGGCCGAAGATGCGGCCTATGTGATTTTCGAGGAGCCGGCCGACGAGCATGACGAGATCACGGTCGATGCCCCGGTGGTCATCGCCGAGACTCGCGTCGACGTTCCCGAAGCGACCGTTTCGGACGCTGTCATGATGCTCGACCTGCGCAACACCAATGCGCTGCTGTTCAAAAACGCTGGTACCGGCAAGCATAATATGGTCTACCGCCGCGGCGATGGGTCGATCGGCTGGGTCGAGCCGTCCTGACGCTTTCAATCGCGCCTGCTTCCAGACCAGGAAATGCCGCGCCCCCGGGAAACCCCGGGGTCGCGGTGCTTACACCTTCTGGCAACGGGCGGTGGACTATGTTTGACGGGTAATGGCTGCTCTCTTCACCCTCCTTCCGGAAGCCGTCGGTGCCATTCGCGCCGATAGCAAGTCCGCGATTCTCGGCCTGCTCGCCGATCGCTTTGCCGCGGTCTACGCGCTCGACCGTGGCGAAGTGCTGTCCAAGATCGAACAGCGCGAGAAGCTGGGCAGCACCGGTTTCGGCCGCGGCGTCGCCATTCCGCATGCGCGCGTCGCGGGCGTCACCCGTCCGGTCGCGGCGCTGCTCCGGCTCGAAGCGCCCGTCGCCTTCGACTCGGTCGATGGCCGGCCGGTCGATCTGATCTTCGGCCTGCTCTCGCCAGAGCACGCCGGCGCCACCCATCTCCACGCGCTCGCGGCGATCTCGCGGCTGATGCGAGACGAGGAAATGCACGCGGCGCTGACGGCCGCGCCGGGACCCGAGGCGATCTACGGCCTGCTCTGCAATGTCATCGATCGCGACGCCGCCTGACAGCGCGCCGCAGCCGGAGGTTTCGGGTGCGGCGCTACACTGGCACGCGCTCGAAGGGCTCTATGCCTCGGCCCCGGTGAACCAGTTGTTCGATTCCCGGCTCGAAGTCCTCGGCGAAGGCCGGGCGCGGATCGCCTTCGAGGTTCAGGAACGCCATTATCACGCAGCCGGCGCGGCGCACGGGACGATCTATTTCAAGATGCTCGACGACGCGGCCTTCTATGCGGCGAACACTCTGGTTACCGATCGCTTCCTGCTGACCACCTCGTTCAACCTCCACTTTACCCGGCCGGTGCGCGTCGGTCCGGTCATCGCTGAAGGCCGCTGGATCAGCGGCCGCCGTCGCGTGCTCGTTGCCGAATCGCGACTGATCGACGGCGACGGCGAGGAGATCGGTCGCGGTACGGGGACGTTCCAGCGTTCGCGAATCTCGCTGGCCTCGCTCGCGGGCTATGCCGAAGCGCTGCGTTGAGCATGGACTCACGGCTTCCGGCCCATCTCGAAGCGGCGGGGCTGATTCGGCGAATCCAGGCCGAAGGTGGCTTTGCGACCGTGCTCCAGAAGGGCGAACGCGAGGCCGGAACGATCCTGCTCGTTCTGTGCGAAAATGACACGAACGCACGCACTTACGAGCGCATGCCGCAGCTCGACGGCAGCCGGAAATGGCAGGAATCGCGCGTGGAAGACCCTGAAAATAAACAGGAATTCCGGGATTATGTGATGCGCCGCGGAGCCCAGGATCGAGACTTGTGGATCATAGAGCTGGACATCGCTCAGGCGGAACGATTCATCGGATAAGCTGAAGTCAAAAGTTGACTCCGGGCTGAACGGGCAACAGAGGGGCGCCTCACCTACGCGCAGGCGGCGGGATTTGCGGATCGGCAATCCTCGCAAGCACGCAGACGGGGGGCAGCCGGCAGGAGCCCACGAATATTCAACGCCGTTCGCGGCGGTTCGTTCCTTCTGCGTCGGGCGCGTTCACCGCACTCGAATTTGGTTTGATGAAATTCAAGTTGTTTCCGGCCAGCACGGTAGCGATCGCCGCTACGCTCGTGACGGCTCTTGCAAGCGCCCAGGGTTCGGGCGCCGTGGCTCAGGACAAAGCGTTCGAGCCCGTGATGATGGAACCCCTCCACAGTATTTCCGAGCCCGTCGTCCAGCCGCTTCCGGGAGAAGCGCAGGTGCAGAGCGCAGACGCCGCACCGCAGGACAATGAGGCCGACACGCCCGCCGCTTCGCTCGCCGAACTCGTCGCCGATCAGGAATCGAGCGGTGAGCTTTCATCCGAGATGCGTTGCCTGGCCGGTGCGATCTACTTCGAAGCCAAGAGCGAATCGCTCCCCGGCCAGCTCGCCGTCGGTCGCGTCGTCGTGAACCGCTCGAAGTCGGGCCGCTTCCCCGCATCCTACTGCGGCGTCGTCTACCAGCCTTCGCAGTTCTCTTTCGTGCGCGGCCGCTCGATGCCCACGATCAACACCGGGTCGCAGGACTGGCGCGAAGCCGTCGCGATCGCGCGGATCGCCGATGCCGGTTCCTGGCGCAGCCCCGCCGAGGGCGCGCTGTTCTTCCACGCCGCGCGCGTCTCGCCCGGCTGGCGCCTCGCCCGCGTCACGCGGATCGACAATCACGTCTTCTATCGGTGATGGGTTGACCGGTTCGGCTAGGCCGGACCGGCGTGCCCTCCAATCCTGACCACGTCATCCCCGGGAAAGCGGGGACCGCTGGCGGTTCATTCCGAAATCTCGCGACAAGATGGCCAGGGTCCCCGCTTTCGCGGGGATGACGGTCTGGCTTCAATCGCGGATCTGCACCCAGACCGGGGTGTGATCGCTCGATTTCTCGCGACCGCGATATTCCTTGTCGACACCGGCGGCGACGAGACGGTCGGCCACCTCGGGCGACAGCAGCGCGTGGTCGATGCGGAAGCCATGATCGCGCTGCCAGGCGCCCGCCTGATAGTCCCAGAACGTCCAGACCCCGCCGCGCGGATTGTGCAGGTCGAGCGCGTCGGTCCAGCCGTCGCCGAGCAGCCGCGCATAGGCATCGCGTGATCCGGGCTGCATCAGCGCGTCGGCTGCCATGGCGGACGGCGACCAGACGTCCTTGTCCTCGGGAATGACGTTGAAGTCGCCGGTGACGATCGCGGGCACTTCCTCGGCGCTGATCTCGCGCATGCGTTTCCGCAGCCGCTCCATCCAGCGCAGCTTGTAGTCGAACTTGGGGCCGGGCAGGGGATTGCCGTTGGGCAGGTAGATGCAGGCGATCCGCAGGCCGAACACGTCCGCCTCGATATAGCGCGAATGCTCGTCCTCGGGCTCGCCCTCGAGCCCGCGGCGGACCTCGACGGGCTCGACCCCGTCGGCGAGGATGGCGACGCCGTTGAAGCCCTTCTGGCCGTGCCAGATGGCCTTGTAGCCGATCGCCTCGATATCCTGGATCGGAAAGCCCTCATCCTGGCTCTTGATCTCCTGCAGGCAGGCGACCGAGGGGCGCGTTTCCTGGAGCCATTCGAGCAGGCGCGGCAGACGGGCCTTGACCCCGTTGATGTTGAACGTGGCGACTTTGATCATCGCGCGGTTTTAGACGGCGAAGCTGGATCCGCAACCGCAGCCGGCAACAGCATTGGGATTCTCTACGCGAAAGGCCGCGCCGCCGAGCGATTCGACGAAATCGACGACGCAACCCGAGACGAGATCGAGGCTCACCGGATCGACCACCAGCTTGACGCCGTCGGTCTCGCTCACGAGATCCTCGGCATCGGGCGCTTCGGCCAGGCCGAACTGGTACTGGAAGCCCGAGCAGCCACCGCCCTCGACCGAAAGCCGCAGGATCGCGGGCTTGCCCGTCTTGGCGGCAATCGCCGACACGCGCGCGGCGGCCGAAGGGCTCAGAGTCAGCGAGGCATTGTCCATGGGCCCGATGTAGGGGCTGGGCGACGGCGCGGCAAGCGGTGGGGGCGCGTCTTCTTCCTCTCCGGCACGGGGAGGCCGCATCCCGCAGCGATGACGGAGGGGGTTCTCAGGCAGCGCTGCTTTTGCTGACAGCCCCACCACCATCAGTTTCCCCTCCCCGGACCGGGAACGATCGGGACGCCTAAAACCCGTAGACGAAGGTCGCGCGGCTCTGCGTGTTGACACCGGCCGTGCCGATAGGCGGATTGCGCTCGTATTGGACATTGTACGAGAAGCGCGCCTTGAGATTGCCGATCAGCTTGGTGTCGAGCGCGGTGTTGGCGACGACGTTGCCGTCGGCGCCTTCGACATAGACCGCGGTCTTCTGCGAAAAGCTCAGGGTCGGCGTGACGCGCCAGGCGAAATTCATCGAACCGCGTCCGGCCAGGCGCGACTGAACGTCGCCGTCGACTTCGAGCACCCGGCGCAGGGTCGGACCGCCCTCGAACTCGAGCTTCACGCGATCCGAGCTCAGCGCGCGGTAGCCGAGGCCGCCGCCGAGCGTGTAGCGGCTGTCGTAGCCGGCGAAGGGATCGTGCTCGTACTGCGCGAGGCCATAGGCATAGGTCTTGGCCTGGACGCGGTAATTGGGCTGCCAGGCGGCGAAGGTCCGCTCGGCCGTGGTGATCCCGTTGGTGCTCTGGACTTCGGCGCGCGCGGAAAGCTGGTGCGTCCAGTCGATGCCCTCGCGCTTGAGGTCGAGCGAGCCGAGCAGACCGAAATTGGTGGTGCTGCCGGTCGAGCGCGAGGCGCCGAATTCGACCTCGCCCTTCCAGTTCTCGAGCGCGCTGGCGGCGCGCAGTTCGGCGAGGTGGCGCTCGTGGGCCCGCACCTTCTGGTCGGCCAACTGGCTGCGCCATTGCTGTTCGAGCTGGTCGATCTCGGCCTTGGCGTCGGGTGCCGCCTGGCGCGCGACGGCGAGCACGCTGGTGACCGTGGCCTCGTTGCCTTTGGCGATCGCCGTATCGATCATCTTGCGGATGCCGGGATCGAGTGCGTCGACGTCGGCCGCCGGCGGGGCATCGCCGGCCGATTGGGCCGCGGCGGCATGGGAAATGACTGCGGGAGCGACGGCCAGGGCGGCCAGCAGGATTCTGACGGTCATGATTCCTTTTCGGCGGCCGCACGCCGCCGTTTCTTCTGCAAACATCGGTCGATCAGGCGGTCTGGATATAGGCCCGCATGGCTTCGGCCTCGGACTCGATGCGTTCGATGCGGTATTTGACGAGGTCGCCGATCGAGACCAGCCCGACCATGTCGTCGCCGCGCACCACGGGCAGGTGGCGAATGCGGCGCCGCGTCATCAGCGACAGCGCGGCGAGCACCGAGGTCTCGGGATCGACCGTCACCGCGGGGCTGGTCATGACCGTGCCCAGTTTCGCTTCGAGCATGGCCGGGCCCTGGGCCTGAAGCTGGTAGATCACGTCGCGTTCGGAGAAGATGCCGGCGACCTTGCCGTTCTCGAGCACGGGCATCGCGCCGATGCGGCGCTCGGCGAGAAGCGCGATCGCCTCGCGTACCAGGGTATCGGTGTTGCAGGTAACGATGGCAGCGTCTCTGCCTTCGATCAGGCGCGCAATGGTCATTGGCTGCTCTCCCGGTTCGCCGTCGTTCAGGACTGGGGGCAGCAGACTATGCCACAGCGCGGGGGGAAGTGCCAGTTCGTCGCATCGATGCTTGCGACGAGCCGCGGCAAGGCGCAAGGCGATGCGATGATTCCCCGTTCGCCCCTCGACGATCCCGCGGTTGCCGCCTTTGCCTGGGCGCGATTCCGGCGGCTGATGTGGCTGATGCTGTCGGTCACGATCACGATGGTGATCGGCGCCTGCGTGCTGCTCTATCGCGAGAACGGCTTCGTCTCGGTCCACTTCTACATCGCGACCGCGCTGGGCATCGGCTTCATGATGCTGCTGATGTCGGCGCTGATGGGGCTGGTGTTCCTCTCGCACGGCACGGGTCATGACGAGGCGATCGTCGATCCGCTCGAGGACGAGGAAGACCAGCGTTAGTCGATCGGCGGATCGAGCCGGTATTCCGCGACCGGAACGCCGCCGATCACGTGCTCCTGGATGATCCGTTCGAGCACGGGCGGCGTGCACGAGTGGTACCAGACGCCCTCGGGATAGACGACAGCCACCGGCCCGGCCATGCAGACGCGCAGGCAGCCGACCTTGCTGCGCAGCACCCCGGCCTTGCCGCCCAGCCCTAGTTCGTTGAGCCGCTTCTTGAGGAAGCCCCAGGCCTCGGCGCCGGTTTCGTAGTCGCAGCACTTGGCCTTGTCGGCCTCGGCACAGATCATGATGTGGCTCTGGGTGCGGAAGCCGCCGAGAATCTCGAGCGCACGTTCGGCCTGAGCGACCGTCTCCGGCGCTGCGGCTTCGCTCACGCGCGCATCATCCAGCGCTCGGAGTTGCTCCGGAAGGCTTCGGGCAGCGACGCCGGGCCTTGTGCGTCGACGCAGACCATGACCGCCTGGGCATAGGCCACGATCCGGCCGTCCTGGGTGACGAGCTGGTTCAGCGTATAGCTGGTGTTGCCCAGCCGCGCGGGTGCGACGTGCATCTCGAGCGGCGCGGGAAAGTGGCTCTGGCCGAGATACTCGACCGTAATGCTGGCCACCATCGAACTGGGGCCGCCACCCTCATCTTCGCTGGCACCCGGCGTATAGCCGGCCGCGCGGTGGAAGCGCACGCGCGCTTCCTGCAGCATCGAGACCAGCCACACGTTGTTGATGTGCTGGTTGACGTCGATGTCGCTGAAGCGGGTCTCGATGGCACAACTAAACGGGTAGCGCGCCGGGTCGAGCAGCGCGGGATCGGGCTTGGGCATGACGAAATGGCCTTGGCGGGAAGGGCCGGATCAGCCCTTCTTGCCGACGATCCGGGCGATTTCGGTGGCGACCATCCGCTCCACCATCGGCGGCAGGTTCTTGTCGAGCCACTTGGCGAGCTCGGGGCGCAGCAGGTCGCGCACCATGCCTTCGAGCGAGGTTTCGCCCGAACGGACGATCTGCGGCGGCACGCCCGGCTGCGCCAGCATGGCGAGCGCGGCGAGCGAATCCTGCATCGAGCTGCGGACGTCGTCGGTCAGCAGCGGGGCCTCGGGGGCTTCGTCCTCGTCCTCGTCGTCCTGCGCGAGGTCGACCGGGGCGAACTGGCCTTCGTCGGCGAGATCGAGCACGTCTTCCTCAGGCGCTTCCTTGGCCTGCGGGAAGGCGGTTTCGGTCACGCCGTGGGTTTCGCGCTGACGACGCGTCTCGACGGCACCGGCGCGATTGTCGCGCGCGATCACCTTCTTGATCGATTCGAGGATTTCCTCGACGGTCGGCTCTCCGGCATTACGCATCTGCGCTATTGACCCCCTGGCGCACTGGTATTGGTCGACTGAATCGTCGTCGCTTCCGAACCGCGAATTTCGCCGTCCTGGGGCGGCGTGTCAACGGTGCGTGTCGATTGCGGCTTCGGCGCCCGATCGTCGTCCCAGTCGAACCACTTGCCGCGCACGCGCTTGTAGTTGGTTTCGGGGTCGTAGAGCGGCCCGCCTTCGAGCCCGAGATCCTGGGCTTCGGCCTGGCCCATGGCCGCCAAGAGCGAGAAGCCGGCGACATAGGCGTTGCGCCGTGCGGTGACGAGTTGGACCCGCGCGCGCAGCAGTTCCTGCTCGGCGTCGAGGATGTCGATGATCGTGCGGTTGCCGACAGAGTTCTCGGCGCGCACGCCTTCGAGGCTCAAGCCCGCGGCATCGACCGCCGATTGGGTCGAGGCGATGATCTCGTTCGAGGCCTGCCACGACGAATAGGCCGAGCGGACCTGCGCGATGACGCCGCGCTCGACTTCGATCTCCTGCTCCATCGCCGCGCCCTCGCGCGCCTGGGCCTGGCGGCGCTGCGCGGCGGGGCGGCCGCCCTGGAAGATCGGGATCGAGGCGCGCAGGCCGACCTGCGCGGTGGTCTCGTTCTGCGCGAAGGTTTGGACTCCGCCCAGGCTGCCGCCGAGCGTGCCGTAATAGTCGTTGTAGGCGCCCTGGCCGAAGGCGCTCAGCGTCGGCAGTCGGCCCGAGCCTGCGACCTTGACGTCGTAGCCCGCCGCCTTGCGACGCTCGTGCGCGGCGGCGAGGTCGGGATTGTTGTCGATCGCGACGGTCACCGCCTCGTCGGGGCTCGCGGGCAGACCGGGCAACGGCGGCGGCGCATCGAGCAGGCCCGGCGTCAGGCCGACCAGCCGGATATAGCGTTCGCGCGCTTCGACGAGGTTGGCCTCGGCGGTGCGCGCATCGCCGCGTGCGAGGGCCAGCCGCGACTGCGACTGGGCGACGTCGGTGCGCGTCAGGTCACCGATCTCGAACCGGTCGCTCGTCGCCTGGAGATTGACCTCGAGCACCTGGACGTTGTTGCGGTTAAGCCCGACCACGGCCTCGTTGAGGATGACGTCCATATAGGCGCCGACGACCTGGCTGAACACCGAGCTCTCGGTGCCGCGCAGGTCGGCCTGGCCGGCTTCGACCCGGGTCTCGGCCGCTTTCACGCCGTTGCGCACCGATCCGCCCGAATAGATCGGCACGGACAGCGAGAGCTGGGCGTTGAGATTGCGGTCGGGCGCGGTGAAATTGTTGCCGCTCTGCCGGACGAATTCGGTGTGCGTCGCCTGGCCGGTGATCGACGGGCGACCGGGCGCCTTCTGGATCGCCACGTCTTCGTCGGTGGCACGCTGGTTGGCGCGCGCGGCCTGAAGCGTCGGATTGGTATTGTAGGCGGCGATCAGCGCGGACCGCAGGTCTTCGCCCCACGCCGGGCTTGCCGCCGGAGTCGCCACGAGGGCGGCTCCGGCCAGCAGCCAGACCCGTGGACCGATAGATGGCACGTTCAGAAGCTCCAGCGCTTCGGAGCTGCGAATTCGGGAAGGGCGGGGATGCCAAGCTCGGCGAGCGGCAGCAGGGCGACATCGCCCGCGGCCTTGCGGCCGGCCGCCAGACGCGTCACGCCGCGCAGCACCAGGCCCGTGACGATGCGGCCGCCTTCGGCGAGCTGGGCACCGAGCGCCGCGGGCAGTTCCTCGATCGCGCCGTCGACGACGATCAGCGAGTAGGGACCCTTCGACCGGCGCTTGGCGGCGTCGGCCGGATCGATCGCGTCGAGCGAGCCGACCAGCGGGCCGAGCAGTGCGGCGAGATAGCCCTTGGCGTCGCCGACGATCAGCGCCTTGTCCTCGGCGGTGGGACGGGCTTCGGTCAGCAGCATGCCGTGGACCACCGGTGCGGCCAGGAAGCGGCCTTCGCCCAGCGGCACGGCGCGGTCGATATAGGCCGAGGCCTTGGCGTTCTCGGGAACGAAGTCCTCACGCGCGACGCGCGACATGGCGGTGAGCACCCAGGGCTCGTTGACGCCGCTGGTGCGAAGCTGGCTGTCGATCATCGCGCGGCGGGCCGCGTCGGAAGCCCCCGAAGCGTTACCTGCGGGCCGGTTTTCGGTCAAAGTCATCGAATGCAATCCCTATTGCGCTCCATTGCGCGTCCATTGGGGAAAAGGCCCCGTTCTGCCCATTCCCCCGGCGCAAAGCCGCCCGCTTCTAGGCGAAGCCCGCAAGCTCGCCAAGCGCTTTGACGGAGGCCGCTCTCGCGCCTATGGCGACCGCGCATTTCTGGCCCGAAGAGGCGAGCATAGGGACAAGCACAATGGCCGACATGGTGACCATCCGTGAGGAAGACCTCATCGAAAGCGTCGCGGACGCGCTCCAGTACATCAGCTATTTCCACCCGATGGACTACATCCGCGCACTCGGCGACGCCTACGAGGCCGAGCAGGGCCCGGCCGCCAAGGACGCGATCGCGCAGATCCTGACCAACAGCCGCATGTGCGCCGAAGGCCACCGCCCGCTGTGCCAGGACACGGGCATCGTCAACGTCTTCGTCGAATGGGGCCAGAACTGCCGGCTCGAGAGCGAAAAGTCGCTGCAGGAAGTCGTCGATGAGGGCGTGCGCCGCGCCTACAACCACCCCGAAAACAAGCTGCGCGCCTCGGTCCTCGCCGATCCTGCCTTCACCCGCCGCAACACCAAGGACAACACCCCCTCGGTGCTGTCGGTCTCGATGGTCCCGGGTTCGAAGATCTCGGTCGACGTTGCGGCCAAGGGCGGCGGCAGCGAGAACAAGTCCAAGTTCAAGATGATGAACCCGTCGGATTCGATCGTCGACTGGGTGGTCGAAATGCTGCCGCAGATGGGTGCCGGCTGGTGCCCGCCGGGCATGCTCGGCATCGGCATCGGCGGTACGGCCGAACATTGCGTCAAGCTTGCCAAGCAGAGCCTGATGGAGCCGATCGACATGGCCCAGCTCAAGCTGCGCGGCCCGCAGAACGACATCGAGGCGTTGCGCATCGAGATCTTCGACAAGGTCAACGCGCTGGGCATCGGCGCGCAGGGTCTCGGCGGTCTCGCCACGATCCTCGACGTCAAGATCCTCGACTGGCCGTGCCACGCCGCCGGCAAGCCCGTCGCGATGATCCCCAACTGCGCCGCCACGCGCCACGCGCATTTCACGCTCGACGGTTCGGGGCCGAGCTTCCTCGAGACTCCCAAGCTCGACGAATGGCCCAAGGTCCAGTGGGCGCCGAGCAAGGAAGCCAAGAAGGTCGATCTCGATACCTTGACTGCCGAAGACGTGCAGGGCTGGAAGCAGGGCGATCGTCTGCTGCTCAACGGCAAGATGCTGACCGGCCGCGACGCCGCGCACAAGCGCATCGCCGACATGCTGGCCAAGGGCGAGGAACTGCCCGTCGATTTCAAGGGTCGCGTGATCTACTACGTCGGCCCGGTCGATCCGGTCCGCGACGAGGTCGTCGGCCCGGCCGGTCCCACGACCGCGACGCGCATGGACAAGTTCTCCGACACGATGCTCGATCTCGGCCTGCTCGCCTCGGTCGGCAAGTCCGAGCGTGGCCCGGCCGCGACGCAGTCGATCGCCCAGCACAAGTCGGCCTACCTGATGGCGGTAGGCGGCGCCGCCTATCTGGTCGCGCGCGCGATCAAGAAGGCCGAGGTCATCGCTTTCGCCGACCTCGGCATGGAGGCGATCTACGAATTCACCGTCGAGGACATGCCGGTGACGGTCGCGGTCGATAGCGAGGGCAACAACGTCCACACCCTGGCGCCGCCGGTCTGGCAGAAGAAGATCGCCGACGAGGGGCTGCTGCCGGTC